>JBOFWE010000068.1:0-87370 GCA_051653465.1 Selenomonadaceae bacterium | reverse complement strand
GGCTGCTTGAGTCAGCTTTTATAGTATATCTCGCTGGAAGAAGTTTGTCAACCTCTTTTTTTCTGCGGCTTGGCGGGAAGGAAACTCTCGTTTTTCTCGCGGCCGTTGTCATCAGCGACTTGTATTATATTACACGCTTCGATAGTTATTGTCAATGGTTTTATAAATTAATTATCTCAAATTCATTTTTATTAAACGAAATAATGCCTTCTGCCTGCATTTTGCTCAGTTCCCGTGACAATGCACTGCGATCAACGCATAGATAATCCGCGAGCTGACTGCGCGAAAATGGGATACTGAATTTATACGATCCCTTTTCTTCAATCCTGTCCATGAAAAACTGCCGCAATTTTTCATAAATGCTGCGCTGTGATAGGATACGGTTCTTTTTTGTCATATGCATATTTTTCGCAGCCAGTATATTCATCATGTTTTCAATGAGTTGAGCATGAAACGCACAGGCGGACGAGCAGGTTGTTACTAACCTTTTAAACTGCAGAAACATAATCTCGCAGTCAGCAGCTGCCGTCACGGTAACCGGAGACTGTTTTATCCCGGCACAAACAATGGTTTCGGCAAAAATCTCTCCGGCGGCAAGCTGCCCGACAATGGCTTTATTACCTAAAATATCTTCCTGAATGATCTGCAGCCTGCCCTTCAATACGATACCAACGCCCGGAACAGCTTCCCCCGCCATAAAAAGAATTTCATTCTTCCTGTAATGCTGCGTAGAGCTGCCCAAACACTGGAGCATCGAAGCAATATTCTCTTTTTCTATATTTCGAAACAAGTCTACTTTTGCTAAAAAATCTACATCTATATTCATTTTCAAATTCCTTTTTATATACTCTTGTGTCCATATAGCTTTTGCTCAATCGACTGTGCCGTGGAGGTTGCGGCCAGCCCCCCCTCCGAGGTCTCCCGTAGGGATTTCGGCAGTGCTGCCCCGATATTCTTCATCGCTTCAATCACTTCATCAATTGGAATAACCGACCGGACTCCGGCCATTGCCATATCAGCCGCCACCATAGCTTGCACAACAGCAAATCCATTACGCTTAACGCAAGGCACTTCCACCAGGCCAGCTACCGGATCACAGACAAGGCCCAGCATGTTCTTTATTGCCAACGCCGCTCCATCACATATTTGCTTACTGGTTCCACCTTTCAATACAACAAGTGCCGCTGCCGCCATCCCCGCTGCAGAACCGCACTCCGCCTGGCAACCACCTTCCGCCCCGGAAATAGAAGCATTCTGGTCAATAATCATGCCAATTCCTGCCGCCGTAAACAGTGCCGCTAAAATTTCATCCTCGGTATTTTTATTTTTTTCCGCCGCGGCTAAAATAGCCGCCGGTAAAATCCCGCACGAGCCCGCGGTAGGACAGGCAACAATCCGTCCCATAATCGCATTGACCTCGCTGATCCCTACAGCATAGGCCGTCGCCTTCATCACCACCGCTCCCGTATACCCATAATCCCCATACCCAGCCAATCGTCTCGCATCACCACCGACAAGGCCGCTGACTGATTTTTCCTCATTTGCAATGCCTCGCAGTGCCGCTTCCTGCATAACTTGCCAATTGTTTTTCATTTTCCGCAGAACGTCTTCTCGAGAAAACTGCGTACTTTCCATTTCATATGCAATAATCAGTTCACTGATTACTACATTTTTACTTTCCCCTAAATCCACCAGATCTTTTACACTTTTAAAATTAATCATTACTCACCTCATACTGCCGGGATACTGAAAGCATCTTCCACATCACAGACCTGCCGGCATTCTTCAACCACATCTTCCGTTAAAAGATCATCCGTCTCCAAAATCATCAAGGCTTCCGCGCCGCGACTGTGTCGTGAAACCCGCATAAAAGCAATATTGACCTCATAACGAGCCAATACATTCGTAACCTTAGCTATAATGCCCGGACAATCGCGATGCACTACAATCAGCGCCGGATATTGCCCTGTCAGCGCAACATCATAGCCATCTATATTGGTTATCATCACATTGCCCCCGCCAACGGAGGCACCAATAATCCGCGCAGTCTTACCGCTGCTGCCCGTCAGATAAAGCACTGCCGTATTAGGATGTGCCTCACCTAAATTCACGCAACAAAATTGATAGGAGATTCCTCTTTCAACTGCAATATCGAGCGCATTTCGTATCCGCTCATCTTCTGTCGAGAACCCCATAATTCCCGCCAGCAACGCCTTATCCGTCCCATGCCCTTTATACGTCTGGGCAAAAGAACCATGCAGATTGATCTCAACGGCCACAGCCGGTTCCCCTAAAATCTTACCCGCAATCAAGCCAAGCCGCACAGCACCAGCCGTATGCGAACTCGATGGTCCGATCATCACCGGCCCGATAATATCAAAAACTCCATGCAAATCAAACACCGCCAATCGTTGCATTTGCAACACAATATACATATGATTCTACTATAAAATTCTCTATTTGAAAAGTAAAAACACGGAAATTGTCAGATGACAATTTCCGTGTTTTCAAAATACTATGCTTTCCACAATCCATGCAAATTACAATATTCATAAACTGCAACCAGTTTATCACCTGCCGCCAGCACAAAATGTGCTTCCGGAGCTTCTCCCGGCGAGAGATTTACGCGCTGCCCGCCTTTTTCTGTTTCTACATATATCCACTGGATAAAATGTTCAGGCAGCATCGGATGCGCTACGCTTCCAACTTTTACTGTTATATTTGCCCCCTGCTGTTCTACTACCGGGACATGCTTTTCCTGCGCAGCATCTGTTGTATTGGCAACCAGCTCCTGCATCGGCTGTCCACAGCAATTCAACGGGCCACCGCCGTTATGAACGAGTCCTACAAGATTTCCGCAGACCTTACATACATAAAATTTCTTTTCCTGAGCCATTTCTAAATCCCTCCTGTTTAATAATTACTAAAAAAGAATCTTTACAGATTTCTCCTTTAATTTTAAAACGAATGCCTTAATTTTGCAAGTTATTTCCTGTTTAAATTTTACAGAAACTGCCACTAAGGATTATTTATTCCTCAAAGCGCTTATCAAAGTAAATGCTGCCCCCGATAAATTCTCGAAGCAAAGAGTTTGACGGCACTTTGGCGCCGTTGATCGGTTTAAAAAAGGACAGCAGATTCAGCAGACGTTCTTTTGTTGCATAATGCGGACTGTCTTCCGTTACCTTATTTAAAGAAGCTTCAGCAAATGTTCTCAAGACATTCATTTCATAAAGAAGGCTGGAGTTAAACATCACATCCGCTTCTTCCTGATAGCGGAAAACATTTTTATATTCGCCCTTTCGGACATTGGCCCACTGGTTGAAAGTTTCTTCTGGATGCGTGCCCCGGAAACGATCCCCACGAACAAGCCGACGAATCAGACGAACTTCGCTGGTCGGGATACGGTTCATATAATCCGCATTTAATTCAAACAAAGCATTTATATAAATCTTAAAGAATGTACCGCGATTTATATGCGGCAGCAGATTCGGATTCAACGCATGGAGCCCTTCAATGACAAGAATCTCAGAGGGGCCAATCTGCAGCGGACGCGTCTGCTGGGACCGATTGCCCGATAAAAAATCAAAAATAGGAGTTTCTACTCTTTCGCCATTAATCAGCTGTAAAATCTGTCGCTGTAGCAAGGCAAGATCAATGGCCTCAAGGCTCTCAAAATCGTATTTCCCATTTTCATCGAGCGGAGTTTCTGTCCGATTGACGAAGTAATCATCGAGAGAGAGCGGCACCGGCCGCAAACCGTTGACGCGCAGCTGCGTCGATATGCGCTGGGCAAAAGAAGTTTTCCCGGAGGAAGACGGCCCCGATATTAAAAGTACCCGCAGGGAACGATGCTGTGCCAAAATCATATCAGCAATATCAGACAATTCCTTTTCCTGCAAAGCCTCAGCCATGCAGACAATCTCCAGACCCTTGCCGTCATCGACGTAAGCATTCACATCCGCAACAAGTTCAATATTGATATTTTTCAGCCAGCGCTGCGTTTTGTCATAGGTTAATGATAGCTTATCCGGTGGAATGATGGGTGCTGGCCCGTTTTGTGCCAAATCACCAAAATCAACAATAAATCCAGCGCCATAAGGGATTATTTTAAACGGTTCCACCATCGATGAATATGTATTGGCCGGGTATAGCACATTGACGAAACTTCCCCCGATCTTATATCGATAGTAACCATTATCTTTTTTTACAAATTCTATAGGATTATTCTGTTCCACCCATTCCTGAAGCTTTAAGCTGATCTGCCCGACTTCACGCGTTGACAAAGCCGATCCAGCCAATTTGCAAAATACACCTTCATTGATTGAGTATGCCGTTTTTAAATGTTCTCCCGGAAATAAATCCTGCACAACTTTGATCAGCCCCACCTTGACGGTCTGCCGATCCTGTCGCAAATGTGTTTCCTTCATTATGTTCACCTTCACTTCACCTTCCTGGCCGAAAAACTGCTTCACGCATTTGCCAGGTCGCATAATCTGATTTACTTTCACAAGCTATAACTTCCCTATTCTGCGCCCAAACTCCTGCTTTTACGCGCAGTCTGCCGGCCACATAGGTATTTGCAGTTTCCTAACAGCTGTGGTACAATATGGAAAGTTTCATATTGCGGGGAGCTTGTATAGCAGGCTGAGAAAAAGTAACCGAACTTTGACCCATATACCTGATGTGGATAATGCCACCGTAGGAATTATGTTTATAGTATTATTACTGTAAATTTACAGGGGTATGCCGCCGGCATATCCTTTTTTATTATCCAAAACTGCTATACCAGCTCGCTCAGCAAATTAAATATCGCGAGGTGTTATCTATGAAGAAAAAAACCGATGTATTGCGACTGGCGACCTTATCGATGCTCGTCGCTTTAGGAGTTGTGATCTCTCCCCTGCTGCGCATTGAAGGCATGTGCCCGATGGCGCATTTCATTAATATTGTCTGCGCCGTTCTGCTCGGTCCCTGGTATGCCCTGCTCTGCGCCAGCCTGATTGGCATCATTCGCATGGTCCTAATGGGGATTCCACCGCTTGCCCTGACCGGGGCTGTGTTCGGAGCCGTCTTGTCCGGAATGCTGTACCGCCTTTCCCGGGGAAAGCTTCTCTTTGGAGTGCTTGGCGAAATCATCGGCACCGGCATTATTGGCGCAATTGTCTCTTATCCCGTAATGACACTGTTATACGGAAAAACAAACCTGACCTGGTTTTTTTATGTGCCATTGTTCATCTCCGGCACCCTCATCGGCGGAACCATCGCCTATTTTTTCCTCCTGTCACTGAAAAAATCAGGAAATCTATCCGCCATTCAAAAAAAGCTGGGAGCAAAAACATATGATAAATAAAACCACCTTCACCGATAAAATAGCAGCTGTTCGCCACCAGGTAAAAAACCACACCCCTTTGATTCATTGCCTGACAAACCATATATCAATAAACGATTGCGCTAATGTGATTCTGACCGTCGGGGCTAAACCCATTATGGCCGAGCATCCAGCGGAAGTTGCCGATATCACAACAGCGGCTAAGGCTCTGGTCCTCAACCTTGGAAATATCAGTGAAACCCGAATGCAGGCAATGAACATAGCCGGCAAAGTCGCGCAGCAAAAAGGGCTTCCGATCACAATTGACCTGGTCGGCGTTGCCTGCAGCACGCTCCGCCTTGCTTTTGCCAGAGAATTCATCGCAACCTGCAAACCAGCTATTGTCAAGGGAAATATTTCAGAATTAAAGGCCTTTGGCGGGCTGAGTACTTCCGCCGAAGGAATTGATGCCAGCCCGTCGGATATGCTTACTGACCAAAACGCCGTCGAAGTTTTTTCATTTTTAAAAAATTTATCGCAAAGGACCGGATCCATCATCGCCGTTACCGGGAAGACGGATATTATAAGCGACGGCCAGAATATATACCTGCTGGCTAACGGCTGTGAAATGTTGTCGGCAATCACCGGCACCGGCTGTATGATCAATGCTCTGGCCGGCGCATTTCTTGCTGGGGGCGCCCCGTTGATCGCGGCGATCTCCGCTTTGTCATTGATGGCAATAAGCGGAGAACTTGCCGCTGCGAAAGCCGCCGGGCCGGGATCGTTTAAAATACATCTTCTGGACAACCTGTTTTGCCTGCAACCAGAAGAACTGACGGCCAGACTTCGCCTGACCGTTGTTTAAGCACGACTCATTTTCCAGTCTTGGCGAAACATCAATACATTTTCAGAATATTATGGTTATAATTTGTGAAATATGATATTCTATACCTGAACAAACTTACAGGAGGGATTTTATGAAGACAACCAAGAAGGCGAAGCCCCTGCTAACATCAACCATAGGCGATCTTACAGATCGCACCTGTGGCTTTTGCGGTCTTAATCTTCAACTGACAAAAGTCGATCGCAGTGCAAAAACAGCCTGGCTATCATGCCCAATTTTTCTGTCTGAACGAAAATTTTCCAAAAACGAACACTCCTCCTTCACTGTTCCCCTCGATGAAACCGGTTATGTCGCCGGCGATGAAGAAAAGTTTTCGCTGCCAGCCAAGGATACTTCCACACAAAAACGTCCGCAGCATGACCGTCCCGAGAAAACCGGTCATCCCCCCGGTGCTTTTGGCCGTCGCGGCAGCAGCTGATATTTTGTGACCATCTCCCTAAAATTAACAGAAAATTTAGAATTTCATTGATGAAAAACTGCCCCTATGATATAATTTCCTTATAGATGAAGCTGTTCACCAGCAGTAAAGTCCTCTAACTCTTACCTGAGGCAGTTTGAACAGTTTCTTCTGCCAGGGCTGTCAGCGGTCACATCCTTTTTGCTCTGATATGGGTAAAGCGCTAGCGACGACAGTCTCACAGTTATAGCGCATGGTTTTTCCGATTCTCATCTACAAAAACCATAAGGGTAATACTGGATAAGCTGCAAAAGAATATTCTTTTGCAGCTTATTTATTAAGTTACAGAATTTTTGCCCCTGGCACCATTTAATACTGTGCCAGCCTCTTTAAAATTTTTACCGATAGATTTTATCGCAGGGGGAATGATCATGGCTGTTGCAAATTTACCGGTTGACCAACGGGTTATAGACATCGATTCCCGCCGTTTTGCTTCCATCGAAAAAGCATTGGTCGAGCTGATTACCAATGACGATGACAGCTACAGCCGCCTGGAAAGTGTTCACACACCGATAGACCCTGTAATCCGCATTTATTATGAACGCCATAAAATCAACAGCATTCTTGCAGTCAGCGATTGCGCCGAGGGAATGTCCTTGCCCAATCTGCGCCGGATTCTATCCTACGGTGGTTCGCACAGTCTGCTGGCTCATGGCCAAGCAATTGGCCGCGGGTATTTCGGTCGCGGGTTAAAGCAAGCGGTTTATGGACTCGGATACGGCTGGATCGAATCAATTGCCAATGGCCGTTTCAGCCGAATCGATCTTTTTCGTTTGGAGAACGGTCGATATGTCTACGATGATGGCAGCGGCGAACGGTCAGCTTCTGCCGAAGATTATCGGCGTCTGCAGATTCCCGCTGGCGGCAATGGTACCACCGTCACTATCGTGATTACAAACCCACAAGTCAGCCTCCCTTTCAGTCAGTCTCTGGCAGAGGCTATAACCAACAACGTATACCTGCGAGATATACAACGTCGGCGACGCCTGGAATTTTCCAGCAAGCAAACTTCAGATGCAAGAAAAGCCCCTGTTATTTTAGCTTATCAAGAACCAGATTCCATGGTTTTACTCGGTCCCGACGCCATGGAAACCTTTCGCTACCAGGAACAGCTTTATCCCTTTTGGCTGACATTGAAAAAATCCGTTCAGGAAAAGCTGATTTTAAAGGGCGATGAGCGTTCCAGCGGACTGTTGATCTTATCGGGAACCGCAGTCCTTGACTGCCAGTTTTTTCAATTTGAAAACCAGTTGGGAACGGAATATCTTTTCGGGCACGTCAGTTGCCCCGCCTTACTCGATATGCTCGGAGCCGGGCAGGCTATCATCAGCGATGAGCGCGAGGGGCTAAACACCAAACATCCCTTTGTCCAAAAATTCGCTGCTGCTGTCAGTGAGCTGATCCGCCCCGCCATTGAACGCGAACGCCTGCGCCTGAGTCATATCGACCACGCCTCCACATCAAGGCGCACCAAAACAATGATCGAAACGATCCTGAAAAAAATGAACCAGGCCGCTGCCGAAGACCTCGGCATCAGCCTGCCGCCATGTCTTCGCTTCAGTATGCCCGTATATTACCGTCAGCTACATCACCATTTTCACATCACCCTGCACGCGGATGTACTGCATCTGCAGCGTGAAAAAGGCGGGATTCAGCTGACATATGACCTTCCACCCGAAATAAGTCTTGCGCCTCAGCCCGAGACAATCGAATTTTCCGACCTTGATGCGAAAGGATCTTTTAAATGGCTTGCGCAAGGGCACATGCTGAATATCAACGGGCACATAACAGCTACGGCTGGCAATTACTCCGCAGACTGTAAAATTGCCATCGTCAAAAATTCAGGCGGGGCTGGCTTTCATCATCCCCATGACAAAAAGGCAAAATCCACTTATGACGAAAGCATTAATCCCCCTTTATTTGCTGGCTATGAGCTGCGCAGCCTGGGAAATGACATTGACCGCGCCATTTATGCTCCGGCAGAACGATTGATTCTTATAAACACCGAAGCTCCGACCGTCCGCCTCTACGTAAACGGCCAAGGGCATTTCCGCGACGATGCCCGCTTACTGCTCGCCGAGCTATTTCTCGATGTAATTGCGGGCGAACTTGCCCGCCGCCAGCTTATGGCCCAGGGGACAACTGCCGGGGAAACCCTGCAGCAAGTCAAGCAGAGCTTTATTCACCGTTACGGCCTTGATATTCACCGTATTTTACTTGGTGAATAGTGTCATGGCAGTTTCATTTACCTCTTCCATCATCTAGAATAAATAAACTTTCCCTAGAAACCTTTGCCGCTGCTTTTGCAGCAGGAATAGCCGCCCGCCTGCCGAAATTTAATACCTAGAGAATGTGTATTCTCTCGAAAAAATAGGGAAAGGATGATGTATATGTGGTGGGGATCCCCAGGTTATGGTCCAGGTATGCCCTTCATGATGTTCTTGATGCCCATGTTTCTCCTGTTTTTTATCGGATTGATATTTCTTCTCCTGCATCGCGGCAAATGCCCCTTTTATCAGCGCCAGGAAGAGCGCTCTCACTTCCATAAGGAATTGATTGATGAGATCCGTCAACTGCGTCAGGCTGTCGAAAAGCTGACCGAAAAAGACAACGTTCCGCCGGGTCCATCGTAATCTGACCAGCGCGAAAAACAGCAAAAAGCCAGCGGCTAAGGAACAATTCCTCAGCCTGCTGGCTTATTTTTATAAAATAACGAGTATAACGAGACAACGCCTTAAAAAGCAGCCTAAGATTTATCATACTTTCTGCTTTATTTTTTTACAAAGGCCTCTTTCGTTTTAAAATAGCCCACGGCTATAGCTCGAGTTTCATCCTCGCAATCATACAGACATTCTTCGGCAACATGCCGGGACAAAATATCATTATCACACATTATTTGAACTATTTTCTGTCTGCAATATGAACATGTCGTGTTTTGATATAAAAATTCTAGAATATCCGCACTTTCAACACTTTTGTTGCACTCAAAAACAGCTCTTATTTCCATTGTAAAACTATGAAATTCATATTCATCCGACTCTGTCTTACACTGATCTTTTGCTTTTCTTAATAATTCTAAAATAAGCTCATAATCTTGCTGGAAATTTTTCCTCAATAATCCTAGTCCATAAATACAAAGTTCTCCGTCTTTCATTAATCGTATTGCTAGATCATGTATTCTATGATCTTTAGTGTTTTTTAACGCTTCAGCCACAGTACCTACCAGCATCTTATTGGAATTACATGCTAGCTTTAGTAAAAAATCAATCGGGAGAGGATATTCCGCTTCCCTAAATACATGCAGCAAAGCTATTTGTTTCGATTCATCCACTGTATTTTCAAGCTCGCGTGCTACCTTGATAAGTTCTTTAGCATCAGCCTTTTTACCCATTCTGCACAATATATTTCGTCTTCCTAATCTCATCTTGTCTTCAAAGCAATATCTCTCTACCATGGAGATTATATTTTCAAAATTAGGTACTACTGCTTTTTTATTTTGCTGATACTCATATCGGCTTTGTTGATTAGCTTTATATTCTTGAAATAGAACTTTAATATTTTCATTTACAGAGGATTTATCTTTTAAAAACTCATTCAGATTTTTTTCGCCCAATTCATTTTTGGCATACGCTAAAACCCAGTCTGCATCGAATAATTCCTTTATCTTTTTAGATATCATTATACTGCCCATGGTATCTAAGACAAATTCCAAACCTTCAAACTTATCCATAGATATAATATTTATGGCTCCGGCTGTTGCGCATTCCAATATATTTCTATTCCTAGTAAAACTAAACACTTTGATTTTTTGTATCCTACTTGAATATTCCTTAAATCTATCATACATAACTTTTCTTGCGCGAATATTCCCATTATCATGCATTCTTTCAGCTATTGCAAAAAGCTGTTCAACATCTTCATATCGCTTGGCACGAAGAAGTTTTTCCAATAATTTATCTTCAAGCTGCTCTTTTCTGTTTGACAGGCAAATCGCCTCATAAAGGTAAAAGCTTCTTCCCGATTCACATTGAGAATCATATCTTGTATCATGGCAACAAGCCCAAAGAATACTCGTACTATATTTATGTGCTTGCTCCGGATTATTTTTCAGAAATAATATAGCACTGCCTAATCCTTTTGAAATTTTATCTTTAAAATCTTTAATATTCAAAACAGTACTCCTATATAAACTGCCATAAATATGTCATTTATCAACCCTATCTACTTATTAAAACGCAACGACTTAAAAATATCATCTACCTCTTTTTCTTGCTTTGGCAACGTATAAGTAAAGATATATTCTACAGCATATTCTTTCATAAAAATTACATATGTTTTTTGCTTAATTACAATTTTTCCTATTTTACGTTTTGTTACCATTGCAGTACACTTTATTCCATCTATTTCCTCATTATGAATGTCCTTTTCAAATTCAATCGTCATAGGTGTATTTAATAAAAAAATTTTTTTGGCTTCTAAAAAATTCTCGCCATTTTGCAGATACGGATAATTCTCCACATTTACAGCCTCAACTACTGCTGATATATTATAAGGTGCACCTAATGGATATTTTATAAAGTGTACCAAAATCTTATCATTATCTTCCGATGCAGTTAATGCATTTTTCAAATTAACGTCATTTCCACTATATAATTCAATACCTCTTTTGATAAGGTCTTTATTTTGTGATTCATTTAGAAGATGCCAATCCGACGGAAATTGTATATAAAAACCTAAATAGTCATTATGATATGTTGACCCACTATAATGCTCATCTTCTATAGCCCCAGCATAAGCTATGCTACAAAACAACATTAGGCAGCAGCTGCTTAAAAAAATCACCCTTAAAATTTTATTTCTTAAAAACATTAATTTCCACTCCTTTGGTTTAATTTAAACTTCATATATAAATATTAACATTTCCTTATCTAAGATATTTTAAACTCCTCAAAATGAAAGCTGTTTTTAAATATCTATAAGTATTAGATCACCTTATGGAGTTAAAAAATAAAAGAGGTCATGACTCTTTAAAATCATGACCTCTAAAGTAACACCCTCAAAGTGTTTATTATTGAACTGGTGGGGCTAACAGAACTCGAATCTGTGACCTCTTCGATGTCAACGAAGCACTCTAACCAACTGAGCTATAACCCCATACGATGTGCGCTTAAGCACATGTATTATATTATCATATCAAATTTATTTTTGCAACCATTTTTTACAATATCATACGCTCAATCGTATTCGTGAAAATGCTCACTGCCCAGATAATACGGACATGTTTCTTCTCCGGTTTCTTCATCTTCCTCAATGGCATAGGCATATTTTCTTTTGCTGATATTTTGCCCCGGGAAACAGCTTTTGTTTTTACAAGATAAGCAACAAGCCGGAATGTCGTCAATATTATACAGATCAGACATAATATCCCTCCTCATCTTTAAGAGCTTATATATGGATTCTTCGCCAACCAGAGAGTTTTTCCTGCTCCTTAATGTAAGCTAGCATCAGCTATTGGCTAGTATCCTTATCCGCTGGCTGCTTTTCTTCTTTTTTCCCCGCGCCCTGTCCGATCCCCATTGTCAGGGCACTTAAGCCGGCTACGCTACCAAGCTGCATAGTGTCGATAACTGAACTTGGAACAATGACAATGGTCGCATTATCCTTAAGGCCCTCATACAGCATATTCATTGCCCGCAAGTGAAGTGCTACCGGGTCATTGGTATAGGTTTTGGCCGCTTCACCAAATTTTTCAGCCACCTGCCGTTCAGAATCCCCCAGAATCACCCGGGCCTGCCGCTCACGTTCCGCCTGTGCCTGCATTGACATAGCGTCTTCAAGCGCTGGCGGAATACGGACATCTTTGATTTCCACGGATATGACATTAATCCCCCACGGCTCCGTGCGTTCATCAATGATTTTACGCAGTTCATCACTGATCTGTTCCCGCCCTTCCAGCATATTGGAGAGCATCGTTTTGCCGATGACATCGCGCAGGGCCGTTTGTGAGGCCCAGCCAATAGCACTGCGATAATCTGCTACATCCAGAGCAACTTTCTTCGGATCAAGGACCCGCCAGAAGAGTACGGCATCAACATCAACAGGTACCGTATCTTTTGTAAGCGTTTTTTCGGCATTAAAGGCATCAGTAATAACACGCGTATCGATCCAGTAAGCGGCCATGTCAATAACAGGAATTATAAAAAATATCCCCGGCCCCTTCAATTGATGAAATTTCCCCAGCCGAAGAACAATTACCCGATCCCACTGATTGGCAATCCTGACCGATGCCGCAACAGCCGCTGCCATAACAGCGACGACAGCGATCCAGCCAGCCTGTTCATTGCCTATCTCGCCAAAGCGCATGTAAGTTGCCTCAAGGCCTATGGAAAATACTACCACAAATAATAACACCGGAAAAAAGCTGGTATTTTTCATTACAAAAACCTCCCTTATTTTCCACTTCTTTTTTTACTTGCTAATATTTTGCCATAAAGTTATCTTATTACGTTTATTCTATACTTTTCCTCTGCTGCCCGCAATAAATAAATGGAAATTTCTGAATATTTATTGTGCTTTATTTTCAAATATGTTATAGTGTACGCATAAAGTAAAGAGTATTAGTAACTCCGGCAGTTATCCGGATCAAAGGAGGCTTCGTCTTTTGTCTGTAAAAAACTTTTTAGAACGCGCCATGCGGGCTGTACGAAAGTTCACAATGTGGGACTATGCTTTTTTTAAGACCGCGCTTGTTTCCTTTGGTATTTTATTGGGAACATATTTTTCAGATTTCTTCTCTGATCATACCCTATTCCTCTGGATCGTTTTTCTCTGTTCCTATCTGATTATGCTTTATCGTTTTTTTATCTCCCATCGATTTTAATCCCAGCTAACAGACGCTTAGTTTTTTCATGGTATAAATAGCAGAATTTTCTGATTTAATATTGTAACTGCGCACCGAGTATGCTATATTACAAATATAGATGAAGTTGTTCCCTGATGTCGCCAGACATCAACCCCTTTCAGGAGGCCCTCGGACAGCTTCCTCTTCCACGAACTATCTTTTATCATATCTTTGTTAGATTTTTTATCTAATTCGCTAATGATGATAGTTCTACAGTGATAGCGTATGATTTTGTTGCAGCCCGTGCTGACAAAGTCGGAAAGATTGCTGGATGCCCTGTAGAAGAGACGTCTTCTGCAGGGCATTTCATATTTGCGACAGGAGGTCATTTTCATGCTGCACATTTGCCGAATTTTGCTTATTATGCTGCCCATTCTCTTTCTGACAAGTTGTTCCGCCAATACCCCAGCCGATATTGAATCAAAACCAAGCACCATGAATATTTCATGCAAGGAACTGGCAAAAGAGATTTTTTCCAACGGGCTACAGGCAAAAGAAAAATTCGACGGGAAAGTATTGTCTGTTACCGGTACCATCGATTACATCGGCAAATCAGATGACAATGATTATCCTTATGTAATTCACATGTTCCAGGATGTGACCCTCAATGATTCCTCTAGCAAAATTCACTTTCGCTTCTTTTTCAGCGAATCTCAAAAAAACAGCCTATTAAACCTGAAAAAAAATCAAACCATTCGCATAAAAGGGCTGGCAAAGGCAGAGCCCTATGGTTTTGCCTATGAATTTACGGGCTGTACCCTGCCGTAATGCTCTACACCTGCCCTGCTAAAAACTCCCGCACGCATTCTGTTATAAATTGATGATCTTCCATGTCCGACATGCCCGAGACAGCGATCGCCCCAACAACGCCGAGCGGCCCCACCCGAATGGGAAATCCCCCGCCAAACTGGGCATATTCGGTAGACGCCACCGCATAACGGTTAAAAATCGTATCTTGTTTCAGTTCCATATACAATGCCAACTGGTAGGTGCTTTTGAAAAACCGATATATGCTGTTTTGTTTCCGCCTGATCCAGGCATCATTATCCGGCGTAGTCCCATCAAACGCATAATAAAACAAATCGTGATGGTTCATACTAATCCCGACCGCCACCGGTTTTTTTGCCTTTTCCCGGGCACGCTTAACTATGAAGCAGCCTAATGCCCAGGCAACTTCACTATTAAACACCGAAAAAGTAAGTTCCTGTTCCTCCTGCTGCAAATCCTGGATCTTTGCTTCAATCTCCTGCATAATACCACTCCCTTTTCGTTTATTGGGCAATATAACAGTAGTCCCCGTAAATATTTCAACAGCTATAACCAGCCATCACCGGAGCACAAAAAAGAATATAATTGCAATAAGAAAGCCGTCAGCGCAGATGCTGCCGGCCTTTTTTTAATCCTTTTTGCCAAAAATGGCCTTAATCATATCGAAAAAGATTCCGGTAAGGCTGCCAAAAGCCTGCAGGCTCTGCTGCAAGTTCTCAACTGTGCTCAGAAATTGGCTCGCTACAGCCGTTTCAAGCTCTGCCGCAACGCCTGTGATTGACTTTAGTTCCAGAACTATCTCATTGATATTTTCCAGCAGGAGCGGCAGCACAGTCATCGTTTTTGTAAGCTGTGGTTCTTGCTGTGTCAAAATCCCCTGCACCTGGTTTAAAGTTTTTGCTGCTTTATGCAGCACAACAATCATGTAAACACCAATAATTACAGCCAGCACAAATAAAACAAACAAACCAGCCTCGGCAAAAGATATATACATTGGCTTCAACTCCTCCATTGACCTGTAGCAATACCAACCGGCCTTGCTTAGCAGACCGCATCCATATCCTCTGCGCTGCCATTTTCCGGTTTATGCTTGGCTGTTTTTTCTTCAACCGCTGCTTTTGCTTTTTCCACAATTTCCCTTGCCTTGCGTGAAAATTCTTCTCTGTTTTCCTGCCCATTTTTGGGTACCAGCAAAGCCGCTGCTGCGGCCCCTAAGAAAATCCCCGCCGCAGCACCAACAGCAAAATATTTTACTGCCTGTCGCTGCTGCGCCTGCCTGCGATTTTGCCGGCTGCTTTCAATAAGATCAAGAATTGACATATTTATCTTCCTCCTCTTTATCGATCGCTTTTACTGTAAACTTCCAAAGAGAATTATCTGCTCCACATATTTTAGCTAAAAGTGTACTCGCCGACCCATTATTCTGATTCGGCAATGACAACATCAATCTCATTCATTAAATCCACCAGATAGCAGTCATCGGCTTTTAGCTTCTTCTTGTTTTCTTCGAGAATCCTGATAACCGGTCTTGTCGGTTTGCTCAGATTCTGAGCAAACACAATGCCTCGTCGCAAATCACTGAGTTTCACAAAAGCACCATTAGGATAGGCCGCAATGTGTTCAATAAATTTTTCCGAAAGCATCTCATCAAACTGTGTACCAGCATAGGCCTGCAGATATTCAATTGCCTGGTATACAGGCCATTTAGGGCTATAGCAACGATCGGCCGTTAAGGCATCAAATACATCACAAATCGCCACAATTTTAGCAAATTCATGGATTTCATCGCCTTTTACCGCCCTTGGATAGCCTGAACCATCGACCTTTTCATGATGAGACAGAATAATCGTCCGTGACAGCGGGCTCAGTTCCCAGTCATTTTTCACTGCATCAAAGCCGAGCTGTGAATGTTCCTTTATCACTCGGCATTCTTCCCGCGTCAGCCGGCCTGGTTTATTGAGAATTTCATTGGGTATTTTGGCCTTGCCAATGTCATGCAGTAAAGCCCCCACGCCCAATTTTTGTAACTGGCTTTTGTCATAACCAAGCGCATTGCCCAGTACCAGAGCCAATACAGCCACGTTGACCGAATGGGAAAAGGTATATTCATCATTGGTCCTGACATCAGACAATCCTATCAGTACGTTGCTATTTTGCAGAATCTCCTCAATCATATTTTCCACAGCATTTTTTACCTGCTGAATATTGATATCCCGCCCCTTTGTTATGCTATCCAAAACATCACAGACAATCCGTTTGCTGTTAATTCTTGTTATATCGGTAATTACATCATTAATTTCAATACCCGCGGAGTACTCATCCTCCACATAAATATAATGTACTCCTAAATCACTTAATTTGTCCTTATAAAAAGTTAAATTACTACAGCCTGTATTCAATAAAATGTTTGACCCATCGCGCTGATATATCGGCTTCGCCAAACACATATCATCTGTTACTTGTTCTATATTAATTAATCTCAAAATTCTCCACCCCAACTAATAAAGTAGAATCGTTTTTGTTTGAGATATTTTGGTTATCCGCATAGGTATAGCCTGTCTATATTATACTATATTTTTAAAAAACGTTATATATATTATTCTACCTTCTCGAAAAATAGTTTTTAGCAACTATCTATTCTGAATCACTTTTTTGCAAGGTTCCCGTAGAGATTCTTAGGCTTATCCACACCCCTTTCTGCTAAAAAAATTCGCCTAAACGTTTTTCGTCCAGGCGAATCAGAAACAGTTCTATACTTTATAGTCTATATGAAACGTTTTTTCTCATATGGCTTATTTGATCACAACTACCGGTATTTTCGCATGTGTGACAAGCTTCAAGGCCACACTGCCCAGCAACAGTCCTTCAAACCCGCCACGACCTCTTGTGCCGACAAGAATTAAATCCGCCGCCTGTTCACTGGCATGCGTAAGCAACCGTGACACGACATCGCCCTCCAAAACATACGTACTGACCTCATGCCCGCCTCCGGCACATTCTGCCTTCAGCTGATCAAGTTTTTCCACCACGGCAGCTTTCTGATCAGGTGACATTGCAGGTATATCCAAGGGATAGCTATCCTGTATAAACTGTGTACCAAGGGATGGAATCACCGTTACAATATCCAGTGTTCCCGCTAAATCCTGCTGCATTTCCAGTGCTTTTTCCAATGCTCTGCGACTGCAGGGTGACCCATCATAAGCCAGCATAATATGCTCTTTCATCATCGTCCCTCTTTTCTGCGCATTCTCTTTGCTATATTATATTCCAACTCCCTCTGGCTGGCAACACATCTCATCAGCCTTCTCCGGAATCGAGCAACGCCACGGCCTCATTTTCCCTTACGGGTTTACTATAAAAATAGCCTTGCATACGGTCACAGTCAAGTGCCTGCAAAAGGGCTAGCTGTTCTGCCGTTTCCACGCCCTCGGCAACAACCTCGAGCTGCATCGTATGACCTAAGCTTATAATCGCCCCTACCAGTTCAAGCTGCATTTGATCATCACAAATGCGATCAATAAATGACTTGTCAATCTTCAATATCCCGACCGGTAAGCTCTTTAAATACGTGAGTGAGGAATAGCCCGTGCCAAAGTCATCCAGCGACAGCATGATTCCCATCTCCTGCAAGCGACGAAGTTTTGCCACATTCTCCTCCATCGCTTCAATCAAAACCCCTTCCGTGATCTCAAGATCCAGCTGTTCGGCCCGTATACCGGTAGAAGCGATACAGATGGCAACATAATCAACAAAATCCTCTTCCATAAGCTGGGGCGGCGAAATATTGACGGCGATGCGAACATTATCCCGGCCAACGGCACTCAGCCTGCGGGCGAATCGCGCCGCTTCAGCTAATACCCAGCGCCCAATCGGCAAAATCAGACCACATTCTTCCGCCAGCGGAATAAACCGGGCCGGTGATATGTTTCCATATTCTGCGCTTTGCCAACGCAGCAATGCCTCAAAGCTGACAATCCGCCGGGTAGAAATTTCAACAATCGGCTGATAAACAATACTAAGCTCCTGTTTTGCCAATACATGATGCAGACTGCTGATTAGGGCCATTTTCTCCTGGGCCGCTGCCTGCATCTGATCGGTATAAAAGCGCCAACAATTTTTCCCAGCAGTTTTGGCCGCATACATGGCATTATCAGCATTTTTAAGTAATTCTTCCGCTGATTCGCCATTTTCCGGATAAAGCGCAACCCCAATACTTGCCGACAAACGAACCAGCTTTTCGCCCACCATATAGTCGCGATTTAGCCTAAACAACAAGCGTTGGGCAATTTCCGCAATCCGTTTACGATCATATACATCACATACAAGAACACTGAACTCATCGCCACCGAGCCGGGCAATAAAGGCATCCGCCCCGACAGCGACTGTGATATTGCTGGCGGCAGCTTTGATGACATCGTTGCCTGAGGTATGTCCATACGTGTCATTGACTTCCTTTAAATTATCCATATCAATAAAGAACAGACACCCTTTCTGGCATGAAGCTGTCCCTGAGGTAAAGACCTCCTCCAGCTTCATGCTGAGACTTGCCCAATTAGGCAACCCTGTCAGGGCATCACGATATGCCAATTCCTGTATCCGAACCCGGGTTTTCGCATTATGAAGGGCGACAGATGCCAGATCAGAGAATTTTTGCAAAGCATCAAGTTGTTCCTCATTTACCAGATGCGTCTGATCCAGCCAGGCCAGGCAAAAGACACCTACAACCTCTTCTTGATACGCCAGCGGCATCATAATCACACTGCTGACCCGTTCCAGACTCTCACGGACAATCCGTTGCGCAAACTGCTTATAATCTTCCACATACAAGCGCTGCTTGGAGCGGTAGACAATTTCAAACATCCCCTGCTCAAGTGATATGCGTTCCCCATCCTGATAAAGGCCACCACAAACATGAACAACATCGACCAATTTATCTTTTTCGTCAACCAATGCAATAAAACCGGCTGCAGCTTCCACTAAAGAACGCGCCGTGTTGAATATAGTTCCCAACAGGCGTTCCGGATCATCCGGCTGCTGAATAATCAGACTCGTAATAGCACTGTATTGCCGTTCGCTGAGTAAAAGTTCCTCCTGTGTTTTTCTCCGCGCTGCATTTTCATTATAAAGTCGCCGGTTGGTATCCTCCAGGGTTTCATTCATTGCCAGCATTTCCTGATTTGCTGCTACCAGTTCTCCGGTACGCTTATCGACAAGGTCCTCCAATTTCTCCCGATGCTGATGCAGTTCAGCGATCATTTCATTAAAATTTGTAAATACCAGCCGGAATTCATTGGAAAAGTTCGTATTGAGACGCACCGCAAGATTTCCCTTTTTGATCATGTTTGTTGTTTCCAGTAAATCCAGCAAGGGCTTTGTCACCTTTCGCGAAAAGGCCACTGCCAGAAAAGCCGCGGCTATGATCACAACCAGTCCCACAAGAATATTGTAGGCCAGAATCTTATCCATAAACATCATAGCCGCATACTTTTTCTGCACGACAATGACATTCCACGGAGCGGATTTTCCCGGTACATTGATGCTTTGATACGCACAAATATTTTCCTCACCATCAAGATCGGTGTACTCGCCCGTGCCAGTCACTCCAGCCATAGCCTGGTCAATAATCCGCTGCAGCGAGGCTGAAACCTCTACATCACTTTCAGCCGTCACCTCATTGTTTTTTCGGTCTCTGATCATTTTACCATCTTTATCATATAGCAATGCCTTTTTCTTCAGCGTCCTGTAATTATACAAGTCACTTCCTTTATCATACTCTGGATGGGCAATCACTTCTCCTTCGCCGCCCAGCAAATAGGCGTAGCTTCCCGCCCTTGTGTTAAAAGTCTCCAGTAGCAGTTGCAGTTCCTTTACTGCAATATCGCCTTCAACAACTCCGACCAGCTGACCATTTTTATAAATTCCATGGACAATCGTAATAATTGGATTCCCAGATGTCAGAGAATAATAGGTTTTTGATATGTAGGGTTCACGCTCGACCATAAACTTTTTAAACCAAAAGCGTTCCCCCCTGTTTCCCAAGGGGCCGCTTGACCTTGCCAGCTGATCTCCCTTAAGGTTATTTATAGCTACGAGCTGAAATGCCGGGAAACGTCCGGCAACCTCCCGCATCAGGCTCTGCTGGGAGTCCGGATCAAGCTCCATTATGCCTGGATATTCTGCTGTAAACTCAATAGCGGCATAGGCATTTTGCATGGTCTGCTCAATATTGGCCGCTACACTTGCTGCCATCAGTGAGTTGCTTTCCTTCATTTTTTCCTTATAGGCATCAGAAATTAGCAAGTAGCTGCCAACGATCGTTATCGTCAACGCCAGTAAAATCAAAGAAGATATAAGCAGCGGCAATTGTTGGCGAATAGAATTTCGCATAAAAAACACACTCTCTTGCTCTATATTTTGACATATATCCACGTCCCCGGCAGATAATTTCTCTGCCCCAATCCCATATATGTTTCACTGTAAATAATTCTATTCAAATCGCACTATATCCTGTTGGCAGTAAAAAAATAACAGGCGTTTTCCCTAAATAAAAACGCCCGCAAAAAGCGGACGTTTCTGTATTGCAGCAGTATATAGCAGTCTCTTAATCGCCGCTTTATTTTATCTCTTGCACTCGGCCGACAATTCCGCTCTCAAGCATCACCTTTATCCCGCGGGGATGATTCGGTGAATTGGTCAGCAGTCGTTTCACAACCCCAGCCGTCAGTTTACCGGTCCGCTGGTCCTGTTTTTGCACGACAAGCACCTGAGCCCCAATGGCTATATCACTGCGTTTTGTTGCATCCATATTATTATTCCCTTCTGGGCTACCGCCCCGTAGTTTACCGATCAGAGTGTCCGGATGATGTTGAAATTACAGTCACACTCTACGGGAACTCGTCCAGTCTCTTTGATTGTCGCCACTAGAGACTCCTTGCTCAAAGACACACTTGATTTTGCTCCAGCTGCATGCATGATTTTCTCTTCCTGAATCGTGCCATCAATATCATTCGCACCAAATCCCAGGGCCAGCTGAGCTACCGGCAACGTCAGCATAACCCAGTATGCCTTGATATTTTTTATATTGTCAAGCATTAGACGCGATATCGCCATGGTCTTAAGATCATCCCAAACCGATGTCCGCGATACAGTTTTCCCCAATTCCGTATTCCCCGGATGGAAAGGAAAACAGATAAAGGTCTGAAACCCACCGGTTTCATCCTGTAAATCCCGCAGTGTCAGCAAATGGTCAATCCGTTCCTCCGTAGTCTCGATATGTCCGTACAACATACTGGCATTCGTCTTTAAGCCAAGCTCATGTGCAGTGCGTGCAACCTCCAGCCAATCCGCTGCACTGGCTTTATTCGGGCAAAGCTGTTCTCGAATGCGCGGCGATAATATTTCTGCTCCACCACCGGCAATAGCCTCTACACCGGCATCAATTAAAGCCTGTAAGACCTCGCGAACAGACTTTCCTGAAATCTTAACAAAATGATTGATTTCCACCCCGGTAAAACCCTTTAAATGCAAGGCCGGGAATTCGCGTTTGAGCATTTTGATAATACGCAGATACTGATCAAACGACCAATGCGGATGCAGTCCGCTGACAATATGAAGTCCACTTAGATCCGGATCCTGCAAGGCTCGGGTCACCTTTTCCCTTACCTGCTGCTCACTCATCTCATAGGCCTGTTGGCTGTCTTCATCGCAGCCAAAAGCACAAAATTTACAGCGTGCGGCACAGATATTTGTCAGGTTTACATGACAATTTACATTGTAATATACATAGGGGCCACTGATTTTTTCGCGAACGAAATCAGCTAAAGCACCGATGCGCGCCAGATCATCCGACGCATAAAGAGCCAGTCCGTCTTCGCGGGTCAAGCGCTGCCCGCTGCGAACTTTTTTTTCAATAATATCGAGAAAACTCATGAATACGTGCACCTTTCTTATGTACAGTTTTAAGACCAGAGTCGTCCTATTTATTTATATACTTCTTTTAGCAAGGTAGCCTTGCGCAAATCCTCACACTCGCAGTTTTTATCCGCAGCAGCAAGATTACGGATGGCAGCCAAAATAATCCGGCTGATCATAGGGGCATCATTATAGAAAATATCTTCCAGATCCTGATGCGACCATTTTTTCACCAAGCCTTCACCATAATTGACCGTGTAGTACAATCCCGCATAGCAGGCCCCGATCTCACGGGCAAGATACACCTCGGGGCAAATGCTCTGCCCAACAATATCAGCCTGACCCTTCAGCATGGCAATTTCAGCCGGACTTTCAAAATGGCGTCCATCCGTATTGGCATAAATGCCGCGCGTAAAAATCCTGCCGGAGAAAAACTTGCGTGTCTGCGCGATAAGCTCCTGACGCATCTGCGGGCAAAGAGAATCACGCATAACCAGCAGGTAGGGGCTGTCAAGGCCAACATCCTTCCGTACTGAAAGATCAAGATAATCATCCGGTATCAGAAAATCACGGATATCCAATAGCGGATTAACCGTCCCTACGCCACCTTCAGCAAAAATGCGTTTGACACCAGCTTCGCGAAATACCCAGAAAATCTGTTTCGAACCATCCGCCCGGCTTGTTCCGCTACGCCAGCCATGCATTTTACAGGTCAAAACTTTTTCACCAGCCACTTCAAACAGGCGAAAGGCCGGGCTCTGTCCATACGGAGTCGAAAAAAACAACCCATCGGCCAGTATTGTAACATCTTCTGCTTGCGCCCCTAGCGGAAAATCACTCGATAAGGTTCCCGATCCGCCAATAACGGCAAATGCGGCCTTGGGAATAGCCTGTGTTTCCTTTTTTTCTATTGTAGTCATATTAAAACCTCCGGATCACCTTGTATTTTGTATCTCGCTGAGCAGCCTGAAAGCCGCTGCCTTCAATTGTCTGTACCATTTTATCAATCGACATCTCATAAGACGTCCCGGCAGCCCTGACAACATTTTCCTCCAGCATAATGCTGCCAAGATCATCGGCGCCAAACGCCAAAGTCAACTGACCAATCCGCTCGCCCTGGGTAACCCAGGACCCCTGAATATGCTGTACGTTTTCCATATACAGGCGGGAAAGTGCCAAAGTTCTTAAATAATCCCAGGAAGATGTGGTTTGTCCCCCCAGCTGTGTATTTCCCGGCTGGTAACTCCAGGTAATAAAGGCTCTGAAGCCGCCCGTTTTTTCCTGCAGGGAACGAATGCGTTCCATATGCTCAATTCGCTCCGCCAACGTTTCTCCAAGACCAATCACCATCGTTGCCGTTGTTTCCATGCCAATACTATGGGCACATTCCATGACATACAGCCAGTCATCCGTCATGATTTTCTTCGGGCTCACCTGTTTGCGTACACGATCGACAAGAATTTCTGCTCCGCCGCCCGGCAAAGAATCAAGACCCGCATCTTGCAATAGCAGCAGGGTGTCGCGGACGGACCGGCCTGCCTGTCGGGCAAAATACAGGATTTCAGTTGCCGTAAAGGAGTGAATGCTGATAACAAAGCGTTTTTTTATCGCTCTGAGCATTGACAGATAGTAATCCAGATCAAGCTCCGGATGAAGCCCCCCTTGAATCATAACCTGCGTCCCACCAGCATCAACGGTTTCCTGTATTTTATCAAGAATAACCGGCAGTGGCAGGACATAGGCGTCTTTATGACCCTGCGGGCGGAAAAAGGCACAAAAGCGGCATTCATTGACGCAAACATTGCTGTAATTAATGTTGCGATCGACAATAAAAGTTACCTCTCGTCCCGGATGCATTTTTTGGCGCAGCTCATTTGCCGCCTGTCCGAGCGTGAGGATATCCTCCTGCTGCAAAAGTTCCAGTCCCTCTTTTTCACTTAACATTTGCCTCGGCCTCCCTTCGCATCCATTCGCCAGCTTCTACCGGACGGTAAAACGTATCACGCTGAACTGGTGTATATCCGCTCTCACAGATCATCGCCTCAATATCTTCTTTGCTGATCCTCGTCTTTGTCTTTGCTCCGGCTGCGTGAATGATTTTCTCTTCTTCTACGGTGCCATCAAGATCATCCGCCCCAAATGCCAAGGCGAGCTGGGCAACAGGCTGCGTCAGCATAATCCAAAATGCCTTGATATGATCAAAATTATCTAAAATCAGCCGTGATAAGGCAATCATTCGCAGGTCTTCCCACGAACCAGTCCGCGGCAAATGAGACAATTTCGTATTATCCGGGTGAAAGGGGAATGCCACATATGCCTGGAAGCCACCCGTTTCATCCTGAATATCACGCAAAGTAAAAAGATGCTGCAGCCGCTGGTCAATGCTTTCCACATGCCCATACATCATAGTCGCATTTGTCAAAATCCCCAGCTTATGGGCAGTCTTCATTGTCTCTATCCACTGGGCCGTAGTTGCCTTGTGCGGACAGATAACTTTTCTGACCTCATCATCAAGAATTTCCGCTCCGCCCCCAGGCAAAGAATCCAAACCAGCCGCCTGCAAAGTACGAAGCACCTGCTCAATCGTAAGTCCGCTGATCTCAGAAAAATGTACAATTTCAACCGGGGTAAAGGCTTTTAAATGTACTTGCGGCAACAGCTCCTTGACCAGCCGGACAATCTCCACATAATAAGAAAAATCCTTCTCCGGGTGCAAGGCACTGACCATATGAATTTCGCTCAACCCTTTTGTTGTTGCTGCTGTCTGCTCAATCAACCGGCGCACATCCTCCGGTTCGAGGACAAAAGCCTGCCGCGCTTCACCGGTACAGGAAAATGCACATAACGGACATCCTGCTGTACAAATATTGCTCAGATTGATCTGGCGGTTAACATTATAATATACGTCACGTCCGCTTTTACGTTCTTTTGCCAGTCTGGCCCAGACAGCCAGATCCAATAAATCCGCCGTTTCATATAGCTCCCTGGCCTCTGCTAAAGAAAGCCGGATGCCTGCAGCGGCTTTTTCCGCCGCCTGTAATTCGCTCATCAATCGATCGTCTCCTACTCCTAGGTTTTATCTGTTTTATAAATAGACCAGTCTATAGATAAATCTCAATAAAATACGCCGCCCCCAAGCCGAGTCCCCCCAACCGCAGGACGGTTTCTTTATCTGTGCTGCAATTATGACATCACTGTTGGCGCAGCAGCCTTCCGGCCCAATCTGCAAACGAAAGCAGTGCTTCCGGCTGGCGTTTGGTCAGCGATAAGGTCATCGCGCCCTCAATCATGGCAATAACCATTTCACTGCAGCTGCGCGCCCTCTCTGGTGAAAAACCGCCACTGCACAGTTTATTATAAACGACCTCTTCCCAGTCTGCAAACACTTCACTGCAGGTTTGCCGCAAATTTTCATTCATATTCATGGTCTCTAGGGCCAGCAGACTGACAGAAAACCGCCGATCCTCAGCCCGGGTAAAAATGCTTTCCGTCGATTGCCGAATAAATTCCTGAATAGCTTCGACCGGCTCATCATATACCTGAAACACCTTTTCCATTTTTGCCTGAATTTCAAGCCCCACTACTTTTATTGCTTCCTGGGCCAATTGTTCTTTCCCCTGCGGGAAATGATAGTATAGACAGCCTTTAGGAGCACCACTTTCGCGGATAATTTCATTGAGGCCTGTAGCATGATAGCCTTTATTGCGAAAAAGAACCGCTGCCGTATTTAAAATCAAGCCGCGAGTTTCTGTTTTGTTGTTGATCATCATCATCCCCACTATTATCTAGCCTAACCGGTATTATGTTATCCAAAAAAACGTGGTCTGTCAAGGGCAGAAAAGACTTTGCCCTCAGCAGACCACAAGAATCAGTTATCCTCGTCTTCTTTTTTCCCCTGCTTGGCTTTGCCATAGGCAGCATAATATAGCTTCAGCTTAGCAAAAACCCGTCCATGCACCGAATCGGCAACTTCCACGGTCCCAGCTGGCGTCGATGTCAAAAGTTCCAGTCCTTCATCAATGTTCTTAATGGCATAAATATGAAATTCATTGTTTTTTACAGCCTCAATAACTTCTTCATTGAGTTCAAGATCTTTTATGTTTTGCTGCGGAATTAAAACCCCCTGCTTGCCAGTAAAGCCTTTGATTCGGCATACCTCAAAAAAGCCCTCAATTTTTTCTGTAACACCACCAATTGGCTGAATTTCGCCCTTTTGATTTACCGAACCGGTAACAGCTAAATCCTGACGCAAAGGCAGATCGGCAAGGCTCGATAAAATCGCATACAGCTCCGCACTTGAAGCACTATCCCCATCGACGCCTTCATACAGCTGTTCAAACGTCAGGCTGGCAGTAAGAGAAAGCGGTATTTCCTGCGCATATTTTTGACCGAGATAACTGCTGAGAATCAGTATACCCTTGCTGTGCGAGGCTCCACTCATTTTTGTTTCGCGCTCGATATTAATAATTCCTTCGCGGCCAAGATACGTGTTGGCGGTTATGCGTGAGGGCTTCCCAAAAGCATATTCGCCAATTCCCAGCACAGCAAGCCCGTTAACCTGGCCAATCTCGGTTCCAGCGATATCAATCAGATACATTCCCTCGCGGAACATTTCCTGAATCCGTTCCTCATATTTATTCGCCCGGTATCTTTTTTCTGCTATTGCCTGCAGGACATGGCACTCATCGGTAATTTCAGCCCCCTGTGCCTCTGCCCAGGAATCGGCTTCACAGACAATCTCGACAATCTGATTAAATCTGGCCGTAAACTTATTCTGACTCCCACTCAAACGGGCCGTATATTCTACCACCCGGGCAACCGCTGCCCGCGTAAACTCCTTCAGGCTTTCTTTTTTTATTGTTGTGCTCACAAAACCTGCGAGTTTTTCGATATTCTGCCGATTATTGTCCAGCTGTACATCAAAATCTGCATGAATTTTAAACAATTTTCTAAAATCCTCATCGTACTGATAAAGAATGTGGTAAAGATAAGAGCTCCCCAGCATAATGACTTTGACCTCGATAGGAATTGCCTGTGGTTTTAATGAAGCCATAGCAATAAGCCCATACTGCTCGCCCAGGCTTTCAATATAGAGTTTTTTCGTCTTAAGCGTCCTCTTTACGGCCTCCCATACCCCGGGATGCGTTAGGACATCTACGGCATTCACTATTAAGTACCCGCCATTGGCCAGATGGAACCCTCCCGGCTTAATCATCGTAAAATCGGTGCTGACAACCCCCATCCTACTCGAGTATTCCACCCGTCCGCATAAATTATAGTAGGTTGGATTGATCTCAATGACCACCGGCGCCCCCTCACAATGATGATTATCGACCAGCAAATTGACAGCATAACGCCCTCGCATGGCTTCCTTCACCGGCTTTTCAAACAGGGCCAGTGGACTTTCCTCCTCTGCTGGAGCCTGCTGCTTGAAATCATTGATGTTTTTTACAACATCCCATTTTACAGCACTCAGATATTCAGTTACACCATTATGATCGCCATACTTCTCCTGCATCTCCTCAATCAGATGCCCTACGGCAAACAGAGCCACTTTCTGGTCCAGTTCAGCAATTTTCCCCTTGGTTTCCCGTTCAAATTCCTGCTCCTGCCTTGATGCAATAATGGCCAAATCATGTACCGCCTGAAGACTTGCCTGAATTTTTTCTTTTTGCACTTCATCGAGCTTGTTAAAATCCTCTTCGGAAACGGGTTTGCCATCAAGTAGCGGCAGCATCATAAAACCAGTGCTTGACCACTTAGGCATTATGGAAAATGCTGCTGCTTTTTCATTAAAATTATCCCGCAAGACCGCTCTTTTATCCTGAAAGTCTTTTAGAATAAAGGCCCGTTCCTGTTCATAATCATCACTGCTAAATGCCTTCGGCACTTCACTGCGTAAATTCTCAATCAGTTCCTTCATGTCCTGACGAAACAGCCGGCCCATGCCGGGTGGCAGACTAATAGCTACCGGCTGCCCACTTTCATCAAAATTATTTACATAACACCAGTCCTGTGGTACGGTCTGCTGTTTAGCCATGCGCCGAACAACCTGCTTGGCATACGTGAATTTTCCCGTTCCGACCATTCCGGAAATAAAAATATTGTAACCGAGTTTTTTTGTATTAAGTCCAAACTCAACTGCTTTTACCGCCCTGTCCTGGCCGATCATGCCGTCTAAAGGAGGAACTGTCGCCGTTGTCGAAAAAGCCAGACAATCCTCGTCACAATAAAAACGTAACTGCTCTGCTCCAAGTTCTGCTATTGACCGTAATGTCTTTTCATTTGTACTCTTTTCCATCCGACGTCACGTCCCCTCTACTATTATCGTCAGCAGCATATAATTCACGCCATTCTATATTTATATTATTCTATATTTTCTGTAATTTCAAGTAAATATTTCCTATCTAAATAGACCGCAGCCGGATATATTTTGTATATCCGGCTGCGGTCTATTTTTCCCTTCAGGCAAGAATATACTGCGCAATGCCGCTGGCAACTCCATCGTGCTGTACTGCCGGAACAACATGCGCCGCTATTGCCTGTACTTCGGCGGCCGCATTCCCCATGGCAAAACTATGTTTAACCGTTCCGAGCATTTCCATATCATTTTTACCATCGCCAAAAGCATAGCTGTTTTCCAGTGCAATCCCTAGATATTCTAACGTCTTTAAAATTGCCGTCGCTTTTGTAGCTTTTTTTGAATAAAGCTCAAAATGCCGTTTAAGGCGGGGATCGCGCATATAATCAATATCCTCACCCACAAAAGCATGACAGATAGCCAATTGCTCTTCACTTTTCAAACCAAACTCCATTTTAAAGGTCCGCTGCACAATCTGATCAAAGGGAAATTCACGCCGCAGTCTCGTCTGCGGCATTTGAAATGACTCATAAAAGTCTGATAATCGCTGAAAATTTGCATCGAGGTATACCTCATCTTCCCCTTCCAGAAGATATTCAATCTGATGTTCATGGCAAACCGCACAGACCGATCTGACAAAATCTACCGGCAGCGTCTGGCGATAAATGACCTTTTCCCCTATCTTAATGCAGGCTCCATTCATCAAAATAAATCCATCAAAACCAAAGTCCAATAAATCCTGATAAATAAAAGCATACGGCCGTCCGGAAGCTAGAAATACAAAATCCCCGTTTTTCTGTAATTGGCGGATCGCCCGGCGCGTGGTCTCCGTCATAGCAAACATGCCGCGGCTGCCATCAAGCAGTGTTCCATCGATATCAAAAAATACCGCTTTTTTCATAATCGTACCTCATATTTCATAAAATTTCACATTTGTTTCGCTGCCTGGGTTTTCCAGCAAAGAGCGCGCTGCTGTAAAATCCAGCACCTCTTTGAGTCCATAAAGCTTAAACAGACTTAAAAACCGAATCTGACTAACAAATAAAAAATGATGCTGCAGCTCAAGTTGTTTCGCTGTCTGGCAGCACAGTTTAAAGGCCTGCCCATCAAAACCATCACAAAAAATAAGACCTTGTGCCGACATATTTTTCAAATATGGTAAAAGGAACGCGCGCTCGCCCTTGGCCAAGCTGATCGCTTTGATTTCCGGCGATGAAAAATGCCCCTGCATCAGTCGCAGCATCTCCGTAGCGGCAATGCCATCTGAAAGCAACAGAAAATCCATATGCACCCCTCCCAAGCAGCCTCTCTACTTGCTATACTACCCGGAGAAGCTATACTTTACAAGCGCTTCACAGCAAATAAAGTCTTACCTTTGTATAAAAATCCTCATATTTGTTACAAGTCAGATTGCGAGCTGTTTTTTCACAAAAAAATAACAACAAACAGAATATTCTGTCTGTTGTTATCAAAACTTCTTTTTATACAAGCGAAATTTCTACTCCTTTGCTGCGGATTTCCGCAAGGATCTTTTCATCCGCGTTACGATCCGTTACAATCAAGTCAATATCGTCAAATTCGCCAATTTGAATAAGGGCTGACGTTCCTAGCTTAGTATGATCAATCACCACGACCGTCTTCCGGCCTTGTTTTAATAACACCGACTCCGTCTGCGCAGCACTGACGTCCGGTGTCATGATCCCACTTTCCACATCAATAGCCCAGGCCCCAATGAAGACAATATCCAGTTTAAACCGGCGCAAAAACTCAGATGCCAGCTCACCCCAAAAACCTTGATTCGCCTCAACATAGACTCCTGGCACAGAAATCAGGCGAATATTTTTATTATTGCCTAAAATATTCATTACCGGCAATGAATTTGTCAGTACCACAATATTTTTTTTCGTCGTAATTGCCTCGGCAATGGCTTTTGCCGTCGACCCGCAATCAATAAAAACCGCATTTCCTTCCTTGATTAAATCCGCACAGTAACGCCCAATCCGGCCCTTCTCTGTCTGTTCTTTTTTCTCCCGCAGAGTCAAATTATACAGAGAAGCTGCTCCCGAATTTAAAATTGCCCCCTCCCGCACCAAGGTAACCAGCCCCTGTTCGGCCAGCCGCCGCAGATCACGGCGAATCGTCATCGACGAAACACTCAGCCGGGCAGCAAGTTCGTTGATATTGACAACACCCGTTTCTTTCAAATCTTCCAATACTGCCTGTCTTCTGCTGCGTACATTCATTCAGACGGCCCCCCTTTTTCCGGCTATACGATTTCAGTAAAATTTCGCCGATTGCATTTTTCCTTACCACAAGCATGGTTTTGTCCTTCACAAAGCTTATATTCGCCGCCCTCAATGCGAAGCATCTTCCCCCGGACCAAAGATTCGGCCAGTTTTTTACGCGCTCCATTATAAATTGCCTGCACGGTCGTCCTGGCCACATTCATTCTGGCAGCACACTCTTCTTGATTAAGTTCCTCTAAATCGATCAGGCGAATCGTTTCATATTCATCAATTGTCATTTGGATATATTGCGGCTCATCAGCCCGCGGCTGAATCGGGCCAAACCGGTTGCAGGCCGGCAAACAGCATACCCGGCGGCACTTTATGGGTCTTGGCATAATACACTACCTTTCTTTTATTATTGACATATGCTATTTATCAAGTATAATAAATAGCATATGCCATAAATATATGGCAAACATCAGGGAGGTCATTTTATGAAAATCGCTTTACCATCCCGTCAGAATATGATCGACGGACATTTCGGACACTGTGAATATTTTACCGTCTTCACAGTAAATGACAGCAACGAAATTATTTCACAGGAAATCGTTGAATCACCCGCTGGCTGCGGCTGTAAGTCAAATATCGCCGGTGTTCTAGCCAATATGGGCGTAACTTTAATGCTTGCCGGCAACATGGGGCAAGGTGCAGTCAATGTACTGCACACAGCGGGCATTGAGGTATTACGCGGCTGCAGTGGCGAGGTAACCGCCGTTGCCAAAGCCTGGCTCCAAGGGACTCTTACCGATTCCGGCACAAGCTGCAGCGAACACGAGCACACCTGTCAGCACAACTGACCGTCAAACAGCATGGACGCATCGTCCATGCTGTTTTTTGTCAATCTCAAGTTTCAATCGCCCCCCGCCAGGCATTCATTCCACCACTGACACTGCGGGTATTGCGGTATCCATGCTGCTGCAAAATCAAATTTGCCTGTCCGCTGCGGTTACCGCTGCGACAAATCAGCAAAACAAGTGGTTCACGGGGAATTTCCGCCAGTCGTTGTTCAAGTTCCGCCAGCGGGATTAAAACAGCTCCCGGCACATGCCCGGCTTTATACTCCTCTGGTGTCCGCACGTCAATAAAAACTGCTGTCTTCTCCTGCCAAACCTGCATTGCCTCCTCAGCAGAAATCTCTTGTACAATTAGCGGTTCCTCAGCACCCGCAGCTTCGTTGTCACTGGCTTCCCCACAACCTAAAAGCAGTCCCGAAACCGAGGCCAAAAAAAGCACTCCCATACGCCGGAAAAACGCCTTCATCATAATTGTCCTCCCTTTTTGATTTCGTTATACATTTCACATCCCAAATATCTTATCTATATAATACCGTTCCTCACGCCGTCTGTCCAGCCGGCACAGCTAAGACCTTGTCAGCACCAGCCATTTCATGCTATGCTGACAGCATAGCAAATTATTATATATGACGAGGTGATTATATGAAAAAGCTCATCGTATGCAGTCTCATCCTTTCGACCTGTTTCTCTTTTTCAGCCTCAGTTCATGCAGCTCATATGCATAAATCCCCAGCCAATGCAGGCCCCATTTCTCCCCAGAATATTTCAGACCTTTCCCCTGAAGCCCAGCGTCTTGCAAACTCACTGCAGGAACTACTTTTAATCAAGGATCCGTCTCCTGAAATTTTGAAATTCCAGCAAGAAGATCTGAATAACGGCGAGATCGCCATTGCCTACGGTCTGTCCGACCTGAGCGGGCAAAGTCTTGAACAGATCATGGAGCTGCGCCAAAACCAGCATAAGGGCTGGGGGCGCATTGCCAAGGAGTTGGGGGTTAAAGTCTCGGATGCAGTTCACCTCACAAATAAAATCATGTATCACGCCGAAATACCGGACGAGGATAATTGGACTGATCATTTTTTCGCAGAGGATGAGCCGACAGCCGTGTTGCCGAAAAAAGCAAAAAAAACTACACCAGTCCCACATCACCAGCAAACAAATAAAAAATCAAAAAGCAAGTGACCCTCGAATAAAATCAGCAGAATTTTCCGATTATTCCATTGATTTATCTTCCGCCTCATGTTATAATTCAAACATAGATGAGGTTATTCGCCGATGCCCGCCATGGCATCAAAACCTTTCCGGAGGCAGTCCGAATGACTTCCTCTAACGAACTATCCGCAGGTAAAGCTGCTGTCACATCTTCAATAGACACGATGTCTATACGCTGGTGATGATAGTTCTACAGTTACAGCGTGTGATTTTGTTGAGATAGACTATGTTGACCATTTGGATCACTTCTTTGGTGTTTCGAATAGCCGGGTGGTTTTAAACCAAAATCACGAAGATCATGCTGGACAGCCTGACCTTGAAGTCCTATTCCAGGTCAGGCTATTTTTTTGCACAAAAAAGCCACCGTTGAATACATGTATTCGACGGTGGCTTTTTAAAGAGATTATAACGCCTGAACGTTAGCTGCTCTTAATTTGCTGGAATTTTTCGGATCTGCTTCGATATCGAAAGTAACTTCCTGGCCTTCGTTAAGAGTTTTGAAACCCTCGGAAACGATTGCCGAGAAATGTACGAACAAATCTTCGCCGCCTTCTGCATTTGTGATGAAGCCAAAGCCTTTGTCTGCGTTAAACCATTTTACTGTACCTTTATTCATGTTAGGTACCTCCTAATTAGTATTATATCTTTAGTACGAAATAAAAAATCACATATTTTTGTAAACCATCGCGTAAACAATAACTTACAAAAATATGTGAGTTCAATTGGTACATCTGAATACTTGTTTATAATATCATGAAAAACTTATTTTGTCAACTAATGCTGATTTTATTTTATTTTGCCAGCAGCTTTACGGCTGCTGGCAAAATACATATCCGCCAAAATCATCCGGGATTAACCGCTTACCGTCAATTGGCGAAGGCCACATTCAGCAAAAACGGCATTTACCTTAGCCGGGTCAATCTGCTGTTCAAGGCAACGCAAAATAACGTAATCGCGTTTAATGTACTCACTGAGCCCATAGCCAAGATAACTTAGCAACGACCTTGCCTGTTCCGGTTCCAGTCCCATTGCCAAAGCAAGGGCTATAACCGCATCGCGCTCTGGACTGCGCCGTCCCGACTGAATCTTGTAAAAAACACTTTCTGACAGCAAGGCCCGGCTGCACAATGCCCGCTTTGTGCCTTTCCATTCTTGCTGGATCAGCCCCGTTAACGTAGAAACAAAACCTTCGTCCCCCTCGGAATCCCCACTACCATCTGGCATCTCAGATGCTATATATTCTTCCCAGACGCCGTCAGGTTCCGCCTGACAGGCATCTGCCAGATCACGTTCATCATCTGCCCAAAAAGCACGCTGGCTAAGCTCTGCAAAAAAGCCTCCCGGCCAGGCAGCTTCTGCTTCATATCCGCTATTTTCTTTCTTCAAATCAGCCACCTCTAGTCTCTTTAATACATTCAATCAATGTCGTCGCCTTGACGTAGCAGCTCCGGCATAACACGAATCCCTTTGCCCCGGAGGTTTTCCAGACATTCGTGCAGATATGCCTCATCATGTTCAGCATAAGGCCCTTCGACATCAACAGCCGTCCTGGCGATCTCCGTCCAAGGCAGACAATGCAGCCCGCGATAAAAAGGATCTTCCCACTTCGCCTCGTAACGATAGCCCCGGCGGCACATCTCCGCCAAAATCATTTTGTGGTAAAGCCATAAAGTCCAGGGACTGTGCCGAAATACATAATCCACCGTCGCATGTTTGCGGCCCCAGCCGTTGCCGCGAAGCGCACAACATTCCCGGTGTTGCCCTAACAACTGTTGGCGCGGCAATACCGGAATCAACTTGTAATGCCAAAGACGCACCGGATCTCCTTCTCTCCTTTGAATCAAACGCATGTAGTATACTAGCCGACACACACCTGCTATAGATAAAGAATTCGCCGCTGTAAAGTATATTCCTTCCGTACCAATTCAGCCTTTTTTCCTAAATCACCAGAAAAGCTTGCCGTCGAGCACAAAGAAAAGCTGCCAGCCAAAGGTGACCCCTTCAACTGACAGCTTTTTTCATTAACCAGCCTCCGGAAGGATCTTCCACAACCCTCTGTGCCAAAGACCTTATTAAATTTTTACAATCAGCAAAAGCAACTTCGCTTCATACTATAGTTTAAACTCAAGAGCCGCCGTTTCAAGTGTTTCGGCCATCTTGGTTAAATTTTCGGTAGAGGCCGCAATTTCTTCCATCGAAGCTGACTGCTCCTCGCTGGCTGCTGAAACCGTCTGCATATGTGCAGACGCTTCCTTGCTTATTTCATCAATTTGCTCAACCGACAATACGATCTTCTGACTGCCGCCAGCAATCTGCTGAATCGTTGCCGATATATTTCGAATCTGCCCCGAAACTTCAAGAATTAATTCCATAATATCCTTGAAGGTCTGACCGGCACCATTTACAATTTTAGTTCCGCGTTCAACCTCCGCGCTGCCGGTCTTCATGGCGACAACCGCCCGGCCCGTATCAGCCTGAATGTTATGAATCAGCTCAGCAATCTGTTTGGCTGCTTCCTGGGACTGTTCAGCTAAACTGCGGACTTCTTCAGCAACAACCGAAAAACCTCGTCCCTGCTCGCCGGCCCGGGCAGCCTCAATCGCCGCATTCAGGGCCAACAAATTCGTCTGTCCGGCAATTCCGGAAATCGTATCGACAATACGGCCAATCTCATCGGATCGTTCCCCAAGCTTTGTCACCAGTTCCGCTGATTCAGTTACTGTTGTTTCAATTTTTTCCATTTGTGCAACCGCCTGATCTACAGCGCCTTCGCCATTTTGCGCGGCCGTTGCTGTCTTATCCGTCATTTCCGTCACAGCTTCTGTATCAGCAGCAATTTCCTGAATTCCGGCTGACATCTGTTCCACCGCTTCGGTGGTCTCATCAATTGTACGCACCTGTTTTTCTGCACCCGAGGCCAGTCTGGCCAGTTTATCTGCTACACTGGCATTGGCCTGTGCGGACTGCTCCGTACCAGAGGATAGCTCCTCAGACGATGCCGTAAGTTCCTTGGAAGACTCCGCTATATGCTCCACTAAACGTCGTAAATGGGCAATCGTACCGTTTAGTGCATTCCCTAATTTTCCGATTTCATCTGACGCAGTAACCTTAACTTGCTGCGTCAGATCTCCATCAGCCGCCCCCTGCAAGGTTTTGACTACATTTTCCAGCCGCACAACAATCAGACTGGCAAACTTCCAGCCAAAAGCAAGCGACAACAGTAAAAGCAGTAATGTTGCCCCTGTGATCAGCATCGCTGCCGTCTGCGCATACGCCTTGCCCTGTGTTGCTTTTTCCTCTGCCTGCTTGCTGCTTGCTGCTGCCAGCTTGTTTAAAGTCTCATTGGCCTTGTCCAGATGGGGCACTACGGACTGCGTGTAATACGCATAGGCCTCCGGGCGTTTGCCCTCAGCAACCAGCGTCAGCACCTTTTTCCGTCCCTCTTCATACTGTCCCAGTTCCCGGGTCAAATCCTGTACAACTTCTTGCTGTCGTCCGGCAGTTGCGGTTTTTTGAAATGAATCCAGGTTCTGAGCGGCATTTTTACTAAATGTTTCGACCTCGGCCTGGAGCTTTTGCTCACGTTCCTTGCCCGTTCCTTGATGAAGCAGTTCCAAAACAGCTGCTTCTCCAGCACGATTTTGCACTCGTGCTTCATTTAACCACTGTACTGGTAAAAGCTGATTTTCATACATATCATCCAGATAAACACTCAGATTATGTGAAACATAAAAACCAACCACCCCTACACAGACCATAAAAAAACCCATTGCACCAATCATCCCGATGATTTTAACTCTCATATTCAAATCGTGAAACCATTGCATCCCTTGCATATATGTACCTCCTAAAAATCATTACATGTCCGCTTGGCAGGCCTTATCCATATACCCAGCTCTTGTTACATCATATGGGAAGATTCTATGCCTCTGCTGGTTCATAGAAATATGGTCAGTCTTATCGCTGTTGCATGCAACTATGCTGCTATTATGTAAAAAACAAAAGATGAGCCCTCCTACACCAAGAAAAGGCTCATCTATCAATATATAAAATGAACATAATCCCCTCCCCATCGCTCGCAGGTCTAACAGTGATTGTCGATCAGGCAGTTCTCCTGGCTTCAGTTCATCACAGCTTTAAGCCTTCCCAAAATATTTTTCAGTGGCATACATTAAAAACTGCTTCCTGCTACAGTGGCGGGACCGCGTTGGCATTACACCAATCTTCCCTATTAAGTCCCTGCGGACACCTGATCCTTCCATATGGAATTGTTCCCAACCAAAGTTTTTCTTATACTAGCACCAAATACCTATATTGTCAACATTTTACATTTAGTAAATAAAGCGCAAGCCTTTAATTAAAGCACAAACTAAAAAACCCCCAAAGCAGTCTGCTTTGAGGGTCTCCGGCTTCCCCCCCTGAAAATCTTAGGATTTTCAGCGAATGAAATTTGTGAATATCTTTTTTTCCCGGTCCGGTTCTTCTATACTCTGTCTTCCGGCCGCAACAATTTTCATCAGCCAGGCCATATTGCTTCCAAGCACTCGCATAATCTGCTGCCCCTCTTCATCCTGCAAGGCTTCCCCCGGAGCGGTCCCATGAATAACATTCCAGTAATTCGTCCCCGGCATTATCATTTCTGCATACGTTATATAGTGATTTAGCTGATCAAAAGTCGTAACTCCGCCTGAGCGCCGCACGGCAACAACCGCAGCTCCGACTTTGTGCCGTAGGAAGCCGGCACTAGCTACATAAAAAGCCCGATCCAAAAAGGACTTCATCGTTCCGGCAATCCCGGCATAGTGAACCGGTGAACCTAAAATTATGGCATCAGTCGTTTTCATCTTTTCGATCCATTCATTGACCGGGTCCGTCGTTATCACACAGGCTCCGCCGCCATTTCGTGTACAACCACCACAGGCTGTACACCCGCGGACAACTTTGTTACCCACATGAACAATTTCCACTTCAATCCCTGCCTGTTCAAGCTGGGCCGCTACAAGTTTTATTGCCTGATAGGTATTTCCCTCTTTATGCGGACTGCCATTAAATGCTACTACCTTCATTTAGAAATCGCCTCATCTACTTTATATTTTTCGTAATGAATTCGCGCTTCATCAAAACGATCATGTTCCACATTTCCTGTCGAAAACCCCAGGGCCAGTAAAGCAAACGGCATAACGCCGTCCGGCAAATCAAACATCTTTTTAATATATGCCATCCTGTCTTCCTCGGGAGCAATTCCTGTCCATACAGCTCCCAGCCCTTCTTCCACCGCCGCCAACAGGATATTCTGAGTAGCTGCTGCCAGATCCTGCTGCCAATACTGCGGAAACAGCATTCCTTCTTTCTTTCCCAGTACAAGAATTGCTGCGGCCGCTGTTTTTACCGGGCCTGCATAAGGATGGGCCAGGGAAAGTTTTTCCAGCCCCTCGCGATCCTGCACAATGATAAATTCCCATGGACGCTGATTTGCCGCCGATGGAGCCTGCATTGCCGCCCGCAAAAGGCGTTCTATAATGTCCCTCGTCACAGGCTTATCCTCATATTTTCTGATGCTGCGCCGTTTCATTATTGCCTGATATACTTCCACAATCCTCAGTCCTCCTCATTATTTAGCCAGCCGCCAGCAAAACAGCTAGCATATAGCTGTTGCCTTTCGCCGGTATGATTGTTTTATTTTATTATATGTGCTATTCTTCCAATATAAAAGTATGCACTTTTTAGGTAGATACTATCTTTTAGGAGAGTGATTACTATAAAAACATCAAAAGATCCTGATCTGGATTGCGCAGTAGCCTATACCCTGTCAATTTTAGGTGGAAAATGGAAATGGCTGATTCTTTACCTGCTGTTTGAGTATGAAACCTTACGCTATGGGCAGTTAAAGCAAAAGCTTGCCGGTATCACGCATAAAATGCTCAGTCAGCAGCTCAAGGAACTGCAGCAGTCACAGCTTATCCATCGCAAGGAATATGCACAAATACCACCCAAAGTAGAATACTCTTTGTCAGAGAAAGGAACGACCCTGCTGCCCATATTAAAACTGATGTGCCAGTGGGGAGAAGTGCATCGCCCTGGCAGCGAAAAACTCATCTATCTCGATCAGCGAGGAAAAACCGCTTCCCTTCATAATTAAAACAAGCCTTGTATAGTTGCCGTGTATGGAAAAATTAGGCAACTCCCAGTAGCATCAAGAGTCCCAAAAGCAATACCCCCAGCAAAATAATCCGTTTGAAAATGCTATAGGAAACCTTGGGCAGCAGACGACTCCCCACTAAAGTCCCCAAAATCGCTGCCACAACAACAACTGTCAATACATTACCATGCTGATAGAGATAGCCGCTATTTGCATAGGCATATACAGGAATTCTCGTCACATCGATAATAACCGCAATCAGTGCCGCCGAAACAATCAGTTCCTGTTTTTGCAGTCCGTATCCCAGCAGATACAAAGAGCGAATTGCCCCCTGATTGCCGATCAGCCCGCCGACCAGCCCGGATAAAAATCCTCCGATTATGTCAATGCGGCGCGGCAAAGAAAACTTGATTTTGCCCGCCAGCAGCGACACCAATGCATAGAAAACCAAAAACAACCCTACTGCCGGTTTAAGCTGGGTGCTGTCAATATATATTTGGGAAAACGAACCGATAAAGGCTCCCAGCAAACTGACAACCCCAAAGCGGCGGATAATCTGCCAATTGATATCCTGCCGATAGAGAAAAAGGCGTACTATATTATTAAAGAAATGCACAATCGCCGCCATAAAAATAGCCGCTTTTATATCAAAAAACAGTGCCATAACCGGCATCATGATGGTACCGACACCAAAGCCCGTAAACAAGGTAATCACAGAGGTAAGCAACGTAACAACCACCAGTCCCATATATTGAAAAAACATCCCCTCCATATCCTCACCTCTCAGCCTTACGATTTGCTTGTAAAAAAACAGCTTCTAACCAAGATAAAACGGTTGGAAGCTGTTTTTGATTAAACCTTGTAGCGATCGATATCGCTGCAGAAATTTTGCGTTATTTTCTTAAATTCACGAATTTTATCCATCATATCCTGCAGTTTTTCATTATAAGTATGCACGGCTGCATTGACTTCCTGCGTAGCTGCTGAATTTTCTTCAGAAACCGCCGCAATGCCTTCAATCTTTCCATAAACACCATCCATGCCGGCCATTTCAGCCTTCAGCTTGCGAATCATGTCAGCAATATTTTCTGATACGCCACGGATATTATCAACATACTGCGTATTATCATTAACCACATGCAGTAGTTGTTTGCTTTCATTCGATAAGATATCGTATTCCTCGCTGACAGAGGCCACTACCGCGTTAATCGTCTTTGTTATCGCCACAATATCAGAGGAAATGACCTCAGCATGTGAATGGGACTGCTCAGCCAGCTGGCGAACCTCTTCCGCAACGATGGCAAATCCACGGCCGTGTTCCCCGGCCCTTGCGGCTTCAATTGCCGCATTTAACGCCAATAAATTTGTCTGTCCGGCGATATTTGTCACCAACTGCGTGATTTCAATAATTTTTTCAGCCTGACCCTTCAGGCTTTCCACTGATTCTTTAACCACTGCAAATTTGTCCATGCTGTGATTGAGTTTGTCACTCGACTGGCTGACATTACCAAAACCCAAATTGATATTATCGACTGCATCGAGCAGATTTTCATTGTTGCGCATCTGATCATTTACCACGGACTGCAAGGCGGCAATATTACCATTTAAAATAGACACAGCTTCCGAGGTATTTTCGGCCCCGTGCGTCGTCGCATTGGAGACCTCATTCATGATATTGGCAATTTCATCAGAAGCCTGCCCCATGTTTTCTGCCAGTTCATCAAAATTCTTGCCATATTGGTTCATTTCATCGCCAGTGGTTTTAAATCCAGTAAACTCAGCTTTGACGCGGCTTTTATACTGCGCGAGCAACTGGCCAATGCTCTCAAATTCATCTTGAGACTGAATCTGCAGCGCATCAAAATAGCGATATTGGGTAAGGCCCTCGACCTCACTGCGCAGAGCAGCCAGCGGGCGCAATAAAACGCTGCTGCCGATATAGGCTGTCAAGCCAGTCGCTAAAGCCAGCCAAAGCGGTGCCTCCCCGCCCGCCAGGGTAACACCACCAAGCAATATCCCACTCAAAACGGCACTGACAATCCCTATCTTCAGTGAAACACTGCCGGCAAAACCGAGCATACGATTCAGCCGGTATGTACTCGTGCGGGTAATAGGTTTGCTAAAATGCAGCTTCAGCTTCAGAGAATCTGCCGTTTTTTCCAGGGTTTCTATCTTAATTTCTTCCTTAAAATGCTCGGCTGCCCCCTGTAACAGCCCGCGAAAATAATCAAACATCCCTCGCTGCGAACGATAGCTGAAAACGGCATCGTAATCGGACAGCGGCGTTAAAATAACCTCTGGCGGCTTTGCTCCCGGGATGCGCTTGACAACTTCAACGTGCACATCATATAGCGAAGCCAAAAAAGTATATAAATTTTTATTGCTGAACAGCGATGGATATGTATTGGCAAATGTCTTCAGATTATCCTTGCCGATAACCTGCCAGACTTCCGTTGTATTGATTGAGGTCCGCCGCGAAATCGCCTCAATCATCTGTTTTATTTTATGGTCATCAACATCTTCCAGCGGCAGGAAAATCTTATCCACTGGCCAGCCAAGCTCACTCATCACGCCTTCAACGAATTCCCGGCCCCAAACCTTACGCGAGGTTTCAAGCCAAGTCGCCACAACAGTACCTTTCATCTGAGAACACCCCATTTACTATTTTTCCAGCTGCAACACGCCTGACAGCATGGCGTCTCAACTTCAAATTGCAGTCGATTTTCTGATTTTCAACAAAAAGAAACAATTGATTCTGATTCTCTTCTACTATGTATTATATTTTAAAAAGTTCTTTATGGAAAGGCTTTTCTGATAAAAACTGTCAATTGTCACCATAAAAATCCAGAAAAACACTGACAGACTTTATATTTTTATTTTTCAAAAAGGAAAAAGCTTTCCAGTTCAAGAATAAAGTTAATAGAGCGGATTATACTTATAAAGTATCCACTTTATTTGCCGGCCGTCGCCGGCCATTAGGAAAAGATATGAGGAGGGCATTTTTATGGAAGCATTGCGATCAAAAAAAGGCTTTATATGCGATATGGACGGAGTAATTTATAAGGGAGATCAGTTAATTCCCGGTGTAAAGGAATTCGTTGACTGGCTTTATCGCGAAAACAAAGAATTTTTATTTCTCACTAACAACAGCTCAAAAACACCGCGGGAACTTCAGCTCAAACTGGCCCGCATGGGACTTGAAGTCGATGAAAGCCACTTTTACACCAGTGCCCTGGCAACCGCAAAATTTTTGAGCCATCAGAGCCCTGGCTGCAGTGCATATGTTGTCGGTGAACCTGGTCTTTTCAACGCTCTGCATGACGCGAACATCACCTTTAACGACGTAAATCCCGATTACGTCATCATCGGTGAAACGATCAGCTATAATTACAGTTTAATTTGCAAGGCTACTACACTCGTGCTTAACGGAGCCAAACTTATCGCCACTAATACCGATCTCACCTGCCCGACCGAAGAAGGCATTACCCCTGCCTGCCGGGCGCTGATTGCCCCCATTGAACTCACAACCGGTAAAAATGCCTATTACATAGGCAAACCAAATCCACTGATGATGCGCACCGGACTGCAGATTCTAGGCATTCACTCGGCTGAAACTGCCATGATCGGCGACCGCATGGATACCGACATCATTGCCGGCATCGAAAGCGGCATGGACCCGATTCTTGTCCTGTCAGGTGTCACGAGCCGCGAAGAAATCGGCCAGTATCCATTCCGCCCACGCCTGGTATTAAACGGTGTCGGCGATATTCCTACCCCATGATCTCCGGCAAAAAGAAGACCCCCTTGAGGAGGTCTTCTTTTTTTGCCTCATTTTTCCGCTTTCCCCTGAGACGCCACCTTTGCCATTGCGGCCTTTACCGCTTCTTCATCACCTAAATAATATTTTTTAGTAACAGCACCGGCCTCATCAAGCTCATAGACAAGCGGCACCCCGGTCGGAATATTTATTCCCATAATCTCTTCCTCTGATAGTCCCTCGAGCTTCATGACCAACGCCCGCAGAGAATTGCCATGTGCCGCAATTAAGATCCGCTTTCCCTGCTGCATCTGCGGCAAAATCACCTGTTCATAATACGGCAATACCCGTTCAATCGTATCGGCGAGACTTTCCCCCAGCGGCAGCTTATCTTTTTCTATTTCACGATACTGCGGGGCAAGCTTTGGATTGCGATCATCCGATTCTTCAAGCAGTGGCGGCCGGACATCAAAAGAACGACGCCAGATCAGGACCTGATCTTCCCCATATTTTGCTGCCGTCTCCGCCTTATTGAGCCCCTGCAAAGCTCCATAGTGACGCTCATTGAGTTTCCAGTCCTTTACTACCGGCAGCCAGTCACGATCCATCTGCTGCAAAACGAACTGCAGCGTATGGATGGCACGCTTGAGATACGAGGTATAACAAAGATCAAAATCAAAACCGTTTTCCTTGAGCATACGGCCGGCTGTACGTCCCTCGTCCTCCCCCTTTTCCGTAAGCTCTACATCCGTCCAACCGGTAAACAGGTTCTTCCGATTCCAGTCACTTTCTCCATGTCTGATCAGCACTAGTTTCATAGCGCACCTTCTTTTCTCATATTAGGCATTGCCAGATTTCAAAAAGCGGATCTCCCTGAAAAATCAGAGAGATCCTATCACTTTATTCAAAGACAACAATCGCCTGTGGGCGTTTAATGCGCAGCCGCAACGTTTCGAGGATGCGGAACCGATGGTTAAATTCCACCTGTTCAAGATAGGCTGCCGCCAAATCCTGCCCGATAACCAAATCAAGATTTCTGGCATCAACAGCTACCAACACAGCTTTTTCTTTTCCCAAAGCCGGCACCGGATAAATATGCCCGCCCAGCAGTTTTTCAACCCGTTCTATTTCCAGCAACCCGGTCCCTGCCTGGAGACGCTGGAGCTGCAGATAAAGATCCTGACTGAGTGCTAAGGCATACGGTCCATAAATGCCAGCTTTTGCCAACAAGGTAATACCTTCGGCAATATTAGCAAAAGCATTTTCTCCTGTCGCCCAATCCATCCGCTTGATTTTATTGCTTCCCTTGGCGGTAAAAAGGCCTTCAATCTGAAAGTCCTTATGCCCAAAGAAGATCAATTTATCTTCTTTGACCGCACAATTCTCGGCGGCAGCTGCCACCTTCCCCAAGTCGAGCGGATACCCTGCTTTTTTAGCAGTTTCTATATCTTTGCCCAGTAATTCAAAATCCTCATACAACGTAGGCAGTTCCAAATATCTTCGTCCGCTTGTCACCATAACACCGTCTTCACTCATCTGTGTTAAATCATCAACTTTATCAACGGTTATATGATCAACCCCTATACCAAGCGGTCCAAACAAGGAAATAAATCGCCGGGCACGTAAAACGCGACTGGCAGTCTCGATGACCATTCCATCAATTTTTCCCCAAAACGCCTCGGCAAATGGAGCTGTTTCTCTTGCAAGATAATCCATAGTAATTCCTCCTCACTTATTAATCAAACTGCCGACGGTTGGCAGCGGCAACGTTTCGTTTGCTTCATGCTGCAGCTCCGGCACTTCTATGCCTAGATTTTCAATCATTTCTCTGACTTCACTTTCACCCTCAGCAAAATGACGGGCTTCCTCCGGATCAAGAATTCGCAACAAAGCCATTAGCTCTCCCACATGGGCTTTTTCCTCATCGCGAATATCAGCAATAACTTTTTTGGCAATCTCATTATCCGTTGCCTGCACATGGGCATCATAAAGGTAGATTGCCTCAAGTTCCCCGGCAATATCAAGCCGGACAGCCTGAATTAATTCTTCATTTGTAAGTTTTCGATTGACATTTCCCTGAAACGGATTTGCAAAGTTCGGCATAACGAATCCCCCTTTTATATAATCAATAATCATTATCTATTAGTTATTATAATACTTTAGTTTTAAAAGTAAAGGTTTATTTTCCCTTTTACTGTAAATAAATTGCCGACTCCGATAAAGATAGCTTTATTCTCTGTTTTGCGCACGCTATTTTTAATGTTATGCTTATTCCTTTAACAGCATTTTTCAACATCTAGGCCAAAATTCTGCTCGCTTATTTTAACCGTAAAGGCGCATTCCTCTGAAAAAGATGCTCTCGGAAAACACTTGCCAGGTAACGGCTTATCACGAAACAAGCTGAAATGTTTTTTGAGCGGAATTTCATGCGTTTTTTCCGCCGACAGCTGTGTCATGATTGCCTTTGCTGTCACCTCAACCATCGCCAAGGCCAACGGTTCCTGCGCTACGTTATGCCCCGATAGGTCTATTACCCCCAAAAAACTCCCATCAGCAGCGAAAATTGGAGCCGCTGCGCAGGTGAGTCCATGATGTATCTGACAATAATGCTCCGGCCCCGTAACCTGAAACGGCTGCTGCAATACCAGTACCGTGCCGATGGCATTTGTCCCAGCAACCGTTTCTTCCCAGGAAGCACCATGATGAAAATATTTGGTCAGCGGCTTTTGCAGCATATCCGCATCGCCCAGGACCTCCATAATGTAACCACGCTTATCAGCCAGTACCACAACGAAGCCCGAGCCGGCAACCATTCGGTAGAGACTTTTCATGAACGGTCTGGCAGTTGTGATCAGGCTGCAATGGGTATTTATCATTGCCTCAAAATCAGGCAATTCCAGCTGTGGCGGTTTTCCTTTGCTATGTTTCTTCACCCCTGCCTTATCACAGCGCTCCCACGAATTCATGATTTCCGTCCGGGTTGTTAAAAATCTTTTTCTTTGTGAAAATATGGAACATTCTGTAATTTCTGTTTGTCTTTCCTTACTGCACGGATCACCAGCAGCAGATTTTTTTTGTAAATTCATGCGGATACACCTGCCAATCTTACATTTCTGGTATCAATCATTCATTTCGTCATCAATAGGAAAAATCCTTTCAAAATATTGCCTGCGCTGTGCTTCAATTCATAAAATTCTCCGATAAAAAACGAGGCCGCCTCAAAGCGACCTCGCAGGATAGACAACTACACTTTATAGCGGCTCATTTTTTGCGCCTCGTTTTACTACAACGGTTCATTTAGGCTGTCAACTGCCTTACTTTCACCTGTTCCAGGAGACGCTCAACGACTTCAGCCCTTACAAAGCCGCTTTCTTTTTCAAGAGCATTGGCTGTTCCACAGGCTCCGGCCAGTCGCAGTGTATCCGGCAGACTCCAGTTTTTGGCTAAGCCAAATGCAATACCACCAACAAATGCATCGCCAGAACCAACAGCATTCTCTGCTTTTATTTTCGGTACCTGGATCTCAAAAATCTGCTCGTCACATCCTACCAGGGCTCCTTGGGCCCCAAGGGAAACGGCAACAATTCCTATCCCCGTTGCCAATAGCGACTTTATCTGTAGTGCTGCATCACGGGCTGAATCGATGGCAGTCCCGCAGAACGCCTGTAATTCCTCAAAATTTGGTTTTATGAACGCCGGCTTTTGCTTAACCCCTTCGATCAGCAGTCGCCCGCTGGTATCAAGCAAAACTTTTTTCCCATAACCTCTGGCGATATCAATCAAGCTGGCATAGACCGTATCCGGAACATTTTGCGGCACACTGCCCGAGCAGATAATAATCTCTGCCGCTGGCAGAAGCTGCTTATAGCGCTCAATAAAAGCCAAATATTCCGCCTCGCTAACAACCGGGCCAGGTTCCAAGACCTCCGTCTGTCCACCAGCTTTATCCGTAAACGCCAGACAACTGCGGGTTTCGCCGGAAATCGACTGGAAGTCAAAAGGGATCTCTTTTTCCTTAAGCTTTCGCTCGATAAATTCCCCCGTACTACCGCCAATCATCCCCGTGACAAGCACTTCGGCCCCCAGTTCCTTTAAAACGCCGGCAACATGCAGCCCCTTCCCCCCCGGAGTATTATCTACTCCAGCTACTCGCATAACCGTATGGGGCACAAAAGCATCCAATTCATAGTGTTTATCCAGTGAAACATTCAGATTTACAACCAGTATCACGAAAATCCCCTCCATCAGCAGCGATTGCTGCTGCCGCAAATCTCTACCTTATGCCTCACAACTTCGCGCATTGCTTCCTTCGCCGGTGTAAGGTATTTCCGCGGATCATTGGCCGTGGGATCTTCTTGAAAAAAGTCCTTAATTGCCTTTGAAAAAGGAATCTTCAAATCCGTTGCAATATTCACCTTGCAAATTCCCAGCGAGATGGCTTTCTTCACGAGTTCATCCGGTACGTCCGAAGCGCCATGAAGCACCAGCGGAATATCCACTCTTTGTCTTATTTCCTGCAGCCGCTCAAAATCAAGCTTTGGCACGCCCTTATACAGTCCGTGCGCTGTCCCGATTGCCACGGCAAGCGTGTCAATTCCTGTAGCCTCAACAAAAGCGACGGCATCCGCCGGATTTGTATAAATGCTGTCACTTGCGGCAACGACGAGATCATCTTCTACGCCGACAAGTTTACCCAGCTCAGCTTCAACGGTAGCTCCGCAAACATGGGCAAAATCGACAACAGCCTTTACCCGCTCAATATTTTCCTGAAACGGCAGGCGCGAAGCGTCAATCATCACACTGCGGCAGCCAGCAGCGATTGTCTGCTTTATATTTTCGACATCTTCATGATGGTCGAGATGAAAGGCCATTGGGATATCGACCTTTTCCATGGCTATTTCCGTAAGCGCAATCAGATAATCCCGGTCCGCATATTTAACAGTTGATGGTGTCGCCGCCAAAATAACCGGCGAACGCAACTGCTGGCAGGTATCAATGACCGTCTGAAAAGTTTCTAAATTATGGATATTAAATGCCGGAACTGCATAATGCCCTGCCTGCGCAGCCAAAAGCATATTTTTCGTATTTTTTAATTTCATTTGTAACTGCCACCTCCGCTTACTCTTTTCCCATCTTTCCAAACTTGCCGCAGCCGGTATTGTTCATCAACAACAATAAAATCAGCCCGCTTTCCGGCACGAATGCTGCCTATTTCAGCCTCCAGCCCAAAGCGACGGCTCGGATTCAGCGAAGCCATATGTACAGCATTTAAAGGCTCTTCGCCAAGTTCCAGGATAACCCGTCTGACTTCATCCAGCAGCGAAGTCGTACTTCCGGCAAGCGACCCTGTACCGGTTCGTGGAATCCCATCCTTTACGGTTACAGCTTCCAAACCAAGTTTATATTGTCCATCCTTTAATCCGGTGGCCGAAATCGCATCACTTACGAGAATTAGTTTCCCTTGGGGCTTACACCGACGCAAGACTTCCATCACCGGTTTTTGCACATGAATGCCATCGGCAATCAGTTCGGCATATACCTCATCGCAGACCAGCGCTGCCCCGACAAGATTTGGCGACCGATGATGCATCGGCGTCATGCCGCAAAAAGTATGCACTACAGCATCCGCGCCACTATAAATTGCGGCCACAGCTTGCTCATACGACGCACTCGTATGGGCCAGTGATATATGAATACCTCGTTCAACCGCATAACGAATAAACTCCTGCGCTCCTTCTTTCTCCGGGGCCACAGCCAGGGCCGTTACCGTGCCTGCTTTCAGCAAGCGCTCAAGCTCGGACTGTGACAAGTCTCTCATATATGCCGGTGGGTGCGCCCCCCCGTGCTCAGCCGTCAGATAAGGCCCCTCCACAAAGCAGCCATATACCCGGGCCTTATCCGCGCCTGGTACATAAGCAGCAACCGCAGCTACAGCCGCTTCAATTGCCGCCAGCTCCGCGGTAACGGTGGTTGGCATCCATGAAGTCGTTCCTAACGACAGCAAATACTGACCGATCGCATCCAGCGAAGCAGCACTGGCATCCATCGTGTCAGCGCCAACAGCACCATGAATGTGACTGTCAAATAAACCGGGAAGGATTTTAGCCCCGCCAAACCGCTCGACAGGAATCTGCCGCATCGCCGCTTCCTCTGGCGAAATATATCCGGCAAAATATGCATCCTGCACTAACAGAAGCTGCTCTTTCTTTATCTGATGTTCATCAAAAATTTCTTCTGCCTGAAATGCTCTGATTCCCATCATATCCCACCTGCCTGCATGCTCTTGTCTATTTTCTTCTTCTCCCGGAATATTGCCGGCTGAACGCCAGCGCCCAGCCAGCGCAAGCACAGATCCGCCAATAGCCCCTCCCGGTCAAAAATCACCGACAGAAGCAGCGGCATATTGGTCCCGCTGAATACCCGGCACTCCTGTTTCAATTTTTTTGACAGCATTACCGCCTGATTATAAGGGGATCCACCGGCTATATCGGCTAAAAAGACAATTTCACTATCCCCAAGCTGTGCTGCCGCCTCACTTAACGCACGTTGTAAGTCCTCACTGCCAGCCCCCTCAGGAAAGTTAACCGCCGTGACCCGGCTTTGCTCGCCGGCAACCAGCTGCAATGCCGACAGAAGTCCCGTTGCAAATTCTCCATGGCCGGTAATAATAACACTTATCATGAATAGTCACCTCTCTTAAAGGGAAGGACCGGCTTTAGCGCCGGTCCCGGCCTTTTATCTGTTAGAAAATACCGATTCCCTTACCGGCGATCCCAAAGACAATCGTAAACAAAATCAATTTAACCGGGGAATAGCTTTTCTTGAGCAAATAGTACATCAACAAAGTGTAGGCAAACGGCAGCATATTAGGCATAATCGCATCAAATACTTTTTCCTGCAGAGCTATACTTGCCTGACCGACAACAATAACCCAGGCAAGTTTTAATTTGATCATGGATGCGATCAGTCCACCAACAACGGTAAGACCAATAATCGAGGCTGCATGTGAAATCTTTTTGGTCTGTTCTTTCATCGTGGCGATGGCCTTCACACCTGTATAATAGCCATAGCGCATAAGTCCGAAACGCAGGCTGAAATGTGCGATATTGAACAATACAAGAAAGATGATCGGCCCAGCTGGATTTGGATCCGGCCCCATGGCCATTGATGCCCCCAGGCCAGCTGTAATAGGCAGCAGGGTCAGCCAGCAGAGGGCATCGCCAATTCCGCCCAGCGGCCCCATAGTAGCTACCTTGATCGCCCGAATCGTATTTTGATCCTTTTTGCTTTCCTCCATGGCCACAACCAATCCCATGATGAAATTCACAAGAAATGGATGTGTATTGAAAAACTCCAGATGCATCTTTAAGGATTTGCTTAAATCTTCCTTGTTGGTATGAATTTTCTTTAACACCGGAAGAATGCCGTACAGCCAGCCGCAGGCTTGCATGCGTTCGTAGTTAAAGGACGCCTGCAGAAACAGGGACCGCCACACCATCGTTACAAGATCTGACGAGGTGACTACTTTATTGACCGACTGATCCTGATATTCCGGATTTTCTCTTACTGCTGCATTAGATTCCGCCATTTGTACGCACCCCCTGTTTTATACGGTTGCCGCCATTGTCATCCGAACCATGTGCATAAAAATCATACAGCGCCACGCAGGCTCCAAGAACCGCCAGGCCCAAAATGGAAATCTTGAAATAGGTAACCAGGATAAATCCGACCAGCAAAAAAGCAATATACTCTTTTTTCAACATGATCTTGAGCAGCATGGCAAAGCCGATTGCCGGCATCATCCCGCCCGCAACACCAAGTCCGCCAAGAATCCAGGCCGGGACTGCTTCCACAATGGATTGTGCCGAAGCAGCGCCAAAATAAATCGGCAAAAAAGTAACCAGAGCAAAGAACGCACCATGCGTAAACATTCCAGCATAATTGATCATCGCCAAGGCGCCGGTATTGCCTTCATCCGCCCACCGGTCAGCTTTATGCATCAATGGTGAAAATGCTGTAAAAATCAAAGTTACACAGCCCTGCGCCGCAATCGCAAACGGAATGGCAATCGCTACCGCTGCTTCTGGCGGCAGTTTTGATATAATCGCAAAGGAAACTCCGATTACCCCGCCGATGACCATATTCGGCGGCTGTGCTCCGGCAAGCGGAACCATGCCCATCGCTACAAGTTCGAGCGTAGCCCCGGTAATCAAACCAGTCTGCATATCACCTAAGATCCAGCCAACTACAAGCCCGGTTACCAACGGGCGATGAATGTGGAATAAGCCGTTAAACTGATCGATACCGATGACAAACGCCCACAGTGTTACCATCAATATCTGTATAAAAGTTACATCCATGAATAACTCCTCCTCTGATTTAACTTTGTTATTTCATCAAACTACCTTGCCGCCTGCGGTACTTACTCGAAAATTTTTTCCACCGGCAATAGCGGATCGTCCGGAACCTTTCTTAATTCAATCTTTACTCCCAAATCAAGTAAGCGGCGGAAAGTCTGACGATCTGACTCATCGACAGAAATCGTGCTGCTCACCTGCTTTTTCCCTTCCTTGAAGTGCATATTACCGATATTAAGCACTGTAATCGGCACATCATTTTCGATGAGTTTCAGTGCATCCTGTGGCGTCTTCACAACAAGAAAGATATGCTGCCAGTCCCCGGCAAAATGGATTTTCTCAATTGTTTCCTGCAACGTAAAATACCTGGTTTCCGCCGCACTTGATACCGCCATGTCCATCAGATTCTGTTGCACTTCATCCTCAGCAACCTCATCATTGGCAACAATGATGAGGTTTGCCCCGAGGTGATTGGCCCAGGTCATCCCCACCTGTCCATGAATCAGACGATTGTCCACTCTGGTAAGTAAAATATCCGGCATACGAAAAGCCCCCTTTAAGTATTGGTATTTCTATGCTTCTAATGGGTAGATTACGACCCCTTTAACCACGCGGTTTACACTGCCGCTCGGGCACGGGGTATCCGGTGCCACCCCTTCTGCCATGGAAGCCGCTAAAGCAAGGATATGATCAAAGACCACATAACCCATAGCAAGATAGGCATCCTGTCCCCAGCTGTCTTTGGCCTGCGGATCAAGCACCATCATATAATCAGCCAAAGCGCTTATCTCTTCATCCGGCGCCGGGCAAACAGCCATCACCTTAAACGAGCCTTCATCATGATTGAGTTCGCGGAGAAAATCCATTTCGTAAGCATGTGTATGGGAATCCGCGGAAAACAGCATTACCACTAAGGTTTTATCATTTACAATCGACTTTGGACCATGGCGAAAGCCCACAATGCTTTCAGCTACGGCGACCTTTTTTCCGGCAGTAAGCTCGAGTACCTTAAGGCAGGTTTCTTTTGCCAGCGCCTGTAATGATCCTGTCCCCAGAAATACCAGGCGTTCAAAACCGGCTCTGCCAATCGCAGCGACATCCTGCCCTTCAGCCAGCAGCTTGCTGGTGCAGTCGACAATCCGCTCTACCAAAGCACGGTTCGCAGCAAAATTTTTCATATCAAAGAGCATAAGTCCGCTCAGCAGCATTGACGTAAAGCTGCTCGTCATCGCAAAACCAAGATCATTTGTCTGCGGCGGCGTATAAATGTTCAGCGTATGTTCCTTTTTTTCAGCTGCACGCTGGGCCAAGGCACCCTTCGGATTACAGGTAATCACAATCTGATATACTTCATCGATAATCTGCTCCGCAAAATCAAAGGCACCGATACTTTCGGGGCTGTCCCCACTGCGGGCAAACGACACAAGCAAGGTTGGCTTATGCTTGAGCAAAAATTGCAATGGAGCCGCCACGATATCGGTTGTAGCAACCGACAGGATATCCCGCTGTGTTTTTTCTCTAAGATACGGGGCAATAATATCACCCGCATAGGCAGACGTCCCGGCCCCAGTAAAGATAATGCGCAGATCCTGTTTTTTTAACAACGGCTCAACAAATGCTTTAATTTCTCCCTGTTGCTGCTGCAAAAGCTCCAGTGTTTCCAGCCAGGCCTCCGGCTGCTGGCAAATCTCCCTTGCCGTGTGCGCAGCCCCTTTGGCTATGAGTTCCGTTTCCGATAAATCCCAAGGATTCATTTTATCCCTCCTAGTGGTAATGATGTACGTACCAGTACACTGATAAAAAACATTTTACCTATTTGTTCAACTTAACTGAGTAAATGAGTTGATCGCCCCTTGCCATGCTCATCGTATATTCGATGATCTGGTCGCGCTCATACGTAAATCTCTCAATTTTCAAACTGGGTAGTGATTTTTCTACATTTAAATACTTTGCTGTCTTGTCATCGGTTCCAACCGCCTGAAATTTTTCCTCTGCATACGTGAATTCCACCCCATACGTGTGGCTGAACAGATCATACATGGCACTTTCTTCCAGCATTTCCCGCGTCAGTCCTTCAAACCTTTTTTGCGGCACATAGCTCGTTTCAAGCATTACCGGCTTTTGATCGGCCAGGCGCAGCCGCAAAAATCGATATACTTCCGTTCCCGGTTCAAGCTTCATCTTTTGGGCCAGATTCCAGTCACATACAATGCGGTCAAAGCTCAGCACTTTGGATTCCGGTTTTTTACCAAGTTTTTTCATTTCCGTGGTAAAACTATAGAATTTCAACAGCTCCTGATTGAGTTTTTTGGGCGACACAAAAGTTCCTTTGCCATGAATCTTATAAATGTATCCCTCCTGTTCCAGTTCTAAAAAAGCTTGTCTGACAGTAGATCGACTCAATCCATATTTCGTGCAGAAATCTCGTTCTGACGGCAGCTTCGCATCGACTTCCAGGCAAGTATCAATCTCAGCTATAATGACCTGCATCAGCTGGCAGTACAACGGAAGTTTACTGTCTTTATTGATTTTCTGCATGTTTTATCGCCTCCTCTTAAGTGGTACGTACCACCTTTTATCCATACTATATCCTACCCCTTAGGCTTTGTCAACAACTATCTGAAAATTCCCGCCAAATTATTTATAAAAAAACCCCCGAAGATTTTCAGCCAAAAATCTCCGGGGTTTCCCGATCACAGCATAGTTATCCTTCGACTACAACCCGGCAAAAAGTCTTCTTGCCTTTGCGGATTTTTATCCCAATTGCCAGCTCTTGTCTCGTCCATTGCCTAGCAGCATCCTCCATGCGACTGCCATCGACAAAGACGCCCCCCTGTTCAACCAGGCGCCGAGCCTCACTTTTTGATCCTGCCAGCTGACAGAAAACCAATAGATCAAGAATCCCGAGGCTACCTGCCAGCAGCTGCTTTGCCGAAAGCTTATAAATTGGCATGGCAGCGTCGTCTGCACTGCCACCAAACAACTGCTGCGCAGCCAGCCGTGCTTTTTCAGCCTCCGCCTTACCATGTACCTGTTTTGTCAGGTCATAGGCGAGAATTTCTTTGGCGTGATTGAGTTCACTGCCCTGCCACTGGGCCATCGCTTCGATTTCCTCAAGTGGTAAAAAGGTCAGCAGGCGAAGGCATTTTATGACATCTGCATCGGCTATATTTCGCCAGTACTGGAAAAACTCAAACGGGCTTGTTTTTTTCGGATCAAGCCAGACAGCGCCATTGGCAGTTTTTCCCATTTTGCGCCCTTCTGAATTCATCAACAGAGTAATCGTCATCGCCTGCGCACTTTCCCCCAGCTTACGGCGAATCAGATCCGCCCCGCCAAGCATATTAGACCACTGATCATCACCGCCAAGCTGCAGATTACAGCCATAGGTTTTAAACAAATGGTAAAAATCATAGGACTGCATCACCATGTAATTGAATTCCAGAAAAGACAATCCTTTTTCCATTCGCTGCTTATAGCATTCAGCACGCAGCATGGTATTTACAGAAAAACAACCGCCGACCTCGCGCAGCAGATCTATATAATTCAGCTCCTTAAGCCACTGCACATTATTTACCAGCAAGGCTTTGTCTTCACCAAAATCAATAAACTGTTCAATCTGCTTTTTAAAGCACTCACAGTTTTGGGCAATGACCTCCGGCGTGAGTACTGCTCTCAAATCCGTACGTCCCGAAGGATCGCCAACATATCCGGTCCCCCCACCAAGCAAAACCACCGGACGATTGCCGGCCAGCTGCAGCCGCTTCATCAGAGATAGTGCCATAAAATGACCAACATGCAGGGAATCTGCAGTCGGATCAAAACCAATATAAAAAACAGCCCGGCCGTTGTCGACGATGTCCCTTACCTCTGCCTCATTTGTGACCTGGGCGACTAGCCCGCGCTTTACCAGCTCTTCATAAATCTTCATCTTTCTTCCTCCTCCAAATTAAAAAGCCCTCTGCTCAAAATGAGCAGAGGGCAAGTATGCGGTACCACCTCTGGATTAAAGACTTTTCACAAAGCCTCTCTTAACAAGTGCTATTGCACTTTTGCGCGTTATCGGGCGCACCCGGCAAACCCTACTTAAAATTCAGGCAGCTGCTCCAAGATGTATTCACCCTGACCGATTAGCAGCCTTCCACCCCCCGGCTGTTCTCTGTATAATCAAATCAAAGCTACTCGTTCTCTTCATCACATTACAAAATCAATCTGTTTAAAGTCTAAAGGATAGACAAGAAAAAGTAAAGTTACAAAAAAGTTGTTTTGTGACAAGACAATCATCCGATATACTGCAGCAACTTAGGGGGAAGAGTCTGTTTGAGAAGCTTCACCAGTCGCTGCGGCGGCAGCTTCATCCCGGAAAGCAGCCATTCAATCACCATATCCGTACCGCCGCGAGCTGCAAATTCAATGGCAAATTGCAATTCCTCATCGGCGAGATCTGCACCGTGCTGGCGCAAATAAATCTCATAGGTCCGCCGGGTGATGGAAACGTCAAACTGCCGTAACCCGTTGATATCATGGGTTGTATAGGCATTTTTCAGCACCCGGTGCTTTGCCTTATAAAAGTCGAGATGCGCCAGCATCGCCGTCTCCCAGGCAACCGCCTCTTTTATCCGACCAAAACTCGCCTCATAAAAGCGCGCAAAATACCAGGTGACAAGATCGTATTTATCCCTAAAGCAGCGATAAAAGGTCTTGCGTGAAACACCCGCGGCACTGGAAATTTCAATTACCGACACCGCATCTATGCTTTTGTATTGCAGCAGCTGCTCCAGCGCTGCTGCAAGTTTTTCTCTACTATCCATTTCCCTGCCGCCTTTCCCACTCATAATCCTGCTGCATTTTCTGAAGATATCTCACCCCGGCGGCACAGTCCACGTTTATCATAAAAGAGCAGACTTTTATGATAAAAAATCATTGCCAACAAGGAGAACACTCCAAAAAATGCTAAAACTAAACCACCATCAAAATCCTGCAGCAAACTGCCGCCAACAACCGGGCCAGCACATTTACCCAGATTACAAAAACTCATCGCGCCAAAATAGGCCCCTTTTAAATCTTTCGGTGCGATACTGTCAATAAAGATACCACTGATTGATAAAACCAAGATCTCCCCTACGGTGAAAAGAATCTGACTAATAATATAAGTTGGCAGGGAACTTCCAGCAAACCCCATTCCTAAAAGTCCAGCAACAAAAAAAATACACCCATTTCGCATAATGACCAAAGGAACATGCTTTTTCAGCAAATATCCAACCAATGGCATCTGCAGCAAAATTGCCACCACTGCATTTACAAATAAAACCATGGCAAAAATATGTGTATCGCCAAAGCGTTGCATCAGTATGGTTCCTAATATGGCCTCCTGCTGAACATAGGAAAAATACGCTATAATGCCACCTAAAATATAAAACCGCAAAACCTTGTCACTGATTATAGTTGAAAAGGCCAGTTTCAGTGAAATATGCCGACTGCCATTATTGATGCCTGATGGCAGCCCCGGTGCTGCCTTGCTTGCAAAAAAGATGAACAGCAGCAGATAGAGCCAGCAAAGCCCGCCAGTATAGTAGAAACCGACATTCGTCCCCGAGGTGCCAATCCAGGTACCTAAAACCGGACCAATTGCCGCACCGATATTGACAAACATGTAATAAAAATTAAACGCCGTGATCCTTTCCTCCGCCGAGGTAACGACATCGCCCAGTATAGCTTGCGTAAGGGTATCTGACCAAATCCGGAAAAATCCGGCAGACATATTTAAAAGTAAAAATACAAAAACCAAAGAGGTTTGCTCTATTGCCGGATTTCCCGTCGACAAACCAAACCCATAAAATACGATCCCATAACAAAAAAGTGAGAGCTCCAGAATTTTTCGTCGCCCATAGCGATCCGATAAAAAACCACCCCAAAAGCCACCCAAACTATAACTTAAGTAAGAAATCCCAATAATCATCCCCGTTACCGGCAAGGAAACCCCTGCTTTAAAATGCAAATAAATCGCAATAAACGGTACGGTCATGGAAGTACCAATCCGCAGCAAAAGCACCCCGGCCAATACCACCCAGGCAAAAAAAGTCAATCGGTATTTTTTTAACTTCACCTATATCATATCCCCAAGTCCTTATGAATTCTGCCCAACCAATAAACCAATACCACCGGCGCACTAGAAAAAGAATAGTTTTCACAAAACTTAATACGAAATTTCCACCTTGCCGTCTTCTCCGATCAGGATTTCGGCTTCACTTTCTCCCTCATCGACAGCAATATAGCTTATTGTTCCGGACTCTTCATCCATCTCCGGATCGGATAAGGTAACCCCGTGCTCTTGAAACCAGGCGATAACAGCTTCTCTATTTTTGAGCTCCGCTTCCTTGAGCAAATGTTCGATAACATGCCGGTCGGCACCGACATTGCCGATGGCAAACTCCGCCAGGCAATCCGGGCAGATGCCTCGCTGCACGCCGGCAAAAAAACTAAAGGCCAGATCTTTATCCTCCTTGCAGTAAAAGCAGCTGCCCTGATCTGCCCCCGCCCAGTTATACATATTTTCATATTTGACTTTCTTCTTAAATGTCATCTCTCATTCATCTCCAATTTTCAGCTTAAATGTTTATTGGAATTATACCATAATTCTCTATAAGAACAAGTCTTAACAACCTGACCCCTTACACAGAATAAACGCCACCGCTGCTGTAACGGCAATAGCGACGGCAAATCAGTCTTTTCCCAAAACCTTTCCTGCTGTAGTATCGGCTGCTTTCATATCTTCTTCCAGCAGAATAATCCGCTCGGCAAAATAATCAAACATATCGGTCAGCAGTTTCGTATAATGCGGCGGGATTTGCTCGGCCTGCTCAAACATTTCCTTAAAACACGATTCGTATATATATTTTGAATACTGCTCATACACCACCTCGCCGGCAGGTGTTACCCGCAGATAAATATCTTTTTGATTGCCCGGCTGTTGGAATTTTTCCAACAGCCCCTTATCCATCAGCTTTTTGACATTTTTTGAAAAAGCCCCCCGGGTAATTCCCAGCCGTCTGGCAATTTCAATCATTTTTTGATTTTCATTTTCCAGCACATATTCTATAACCTGAATCTGCGCCGCCGAAAACAATATATCGGTATGATAGTTCAACTGCTTGTTATACATCGCTGCATAGGCATTTCCATACTTAATGATTTTTTCCACAAAAAGACGATGCTTGGCCATCCATTCCAGTTTCAACAATACCAGCTCCCTGCAAAAAAAGCATCCTGCTATTGCTCCAGACAAATAAACAGGATGCTTTTTCCTCTATCCATTTTTAAAGGTGTTTATTTATCCACGAAACGATCTCGGCCATAATTTCAGGGTGGCGTGGTTCGTTCAGTATTTCATGATAGAGCTTTGCATAAATTTTTAGCTCCTTATCTGTTGAAGCTATATCCCCGAAGAGCTCACGCGAATCCTGCTCAGATACGAGCTGATCCTCGCAGCCATGAAGCAGCAGTGCCGGAGCCGTAAACTGCCGTTTATGCTCTTTGAGCCATTCAATTCCTGCCAGTAAGGCCCGGAACAGACCGACACTGACTTCCATCAGCACGAGCGGATCCTCCATATACGCCTTGACCACAGCCTGATCTGTACAGATCAGATTCCCCAGACTGTTTGGCAGGTATTGTGTTACCGAAAGCTCCGGGGCTACGCCTTGTAAAAGTTCGCGGTTGTCACGGGTAAGTGCCCCGGACAGAATGATTCCGGCCGCTTTGTCCGGATATTTCGTACCAAAGCAGGCAGCAGCAAACCCGCCCATGCTGTGCCCAAGCACAAACACAGGCAATCCCGGATTTTCCTTCCGGGCCAATTCAAAGACAACATTCACATCTTCAATAATTTCATTAAAATCCCGGTAATACGCTCTCGGCCCTTCGGATTTGCCATGCCCGCGATGATCAAACCGATATACCGCCAGCTGGCTTTCATTGAGCACCGCCGCCAGTTCCTCATACCGTCCCAGATGTTCTGCCAGTCCGTGCACGACAACCACAACGCCTGTACTGTTCTCTGGCACGGCCTTTACGACCCGCAGTATGGTTCCATCAAAAGATTTTTCCTGAAATTCTTTCCGTTGCAAAATATCAGCTCCTTTTCTTTTTCTGACATTATTGTATTCCAAGGAAACAATAATGTCTATAGGTTTTGCCAATATTTCCATTTTTTATATTATTACAATACTATTACAATTTTAATTGCCACAGCCTTAATTCGGGCAATTAAAAAAATACGATTCCAGCTCTTACGAAATATCTTTTGCCACTTCCCCGGCCAGGCTTTCCATTTCCCACCAGGCAGAAAAATCTTGTGACCTGCCGAAAGGCCGTACAATGGCTCCCATTTCCGGGGTCAAAAGTTCGTAGGGCTTGTCCTGACTAGCGGCAACGATCCTCTTATACGGGTCATCCCAGTCATGAAAGCTCAGGGCAAATTTCCCGCTGTGCGCGGGCAGCACGGTCCTGGCACCAAGATCCACTGCCGCCTGCGAAGATTCCTCCGGCATCATATGAATAGCAGCCCAGTCCGAATTATATTGCCCGTTTTCCATAATCGCCAGATCAAAACCATTAAACTGTTGCCCGATTTCCTTAAAATGTGGTCCGTAGCCGCCATCCCCACTGTAAAACACGCGCCGCTCCGGCGTCACAAAAGCAAACGCCCCCCATAGCGTCTGGTTGCGCTTTAGCATTCGTCCGGAAAAATGCTGCGTCGGCAATACATGCACAAAAAAATCTTTTCCGATTGACACCTCAGAGAACCAGTCAGCCTCCTTCACTACATCAGAGGAATAGCCCCATTGCTCGAAATACTGGCCCACGCCGAGCGGACAGACAACGGCCTTTACCTGCTTGCGCAGGGCAGTAACCGTCGGATAATCCAGATGATCCCAATGATCATGTGATACAACCAGCAAATCAATCGGTGGCATATCCTCCGCCGTGTAGATATAGCTGGCAGCAAAAGCTTTATTCAGAAAGGAAAACGGCGCCGCATAACTGCTCAGCACCGGATCAATAAGAATCCGCCGTCCACCCAGCTGCAGATAAAAAGAAGAGTGCCCCAGCCAGATTACAAGGTCATCGGCAAGGGAAAGATTTTTCAGATCGGTCTTTACCACCGGCAAGGGTTCCCCGGGGACACGCCGCGGGCTGGCCTCAAACAAAAATTTCCGCAGCGCACGCCCACTGCTACCTTCAGCCATGGTTTGCACCGGCACCGGCGATTGAAACTTCCCGACTATATAATGGGGTGATTCCTGTATCTTTTTAAGCCGCTCGCCGGATGGTTTATTTTTCCATGCTGGATTTTGTCGATAATACAAGACACTGCCTCCCAGCAAAGCCAATAAAAATATTCCTGTCAGCATATGTATCGCCTCCTGTTTCCACTCACTATACCTTCAATTTAATCGTTCAAGTTGAAAATTCACTGAAAGCACGATTTTCCTTCGTCTTCTTTTTACCATATGGAGTATGCTCCAGGTCAAGTAAAACTTCAGGAAGAATTTTTCCTAACAGCGAAGCTTATTGCAGCAGTAAATGACAAAATTCCTGCAGACTCTCCTCCTCGGCAGCATTTACCGCAAACAATTCCAGCCCCTGCTGCAAGTACATACTGTCATGACCGACTTCACGCGCATTGAGGCGCACAATCTCAATCACCATGGATTCCGGCAGTTCCCCAGGCGCGGCTGCCAGAGCGGCCATAACCTGCGCCCGGGCAATAAAGAACTGCAGCAACAGATACACCCATTGCCGGTAAAATTCTTCCTTTTCTTCTGTAATAAAAATATTCTTAAACACTTCATTCACGAAATAATTCTCCCACATCGAGGCATATTGGGGTAAAAAAAACAGCTGATAAAGCTCGCGGTCCTCCTTATATTGAAGCAGCCCCTGTTCAGATGGGCTCCCGTCTGCCGCCAATTGCCAGCGCTTAATTGCCCGGTCAAGATTTTCACGAAACACTGCCCGCAAGGCAGGATTTTGCCTGCGCTGAAAAAGCAGGCGCCCAATTGCTATCAGCTGGCGGCGGGCGAGTTCATCCGTCAATTCACCGGTTCCCGGTGCCTCAGCCCCCGGAGACTCAAACAGCTGCGCTTCATACTCTGCTGCCAGCTGCAAAAAGCGTCTTTCCCCATGATGCCCCGACACGGCACCTGCCTGCCAGAAGAAAGCATTGGCCTGCCGCAGGCGGACCGGCAAAGCCTGCTTTCGATCCTGCAGAATCCGTATCAAAAGCCGGCGCAGTGGCAGACAGTGCGAATGCAGCCGCTGTCCCTTATCCGTAATCCGCAGGCCCTCAAGCTCTGTCGCCGCGATCTTTTTCGTCACCAGCTGAAGCGGCTTCTGCCGGCTAAGCACCAGCCGTGCAACCTCCGGACAAGATACACATAAGGACCGCTCCACATAGGCCTCATTCCAGATATAGATTACCCGCGGGTACGTACGACAGGTCTCAGATAAATTCACTTCCTCTGTCTGTCGCTGAATCATACACAAGCCATCATTGCACAAAAACAGACAGCGCTTGCCTTTTCCCATCCGGATACAGGCCACATCCTGCAACCCGTTTTCTGTGTCCTCCTGTCGATGAACAATGGCCCGCGACAGCATCTCCTTAAATTCCGGGTCATGCACCTTACGATAACGTTCACAGGTCTGTTCATCAATGACGATTTCCCAGCCCTGACAGCAGGTATCCGGACAGAAGGTTCCTGTACAGACAAACTCTTCCATATAGTCAGGCTCGATCCCCTCGAGCCAAGTCTCCTCTTTATATTGCAAACAAAAACATCCCTCTCTGTTTCCCCTCAGCTCTAAAAGCAGGTATCCATAAACCGTTTCCGCTGACGGGCAAAACTTTTCCTTCACAGCTTACATTCCCTTGGCTTGAAAGTCAAATTTTGCCATAAAAAATCCTGTAAGCAGCAAAAAAGCTCGCCCGGATATAATCCGGACGAGCAAACAAGCATCACCTAAAACGCACTTTGCTATTTTCGATGAAACTTCCGATCAGTTCTCTTTCGGACCGGTTTTTGCATCTTTCATCGCTTCCTGTATAAAGGCAATCGAGTCTTCAAGTTTTTGTGATTCCCACGCATTAAGACTCACTGGCAGCTGTTTCATAATGCCTTCCCGTCCAATAATACAGGGCATACTCAAAGCCACATCCCCATCATGCCCATACTGCCCCCGCAAGGTAGCAGACGCCGGATACACACTGCATTCATCGAGCAAAACAGCTTTTGCCATAGTAATGGCAGCCTGCGCTACACCGGCATTGGTCCAGCCTTTGCCATTGAACACCTCATAGGCCGAACTGACGACAAGCGACTTGACTGTCTCAGGATCATGCATAGCAGGCGACCCTTTTATATAGCCGTCGAGCTCATGCAGTGAAATCCCACTCACGCCGGCATGACTCAGTACAGGAAATGCCGTACTTCCATGTTCCCCCATCATAAATCCTGTAACCGACTTAGGATCGACCTGATATGTGTCGGCAATCAACTTGCGCAATCGGGCCGAATCAAGCATCGTACCCGTACCAAAAACACGGCCGGCAGGATAGTTAAATTCATTTTCAGCAATATATACCATCGTGTCAAGCGGATTTGTTATTAAAATAATAATCGCACTTGTTGTCTGCTGCACAATGCCTCCCATGACCTGCCGGATTACCTGACAATTGGTCTTGGTCAGCAAGGTCCGGTCCGGTTCACCTTTCGGGTCTGCCGGGTCAGGGACAATGCTCGGTCCGGCAGCAATAATAATGACATCAGCATCCGCACATTGCTCATAGCCACCACTTTTTACTGTAACATTATTCATATACGGCAGTGCTGTTGCCTGCGCCTGATCCAAGGCCTCACCATAAGCAACATTTTCCAGAATATCGATTACACCAATTTCAGCAAACAGCCCTGTTTTCATGGCATCTGCCAAAACACAGGAACCAACATGTCCTACACCAATTACCACCAGTTTATTCTTATGCATCTACTGCGCCTCCTAAAGCCTTCCCCACCATATATGTCGCCGCAAAATCCTCAGACTGTTTCAGCCAGCTCAAGTTTTCGCAGCTCACCGGTCACCGAATCCATGATCAGTCCATATACTTTCATATCATCTGGTACCAATGGATGTTTTTTTATCAGCTCTACGGTTTTTTGGATAGAAAAATCCAGCTCCTTAAACCCACCAAGCCAGGCATTAAAATCGATACCGTAGTATTTTATCATATCGATATTCACCTGCGAAATTCCGCGAGCTTCCATTTTTTCAATCATTTTTTGACTGTCAATGCAACGCGCACCGCAATCCGTGTGGCCGATGACCAGAATTTCCTGTACATCAAGCTCATAGATCCCAATCAACAGGCTTCGCATCGCACTGCCAAACGGATGCGAAATAATCCCCCCGGCATTCTTAATCATCTTAGCATCACCATTTTTCATTCCTAACGCTGCCGGCAGCAGCTCCGTAAGTCTTGTATCCATACAGGATACAATAGCAATTTTTTTGTTTGGGTATTTGCTTGTTATGTAGGTTTCATAGCCCTTTTTTTCAACAAACGCCTTATTATACTGCAGTATTTCATCAATCATCCTACTGATTCTCCTTTGCTGCGTTATAAAATTTTCATTTTACCAGTTTGTTTGATGTTCCACGGAATAATAACGGACCTTCAAGCTTCCACTTTATTATCCTTCCATACTTTCAACCAAAACCCTCTTTTTTACAAATTTTATCACAAAAGCAGAATTTAATCCATCGGATAACGCTCCGATGGATTAAAATTCATACATTTATCCATTTGTGGTGTTCATTCGAATTTATTGATCTCATTTTCTCTATTGATCCCGCATGCTTTCGTCAAACAGGGATACACGATTGCGCCCTGTTTTTTTTCCATAATATACAGCAATATCCGCTTTTTTTACAAGATCATCCAAATTTTCTTGTCCGTTATATACAGCAACCCCCATCGTCAGCGTTACTGACAAACAGCCCTTAATGCAGGGAAAAGAACACGCCTCTACGGCCTGACGGATTTTTTCTGCCAACTCGATCGTGCTGTCTTCTATTACCCGCGGCACAAATATCAGAAACTCTTCGCCGCCCCAGCGACCGGCATAAGCAATATTGCCAGCGGCAGTTTTCATTATCTCAGCAAGTTTTTTTAGCACCGTATCGCCGCAGTCATGACCAAAACCATCGTTGATTTTTTTAAAATAATCAATATCAGCCATAATCACGCCAAAGGCTCCGGCTTGCTGACAAGCAGCAATCTCGGTCTCCATTTTTTCAATCAAAAATTTCCGATTATATAGACCTGTCAAAAAATCGACCTCTAAGGCGGTTTCTAAATCTGCTTTTATTTTCAACAAAGCCGTATTTTTTTCCTCCAGAGCCTGGGTACGTTCCTGTACCTGCTGCTCGAGATCATTGATTAAACGCTCGAGATCTGTTGCCATGCGATTAAACGCATCCGCCAATTTGCCGATCTCATTATTCCTGACAACTTCAGCCCGAACGGAAAAATCACCGGCAGCAAACTTTTCGGTAATCTGAACCAGTTCCGAAACAGGCTGCAGGCAATGATCTACTTTCCGTTTCCAAATATACCCTTCAACCAGTACCAGGAGCAACGAGAGCACAATCGATATCATAAGGCTTTTGCGAATTGCCTGCACCGATTCTGGTTCTGGTACAGCGGTAATAATCAGCCAGTCAAGCCCTTGCTGACGAAAAGAGACTGTATTGACATATACACCGTCTTCATCAAAAGCACTTTCACCATTACTCAGGTAACGCTGATAACCCTCACGAATTAAGCGATTCTTTATCTCTGCAATTTGTACCCGATCTACACCCAGACTCCCGGAAAAAGCAAAGTTAGCCTGCTCCTCCGTATTGGCAATCAGATTTCCCGATTCGCGCTCAACAATATATGCTAAACTCCCTTTTTTTTGGACAATTGCCTTCAGTTCTTCATTCATTTTTGCCAGCATGCTGTGGGTTCCCAAAACGCCCAAGAATTGTCCATCCGGGCCATAAACCGGGGATGCTGCCGTAATTGCCAGGTCATTGACAACAAAATGCTTATACACCGGTGAAAAAATCGGATGATTTTGTTCTACCGCCGCAATATACCACTGCCGTGTACGCACATCAAATGAACCCATAATCTCAGTCACTGCTCGCACCGTACTTTTCCCATCCAGGGAAAAATAAACAGACCGGCCATTCGTAGAAGCATCGCTTTTCATAAATTCCAGCTGGTTAACCTTATTGCGCCGCACACCATAGTAAGAACCATCGCGCAGACCAAAGCTAAAGCTGTAAATCGTTTCATCCGCCCGGCTCATCACGCCGCCAAAAAACTTTGCCAGATCTTCTGGACTATATGGATTAATAATACCATTTTCCAGCACATAGCGATTATTTTCATTGATCTCCATGGGAATGGCAATAAATGCTTCTATTTCTGTTTGAATGGATTTACTTAGCTCCGATTGTACCTGGACAATCATCTCATTAAGCGAAATTCGCCAATAGTAAAATACAATGGCGCATACTGTCAATAGGCACGTCATAATCGTAAGTATAAACAATCGGCGTATATCATTTCTGATGGAACGATCACAAGCGCCTTTCATCCAAACGACATCCTTTCCCCAAGCGATTTACAATCACAAAAGATCCAAAAATCAACATTTTTTTATAAAGAAGAACCTATACCCTTGAATAATCACTAGTGGCATGCAAGCCGCGGTGTAGAGCACCCTGTATTGAGCCTGCGTTAAAGGAACGACTTCAAAGGCTGCCGCGAGTGGACCATACCGCAAAACCATTTCCAGCAAAGCATATCCGGCAATAACAGCAATCCATACATATATGTTTTTGAAAATCCCTATAGATAACAACGATTCTCGGGACCGGCAATTAAAAGAATGCAGTAATCTGGCTAAACATAAAACAGCAAACGCCATCGTACTTGCCGCCTTTACGTCGCCACTTTGTAAACCGATATGAAATGCGGCCATTGTACAGGTACCGATCAGCAGGCCTTCCCCCAAAGTCCCCTTGGCAAAACGCTTGTTGATAATCGAAGCATTTGCCGGGCGCGGCTTTTCCTCCATAACATTTGCTCGATGCGGTTCAAGCCCCAGTGCTATAGCAGGCAAGCTATCCGTGATAAGATTTATAAACAACAGCTGCACTGCTGCGAACGGGATAGGCAGCGCCAGGAAGGAGGCATATAAAACAGATAGTATCCCCGCCGCATTTCCCGAAAGAAGAAATCGGATGGATTTATTGATATTTGAATAAATTGCCCGTCCATTGGCAATCGCTTTAACAATGGTAGAAAAATTATCGTCAGCAAGAATCATATCTGCTGAATCCTTTGCGACCTCCGTGCCGGTTATCCCCATAGCAATCCCAATATCCGCCTGCTTAAGCGCGGGAGCATCATTTACGCCATCCCCTGTCATGGCTACCAACTGACCTTTTTTTTGCCAGGCCTTCACAATCCTGAGTTTGTGTTCAGGCGATACCCTTGCATATACGGATAAATGCTCAACATGCTGGGCAAGTTCTTCATCCTGCATAAGATCAATTTCACTGCCCGCAAGGGCCTCATCATTTTCGCCAAAAATCCCCACCTGCCTGGCAATTGCGATGGCGGTTATCTTATGATCGCCCGTTATCATCACGGGTTTAATGCCAGCTTTTATACAGGCAGCCACAGCCGCTGCAGACTCCACCCGTGGCGGATCCATCATCGAAACAAGTCCTAAAAAAGTCAGTCCATTTTCGGCAGCAGCATTTATGACCGTTTCCTTATAAATCTCTTTATACCCCACAGCTAAAACCCGCAATCCACTAGCTGAAAAATCGCCAATAACCGTGCGGATATCATTGAGTTTTTTCTCTGTTGTCGGTAAATCACCCGCAGAAGTCGCAATAAAAGAAAGTCGCGATAAAAGAACATCCGGAGCCCCCTTGGTGATTAACAGGACCTTATCGCCGAAGGCATGAACCGTACTCATAAGTTTTCTTTCCGAATCAAACGGCACTTCTCCCAACCGGGGAAACTCCATTCGCACCGTCAGTTCATCCAGTCCATAACTTTGCCCCCAAACGAGAAGCGCCAGTTCCGTCGGATCGCCAATCTCTTTGTGATTAACAGCGATTGCATCATTACAAAGCATCGTCATCTGCAGCAATTTTTTATCCAAAACGTTTTCATTATTCAACCCATCTGACTGACATACTTTTTCGTCAACATAAAGGTTTTGCACCGACATCTTGTTTTGGGTAAGCGTTCCTGTTTTATCCGAACAAATTACCGCAACGCTCCCCAGACTCTCCACTGCCGGCAATTTTCGTATAATGGCCTTTTCCTTCGACATTTTCTGTGTCCCAACCGCGAGAACAATCGTCACAATCGCACTCAAAGCCTCAGGAATGGCGGCTACAGCAAGTGATATCGCAAACATCAGGGATTCTGCCACACCATTTCCCCGTATAATTGTATTAAGAAAAAATATTCCCCCTGCTATTGCCATAATAACGGCTGCTAGTTTCTTGGCAAAATCGTCCAGATTAGCTTGTAGCGGCGTTTTTTTCGCTTGCGCAGTTTCTATAAGATTTGCTATTAATCCCAGCTCGCTCTTCATGCCGATTGCGGTAACGACGGCAACCCCCCGCCCATAGGTTACAAAACTCCCGGAAAAGACCATATTTTTTTGATCCCCCAAGGGAAGATTTTCGCTGGCAATTGCTGCGCTTATTTTTTGTACATTTTCAGCCTCGCCGGTTAAAGAACTTTCATTTACCTGCATATGAAAACTTTCCAGAACCCTGCCATCTGCACTTACAAAATCACCAGCTTCCAAAAGCAGAATATCTCCCACTAATAGTTCTCGGGCAGGAATTTCAACTTTCTCCCGGTTGCGAATAACTTTTGCTCTAGGTGATGACAATGCTTTTAAACTCTTTAACGATTGCTCGGTTTTTATATGCTGAATTGTTCCCAGCAGAGCATTGATCGCAACAACAACAATAATAACAATAGCGCTTTCCCATTTACCCAAAAAAATAGATATCCCCGCGGAAACAAGCAAAATAATCACCAAAAAGTCCTTCAGCTGATCAAAGAAAACCTCGATTATACCTTTTTTATCAACTTCAACCAATTCATTAAATCCCTGTGCTTGTCGCCGGTTGCTTATATTTTCATCACTAAGACCATGTATACTGACACCAAGGGAAGCTAACACCTCTTTCTCTGATTGCAGATAAAAGTTGTTTTTCATACAACTGCCTCCTAATCCGATATACCTGTGTAATTTTTACTGATATTATTATAAAGCTATTCACATATCGCCTTAATAAAATCAACGAACTGCTAGTATTTTTATATTAGCTATTTAACAGCCATAGCTGATAATTCAAATACCAGGCAAAACACACCCAACCAAGATATGGTGCAAGTAAACATGCAGCTTTAGAAGAAACCTGCCATGAAAATACGGCCAGACAGATTATAGCCAGCAACAGAATCATAATTACCACCAACCCGCCGGCAATAGAATGCAATCCAAAAAACACCCCTGACCAGATCAGATTGATTAACAATTGAATAAAAAATGCTTTTAGTGCCAATGATTTATACCGGCCATCCTCATTTATCCATAAAAGATATAAGGTTATAGCTAATAAAAAATACAACACATTCCAAACCGGGGCAAACACCCATGCCGGTGGAAAACTCATTGGCTTTAACAATTGATCATACCAACCGGGCATTCCACTTTTTGTTATCAAGCCGCCAAGCAGACCCGATCCAAAGCAAATCCCCAGACTCGCTATCCATTTAGGCACGCTTTTCATAAAGATTCACTCCTGACCAAAATACTCCCCACCATTAATTTACTATTCTGAAATTTCAGCAAATAAAGAATAACACCAGCCGCTCATAATAAATACTTCTTTATTATGGATACTTCCATGTTTTTTCTTAAATCCCTCTATTTACAGCCACAAGAAAAATCCTCAACCCACTGGTTTGAGGATTTTCCATTCATTCAATTGCTTAACGATAAGGTAAATTCAGGCAATAAGCGCTCAGCGCTGCTGTCTATTGAAAAATTTGTAAATTCCTTCTTCATCATTGGAGGCCGTAACCTGATTCGCCACCGCTTTTATCTTCTCCACGGCATTGCCCATAGCTACGCCGCAGCCTGCATATTCAATCATCTCCAGATCATTATAGTTGTCACCAAACGCCACAATATCGGCCGGATGCAGCTTTAAATGAGAAAGCAGTACCGAAATCCCTGCCGCTTTTGACACGTTGCCAGCCATAATTTCAAGTAAAATATCACTCGACTGAACAATCGTAAGCATCGGGAAAGCCTGCTGCAATTTTTTTGCCAGCCCGGCACAAGTTCCCGGTTCACACATGCAAAGCATTTTATGCGGCGTCGTTCCCTGACGCAAAAGCGTTGAAAAGTCGACCTGCTGGGCCTTAACCCCTGTAACCACAGTTTCATGCTGCACCGCCGGATGCGCTACATCTTCTGCATACCAGCTGTCATCAGCATAGAGATTGACCACTGCCGTCGAGCAAATTTTTTTAATTTGCTCACTAACTTCAAAGGCCAGTCCAGCTTGCATCGGGCAGCTATGAATACGCGTACCATCCGCAAGCAGAACTAGTGCCCCACTATAGCTGACAAGCGGCATCTCCACGCCGATCGTCTGCAAAAACGGGCGCATGGCTGCCGGCATTCTGGCCGATACCAGCACAAAAGGGACGTCCCGAGCCGCTGCCTCCCTGACAATCTTCATAGTCCCCGGCAGCATCCGATGCTGTGAATTCAAAAAAGTTCCATCAATATCAGAAAATATCGCTTTATAACACATAACAAACACTCCAATCCGGCTCATATCCTTATATTTTAATATTGTAAATAAGCATTGATTTCTTTTTGCAGTTTATTTAGTGCATTGTTAAACGGTTCCATGTTATTAATTATTTTCTTTAAATCATTATCTGCCCGCAGCATAGCTTCCCTGTATTTGCGAAATTTGGGCGGCACTACGGCATTTTCCATTACCTCATCGATAATTGCCACATTGATTTTCTCATCACCGGGAGCATCCTGCAGAAGAATTTGCCGGGCTTCTGGTGATTCCAGTACCTCACGCCGGACCGGCAGCCCCTGGGATTCACGCAGTAACAGCTCCTGAATCCGCGGATCATAACAAAATTTCTTCAGTAATTGCCAAGCCAGGGCAGGTTCTTTGGTACGAGCACTGATCCCCATCAGCATGGTATTTAACTCCGAGGTGTTCTTCCCGGAAGGTCCGGCTGGCAGCTTGATGCAGTCCCACTCAAAGGCGGCATATTTTTTAATTCTCCATGGATACGGCTTATACGTCCGGTACTCCGCGAAGGTAAATGGCCGAAAGGCCACTCTTCCCATATCAAAATCCTTAGCCGTTACCTGATAGCCGCGATTTACTGCCGTAAGATCCATCATAAACAACATGGCTTCTTTCATGCGATTATCCGCAAAATATGAAAAATTACCATCCCGTTTAAACAGTTCCAGTCCGTTGGTCACAACTGCTTGCTGCCAGGTATAATCATAAAAACCAAATTGATCAGGACTCCCATCGCCATCCGTATCGCGAGTGACCTGGCGGCAGATTGATAAAAAATCCTGCCAGGTCCAGTTGTTATCAGGCATCGCTATTCCTTCGCGCTTAAGCAGTGTTTTATTGACGAACATCAAGGTCGGTACACTTTCAAAGGGCAGGGAATATTGACGTCCTTCATACTGTCCATAGCTCAGCGCCGCTGGATAATAACTCTGCGCAGCAAAATCCTGATCCACACCAGCAGCTGGCGTCAACTCAAGTAAAACGCCAGTTGTTGCATACAGATTAAAATCATCGGACAAAACAAAGAACACATCCGGCTCGGCCTCATCGAGAACCCGTTCTGCCAGCCATTCAGAATAATCTTCCTTTTTGATCCCGCTCATATAGTCCACTTTAACCCCGGGATGCTCCTGCTCGAACTGACGGATCGCTTCATCAACTATGGAATAGGAATCGCCGGCCGGTACCTGCCAGTTACTGCCGGCAAATACGCCAATATGAAGAACTTTAGGATGCAGCTGACGCCATCCATACCAACCCATAAATAAGATAGCCATAACCAAAAAGCCCAGCAAAGCCATAAGTCGAGGCTGGTGGCGCCAGGAGCGCAGGCCGTCACTCAGCCGCTTCATATTTTTGCACCATGCCGGTCTGTACGGCCCAGATAGCGAGCTGGGTGCGGTCACGCAGATTCAGTTTGCTCAACGCCGTGCTTAGGCTGTTGCGTACCGTACCTTCCGACAAGCGCAGCTTCGTTGCAATCTCCCGGTTGGAAAGGCCCCGTCCGACCTGACAAACAATATTGCGTTCTGTCCGCGTCAGCTGTGATTCCCCGTTTTCTTCCACCTGCACCGCCAAATTATGCTGGGCCATCGCCGAAAAAAGCTTCACGACTTTTGTTACAATATTGGGATTGATCATTGCTCCACCGCTTACCACCGTGCGGATGGCATTGGAAAGATCTGTTACCGAAACTCCCTTAAGCAAATAGCCGCTGGCCCCATATTTCAATGCATTATATACATACTCATCATCGTCAAAAGTAGTCAGTATAATAATCTTGATTTCCGGATACATCTCCTTGATCAAGCGGGTACACTCCACGCCGTCGATCTCCGGCATGCGCACATCCATTAAAATAATATCCGGACGCTTATGCTTTAAGGCAGCTAAAGCTTCGGCTCCGTTTTCCGCTACGCCAATGACCTCCATATCAGAATTCATATTCAACACAATTCTCAGGCTTTCATGAATCAATTCCTGGTCATCAGCAATTAAAACTTTTATCATCGTAATTTCCCTTTCTACTGACAGGAATCACCGCCTCAATCAAAAAACCGGCCGAACTCCCCTCATAATGCAATGTTCCGGTTAAAAGTGCCAGTCGCTCCTGCATATGTCGCAGACCAAAACCCGGTACTACCATTTTACAACCACAGCCATCATCGGTCAGACACAAAACAATCCTGCCAGCTTCCGTCTGAAGACGCACTTTGACCTTCTGGGCATGCCCATGGCGGTTGGCATTTGTAATACCTTCCTGGACAATCCGGTAAATGACTTCCTCTTCATCCTCCCGCAAATGTTCCGGCCAGCAATCGACCAGCACCTCAATCTTCATGCCACTTGCAGCAGAAAAATCCGCCACCATTTGCCCGATCGCCTGTTCGAGTGAAAGTTTTTCCAGATCATCCGGGCGCAGTTTTTTTACAGACCGCCGAACATCCTTAATTCCCCGCCGAGCGGTATCACTCATTTTTTTCAGTTGCTGCCGGGCAAATTCCGGCGATGCATCCATTGTCGCCAGACAGGCATCAAGCCCGGCAGCAATACCCGTGAGCGCATGGCCGAGCGTATCATGAATCTCACGCGCCAACCGGTTTCGTTCCCTGGTTTCTGCCAGTCGCTCAGCCTCCAGTGCATATAGCCGCAGCTGTTCATTGGCCTGATTGAGCTGTGCATTGAGGGACTTGATGCGTTCTTTTTCCTTTTGCTGACTTTGTACCAGCAAAATCATATACATCACAAAAATGATCAGGTTAAGAGAGGTAAAAATATTGCTGACTGCCTTCAGCAGCCCCTGCAGCGCCGGCTCATAATACGAAATATAAGCATTTAAAGGCACCATTCCAAGTTGCAGTGCGGCCAGACTGTAATTGGCAATCAGATACAGGCCCAACATTGCCAGCAGTAATAGCACGCGCTGCTGGCGGCCTTCATACCCGTGAACAAGATCCGCCGCAACGAGCAAAACAACTCCGTCATAGGCCATATTGATGCTGCGCATCACCAGGACGCAAAAGCATATTTCACCAAATAAAATAACATATTTCCATCGGGAATTTTTCCATCGCCCCTGCCGATAAAGCCAGCTCAAAAAGAGCAACGAACAAAATGCCACCAAAGCCGTAAGAAAAATCCGCGGTCCAGACCAGGGAACAGCCGTCAGTGGATCAAGAAAAGAACGGGCCGACATCGACAATTGAATTTTCCACTGCGTGATTCCCATAAAAGCAGCCAGCCATAAAATGACCAGCCCGTTAAAGGCATACATCAAATAGTGCAGCGCTGCAATACCATTATTTATTCTCAAGTTCTGCATTCTCGATCAGTCCCACCTTTCGAGCGGATACCGGCCGATGGACTCATGCGTTAAAAGCTCTGTTGGCAATTTGATAAGCTTATCACCCAAAATCCCCGCCCTGATTTCATAGGCCCGCTGCACCGCAATCCGTCCAATGGTCCGTGGTGACTGCATTGCGGTTGCCGTCATGTGTCCGGCAGCGATCATTTCCTTTGTTTCCGGGGCTCCATCGACACCATAGACAAGAATCCGCTGCAGCTGGCCGGCATTTTTCAAGGCCGCCATTGCGCCCAGGGCTGCCGGATCATTTAATGCCATCACGATATCAATCTGCTGATTTTTTGCCAGCATTTTTTCCATTGCTGGCATTGCCAGCTCTAGTTGCCCTTTACATTCAGCCCGGTCGATGATATGAAACGAGGGGTAGGCTAAAATTGTATCGGTAAACCCACGAATGCGGTCAACTGCAGACTTTGCTTCCGTATGTTCAAGTAGTACAATATTGCCGCCACCGGTATGTGCCGCCAGGTGGCGGGCACAATCTGCTCCGGCCTGATAATTATCCGAAACAATCGTAGCTGCCACCAGCGAATCATCCTCCACATTGGTGTCAATCGCAATAACCGGCACATGCGCCTGCTGGGCAATTGCCAGTGCCGCCCCAATTTCCTTCCAGTCGACGGCATTCAAAAACAGGACCTCAACCCCGCTGTCAATCAGTTCCTGAATTTCCTCGGTCTGTCGTTTGACACTGAGCGCCGGATCTCGTGACAGCAAAATATCGCCGTTATTTTCTACTGCCGAACGGATTTCCTCATCAATAATCTCATAAAAAGGATTGTTGAGCGTCATATAGACGGCACCAAATTTATGGCGATGCTCATTTTGGCGCAGGGAATGATCTCCCGTCAACAGATAATAACCTGGCAGTACACTTAATCCCAGCAGCAGGAAAGCAGCTCCCACCCAAAGAATTTTTCGCTGATAATTTTTTTGCATAGTCATCCTCACTGATTTTAAAGCTTTTCTAAAAGTATACTACATTTTCCAGGCAAACGGGACCTTTCCCGAAGCGCAAAGCAAGGGATGCTGCTTTTTTGCAGCACCCCTTGCTTCATTTATCCGTTTGCTCCAGCCGGCATAAAATTTTTTCCACATTTTTTTGTCCCTGACAAAGGCCGTGATGCACCACAAGTGCCGCCAAAAGGCACCCGCCGGCCAGCACTCCACCACAGATTTCAAGGGCAAAATATCCGGCTGATTGCTGTACATTCCAGGCAATAAGCAAGATTCCAATACCGGAAAAACCCCACAGCAGCCGCTGCCATTGCCTTAAATTTCGCAACAGCCCCGACTGCAGTCTTGCCTCTTCCAGCAAAACTGCCTGCACTGTTTTTGCCATCTGTCTTACCTCCCCTGCATCCGCCTTATTTTTAGTAGGAAAGACCTGGATCAAAGAATCCAATCAGAACTCCGACAAAGGCCACAACAACCAACAGTAGCATAACCATGGTCGGCGAAACATTTTTCCGGGTCATCAACCACCAGCAAAAAACAACGGCCAGTCCCGACAACATTTTGGGATAAATACCATTGAGTGTTTTTTGCAGATCGCCGCCCCCCGGCAATACCAATGAAGTATTGATATTGATCCAGGAAGCTGCCACCGAACCGATGACAATCGTCCCGATCATAATAATTGAATCGCGAATTGCCTGTGCCTGCTCGCCAACAAGAACCTCTACCGCTTTGCCGCCAAGGTCATACCCTTTGAAATAAGCAAAACGCATACCAAACCACATCAAAAAATTCCAAACAACAATATAGAAGATGGCCCCCAGCGGACTGCCATCGCCTGACAGGCCAAGGCCAATACCAAGCAAAATCGGTATCAGTGTACCGACAATCATCGAATCCCCGATTCCGGCAAGCGGCCCCATGAGCCCGGCCCGAATCCCGTTAATCGCTTCACTGTCAATTGGCTGTCCATTGGCTTTTGCCTCTTCCAGGCCTGCTGTCATTCCGACAACCAAAGCACCAATTTGCGGTTCCGTATTGAAAAAGGCCGTATACGTCTGCATTGCATCTTTTTGTTCTTCTTTTGTCGTATAAAGCTCTTTAACTACCGGCAGCATTGCACAGAGATAGCCAAAAGTCTGCATGTGTTCCTGCGAAAAACAGGTCAGGTTTCCGTAAAACCATGATAAGAACGATTTATTCAGCGTCTTTTTTGATAATTTCTTCATGATCAGATATCCTCCTCATCATCGTCACTGCCGCCAGCTGTAACTGAAACGCGCTGGTTCTGCACCATAATCACCTTATAATTGATAACTGCAAAGAACGAGCCGATGATCGCCGAGGCAATCAGATTCAGTCCGAGGCAAGCAGCTAATGTAAACCCGAAGAAAAATGTAATAAAGTCGAGCGGTTTTTTTACAACCTGTTTGAGCAAGATCGCGACCCCGACTGCCGGCAGCAGACTGCCCACCGTAAACAGTGTCTTCATAGCCACACCATCCATCGGCAGATAGGCCTTCATAACATCAACCATCCCGGCTCCGGCCATTGTAATGATAAAAGTCGGAAGGAAGGAAAAGATAATATGCGAAATCCAGGGCAGACCCATATCCACCAGATATAATTTGCCAAAGTCCCCGCGTTCAACGGCTTTCCAGCCAATATGCTGCCAGATGAGATTCATTGTGGCCGTACCATAGAACAGTACCGTGCCAAGCGTACCAACGGCCGCACCCAAAGCAGCAGCCATAGCCTGTGCCTGTGCTGTTGCCGGATCAAGCCCCATGCCCTTAACGGCACAAATTGCCAGCGGAATCCCTATGTAGCTGACAGCCCGAACGTCGGCTGAAACCGTACCGCCCGGAGTAACCAGGGCAATGTAGATAACCTGAATGGCCGCCCCGATGATAATCCCGGAACGAATATCCCCCAAAATAAGACCCACAATTAATCCTGCAACCAAAGGACGTCCCAGTGTGTAGTTACCGAAGGTTGTGCCGCCAAGACCTGGCATGCTCGATAAGCAGGCACAAATCCCCAGCAAAGCAGCTTGTACAGCATTGATTTCCATAAAAGTCACTCGCTTTCTTTTATCATTTTATCTGAAAAATTTTTAGTGAAATCCAAACTGACCACGGAATTTCTTCCAATTACCGATAGCCTTTTCCTTAATCAGGGCAAACTCAATTTCATAACCGGCCTGCATAATCGCTTCGAAGGCTGCTGCCTCCTCCTGCGTAATCGACTGATTATTTCCGAGCTGCACCGCCCCCGGCCGATCGTTGCAGGGACCAATGATGATGGTTTTGACACCTGGATCAAATTTTTGATCCACTAAAATTTTTTTCATATCAATTGGATTTTTTGTAATCAAAAAATACCGGGTATCACTGTCCAGTACCTTCTGACATTTTTGCTGCCACTCTTCCAATGTCCAGACAAAGGTTTTTTTCCCTGAAGCACTTTTATAAGCTGCTTTCAGCACCGAATTGCTGGCAGCTGCATCATTAACCGCAACCAATCCGTCACACGGATACTCCATAGCCCAGCGCGTACAGGTCTGCCCATGAATCATTCGGTCATCCACTCTAACAAAGGTAATCGACATGTATTCTTCCTCCTCAAATAAATCACTTCATCGACACTTAAATGTCGTCTTCGGTTTCAGCATCCGATTCCAAAACAAATTCAGCCACGGCTGCTTTTGTCTCAGCCAGCAGTGTATCTGTCAAAATCTGTCCCGCCAAACCTTCGCCGGCAAGCACCGCTGTCAAAGCCATCGGCAGGCTCAAGCCGCCAAAGGCCTGCGTAATTGGCAGTAGTTCACGCTGCGCTAAAACCTTCATTGCTGTCGTCAGCGGCGATCCGCCGATAATATCGGCCAGCAGGACAATCCTGTCTGCATTGGTAATATGTGCCGTTGCCTCACGAAAAGCTGCTTCATAATGATCGGCCCCCATGGCCTCGCGAAGCCCCAGTGACAATACGGTGTCACGTTTGCCCGCGATCATATCAAGTGCCGTATGCAGCCCCGGGGCAAACTCACCGTGACTGACAAGAATAACATAAAACATTGCCTTCCTCCTTATCCTTGCGATGTCAAATAATAAAATAAGTTAAAATACTTTGTAACTTTCCGACAATTAAGATTTTATCAAAATCTCCCAAAAAAACAGCTGTCTTTTGTCACGACTTTAATTAACCAAATGTGACATTTGTAATGTTTTTTTAAAAAACACCATTCCTGTCACTTACTACCTCTAAGTTTAAACCCCAAAATCATCCTGATCTCAATTTCCCCAAATGCAAAAATGGTCTCAACTATGCTGCCAAAACAAACCCGTCCTTGTAATACATGCCATATTTCCGATAATAAAAGAGGCAGGAACCCCATTTTCACAAAGGGGTTCCTGCCTCTTTTTCAAGCCAAGGATCTTTATTATATTTTCTTCAATTGTAAAAATCATAAATTCCATTAAATCGCATGATGGCGGGTCCAACTCCCCCTCAAATAACGCCCCAGAAATATCAGGGCCTTGATCAGCCAGTCCAAAAACATCGCCATCCATGTACCAAACATTCCCATTTCTAAATAAAGGGAAAACATATAGGATAAAGCAATCCGGCAAAAAATCATTGTCAACGTACCAATAAACATCGGAAATTTTGCATCCCCAGCCGCCCTAAACACTACTGGCAGTGTATAGGCCAGCGGCCAGATCAAAATTTCAACGATGGCATGCGACCAGACGATTTTATTTGTCAGCATCGAAGCCTCAGGTGAAAGACCATACAGTTCCAAAACAAATGGCAGCACCGCCAGGACCACCATACAGGCCACTACCTGTGCTCCATATACCAGCCGGATAACTTTTTTGGTATAATGTCTCGCCTGCCCATAATCCTTTGCTCCCACACAGCGGGCAATGATAACGGTAAGACCAAAGCCGATTGCCATCCCAGGCAAAACTTCAAACATCACAAGGGTTCCCCCTACCGCATTTGCCGCTATTGCTGCTGTCCCAAACATAGAAACCAGGCTCAGTACAACGATCCGTCCCAGATAAAACAGCCCGTTTTCCAAGCCATAAGGCAATCCGATTCCTAAAATCTGCCGAATAAGCTTTTTATCAAGATGCGGCTGCCAGATATGGTCGAGGTACAGCAATTGTTTTTTATTTAATGCCAGCTTCAATATAATCAATGCGGCTGCCACCCGGGCTATAAGAGTAGGAATTGCCACCCCTTCGACACCAAAATGAAAACCATATATCAGCACGGCATTTCCAGCAGCATGGCCAATATTCATCACCAGCATGATCAGCATTGGCAGGCGTGCATTGCCTATGGTTCGAAAAATCGCCGCTCCAGCGTTATACAGTGCTAAAAAAGGAATGGATAGTCCTGTTATCATCAGATATTGATCTGCATACGCATATACCTCTGGTGAAAGCTGGCCAAAAACCCCCTCCAGAATCAGTGATTTTGCAAGATATATTACCAGCATAATACCTGCCGAAGAAAAAGCTGCAACCCAGACCAGCTGCTTTGCCGTATTTCTTGCCGCCAGTGGCTGACTTCGCCCCAAATATTGTCCGGCAACAACTGCGCCGCCTGTGGACAGCGCCGCAAACAGGCTGATCAAAAGAGCCATTATAAAATCCACCAACGATACCCCGGCGACAGCAGCCTCTCCGACCGATGCGACCATAAGCGAATCCGCTAGCCCCACAAGATATTCCAAAAACTGTTCAATGACAATCGGCAAAAATAATTTAAATAAATCCCGATCAGTAAAAAATCTTTTCTTTTCCAAAACATGCCCACACTCTCTATTTTTATTACCTAAAAAGCATCCTACCAGTTAGAGTGTACTCCATGTCAAGGATTTCAATATAAAAATGCCGGCAACTTTTACGATGAAAGTTACCGGCATTTATTTTCATGACAAATCAAGTTTGCTTTTTTATGGATATAAAAACCGTTGCGAAAGCAGCACCTGAAATATCATCGCCCGGAAAAGATTCACGCCTTACGTCCGGACCGGGCACTCATCCCTTTTCAAAAGTCTTCCTTTTTTTGCATATTCCGGCAACCAGGCGGAACACACCGCCGTCAAAGGAACGGTTAAAATAACACCTATACTCCCCGAAAGGCCCTGCATGATATCAAGGCCTACGGCATTGGAGTTAATCAGCTGCAGATATGGCAAATCATAAGCGTAATCGAGCACCCACACACCAAGGGAGCCGCCAAAAAAAGCTAAAATCAAGGTTGTCGCCATTGTCCCCATCACATCACGACCTACACGCAGGCCGCTAAAAAACAATTCCCACGGTTCTATTTCTCCATTTTTTCGCCGCAATTCGTCAATCGCCGCCGCGACATCCATGGCAATATCCATCACAGCACCAAGACTGGAAAATAAAATCCCGGCAAACAGAATCTGCCCCACATCAATCGGCATGTTCTGGGAAACAAACAACAACGATTCAATATTGGCCACATTATAACCGGAAAGAGCGGCTGCCTTGCCAAATAGAACAGCTGCCACTCCGGCGGCAAAGATCCCCCCAGCGGAGGAAATTCCCGCTGACAGTGCCTTTGCCGTAGCACCGTTGATCAAATAAATCGTAACCGTTAAAACAAGAAACGAGGTCAGAATTGCTGCCGCCACGGGCTGTACCCCATGAAAGAGCATCGGAAAGAAAAGGTAGAAGAAACAGATAAATGTAAACAGTAAGGCCAAGGCCGACCTGCAGCCTTTTTTGCCCCCGACCAGACAGAGCAGCAGCAAAAAAACAGCAATAAAGGAGAAAATCGGCATTGATCGATCCATGCTATATACCGTATGCAACTGCAAATCCCCTATTTTACTGGAAATCAAGACCACCCGCATTCCGGGCTCACAGACAGTACCAAAGAGCAGTCCATTGGGACAATTTGCTTGCGCAACCTCTTCCTTGCCATCCACAGACGGTACCTGAACCTGGACAATCTGATCGCCCATACGGCTGCCATTTTCTTGTAAATTGTCTTTGACAATCGCCGTAACCGTCCCCAGCTGAAAACTCCGACCTTCCGTGTTGACTAAAGCCGGACGATCAACCTGTGCATAGCTGTACAACTGAAAACTTGCCAGCAGAAAAACGATCACGATGCAAAAACGAATTGCAATTTTTTTCATTCATGTGTCCTCCCATAAAAATACCCCGGGCAAACCACAAAGGTGCTCACCCGGGATATCAGCCTCTATTCCTTAATGATGCTGTACGAATCGTCAATTGCCGTGCCGGTTTCCACATCATAGGTAGTAATCGTCAGTTGGTTTCCCGTCACACGGATCACAGAATACGTAGGACGCCAGGTCTGACTGCGCGCTGCGATATAATCTTGCTGCTGCGGAATCAGATTATAGAATTTTGACCCTGTAGCCGAATTTGCCGACATATAAAATACCCCTTTGGGGTTGACGAGTTTCCCCTGCCGCATATCAGCAATTGTATAGCAAAGATTCTGTGACAAGAAGCCCGCCTTCTTATTTTGATCCAGCAAAGCCTGATCCAAAACATCATGGTGCTGTCCCTGCTGCCCCGGGGTTTCATAGTCGGCAAAATCACCATGCTGCTTGCCGTCACTGCTGATTTGATAGGTTCTGGCGTACGTATGATCATGTCCCTGCAAGACGACATCAATATGGTTTGCATCATAAATCGGCGTAAGCTGCGTGCGCAGCAGTATCCCGTCAGAATCAGAGTGATCGAGGCCACTGCCATAAATATCCTGATGCATAACAACGATTCGCCATTTGGCTTTGGGATTCGCTGCTATGGCCTTTTCAATCAGAGCTTTATGATCGGCCGCATTGTAATTGTTTGCATTGATTACAATAAACAAAGCTTTCCCATAGCTGTAGTAATAGCCATGTCCCGCTTTGGTCGGATTCGTTTCTTCAAGGAACGGGTTTGGCACATTGAAATGATTCATGTAACTGGCAGTCATACTGTCATGATTGCCAATGCTTGTCGCTTGCGGCAGACTGCGCAGAGCCGCTGCTGACAGATACCCGGCATACTGTTCTTCCTGTAGCGCAAGTTTTTCCGGCTTTTGATCAGAGGCCGGTTCATTGATCTGATCACCAGGCGACACCAAAAAATTGATATCAGGATGCTGCGCTAAAGCCTTGTTTAAAGTTTTATTCCAATTGTAGGCATCATTTCGCGTTGCCATGTGCGCATCCTGTTTCGTCCCGTCAGTGAGTCCGGCTCCGGTTGAGGCTCCAATTTGCGGATCGCCGACAAACATAAAGGAAAAATCCTCCGGGTCGCCGGTTTTAAGCGGCTGCGCCTGCTGCCACTGCCCGTTCAGGTTGACCTGATACCAATATGTCTTTTTAGCCTTGAGACCTGAAGCCTCTACCTTATTGGCATAATACATCACGCCATTTATAATGTTCCCGGCCTGACAGCTTCCATCAAATTCCCTGGCATTATGCATCGCTGGATTCTCTGCAATTCGAATCCGGGATTTTTCTGCTCCTTGCTTTGAATACCAGGCAAAGTTCAAATGAGCGGCATCGCTTCCTGGCGCTATCGCTACTTGCTCGTAATTTGTCCTAATCTGCTCCCAGTTGTTCTTCCAGCTTTGCCAGTCAGTATCTTCGCCCACAATGGTTCTCGTCACCTGCTGCGGCGTCAGGGACGCATCCGCCCAGTGATCCGTTGCAGCAAATCCGGTGGAAACCACACATAATGCAGCAATCATAAAAGCTAAGGTTCTTTTCTTTTTGTTTGTTAACTTCATCAGGCAATCCTCTCCCCACTTTTCTCTGATGAAGTAACTATAACACAGGATTATTAGCTTCATATTGCCGTTTCGTTAACTTTCTGTTAACTATTTCCAATTTTTTAAAACACTCAATATATTGCAAGTTTATATACTTAATCACGATCGGTCCAGCGGGCTGTATACCCTCTTGTATCGACATGAACAAAACCGCTGTCATAATAAGAGCCAATCCCGTCAGCCCCGCAATTTTCAGCAATTGCCGCCAGTTCATCAACTGATATCCCCTCCGGCAACAACACATCCGCCGCACAGCCCTGCACATGCTGACTATTAGGAACCCCGCCCACCTCTTCATTATGCGCTGGACAACGGTACGCACAAGACAGCAGCAGTGGAGCCCCCATCTGCTCACGCATTGCATCCAGGACTTCTAAAAGTTCATTTGCTATCCCATTTGCTGGCAGTTCGCCACAGCAGTGGCAAGCTAATTCCCGATCAGAAAAATATTTACTCCCCATAATACACCATACTCCTTTTACTTTTTAATCGGATTCTTCATCCCAAAACTTCTCTTTTTGAAATAATTCGGTGATCTCTACATGCAATGCCTTGGATAAAAGATATAAGACAGGCACTGTAGGATTGCGCTCCTGACGTTCAATCGCACTGATCATACTTTTGCTGACTCCAGAAAACTTAGCCAATTCGCTTTGCTTCATACCTCGACTTTTCCGGGTTGTTTCTAACAGATATCGGATCATATAACAGCCCCCATTTTGAAAAAACACTATTTTTATTGCCTTCCCAATATTTCGTTAAAGCATCGCAAAAAATATATTTAAGCCACAAGCGGCCATGCTGAAAATTTCAACATGGCCGCCCCCTGCAACCGCTATCAATCCTGCATCCACATCGGTTTTCGCACAAAGCCAATATGATAGACTATATACTGCATCACAACCTGATGCTCTCCGATATTGAGCAAATAGAAGTTTTTTTCCTGCCCTATAATTTTCCCTTTAGGGCTGTCACTTAAACAGCGGTTAAGAAAATCATTTTGTGCCTGTATGGCCGCTTCATCTACTGTCATTTCAGGATCTTTATTTCCTACAACCACTCGTTTGACATAGCCAACCTCGCTGACATCAAACACATTTGCCATTATATTCCCCTGCCTTTGACTGATTTAGGCTGCGGCATCCGGCAAGGCGTCTTTCTTTTCCTTTTTGTCAGCAATAGCCGGTGCCGCCGCTACATTGGTCGGGGCTATCGCCGTATTTAAGATATCGAGCACACGAGAAAGGCCTTCCGGCACGCCACCCTGGGAGGCATGTACCTGCACATGATATTTGGCTGAGTTGTCGCTGCTGCGGGTGTTTTCCTTATGGCTTGAAACCGCCCCCTTAATATTGACCTTGACGGAAAACGGTCCAATTTTCGCTTTTGCCTCAGCATCCAGGGCTATTGATTTATCATCTACTTCCTTCGAGGATTCCGAGGATTTCACTTCCATATCGAAACTGACATCGACTGTATCGACGGATAAGGTCGGAATCTTTACAATGGACAGCAACGGGATCTTAAGGTCCACTACCTCTGTTCCCATTTCAGTTGATCCTTCAATATTTACGGACCGGTTAAAACTGAAATTTACGGTGCGAATTTCCGACTTGTCACCATTTTTGCTAAAGCCGACATTTTCAATAAAATCGGAAGTAGCCTTGGCCAACATAACCTGTGCATTACATGCCGCTTGCAGCGGCCCTCCGATTAAAGAATCCATCGGCAATCCACCAAACTGTTCACTCATTTTTTCTAATGCCATGATTTACACGTCCTCTCTTTTTCATCTATTTGTACCCCTAGGGAAGTACCTTAATAAACTGATCATTGATTCGCATAACAGCTTCCGGCGGATCCGAGGTCTCAAAATACAAGTCTACATCGACAAAATTATCATTGGATGGATTGTTATTGGATGGCAAAATATGGGCAAACAATCCATTGCTTTTATTCGCCTCGGCAAATCCGCTTAATTTGACTTTGAAGCTAAGCTTCATTTCTTTCATTTTTAAAGTATGCATGGGAACCAATGACAGCTTGGGAACCTGCACCCGTTTATAAACAACCTCGTCTGCTTCGGCGTCTATAACCGGAAATTGCAGGTCCATCATTATGGGCTTATTTTCCTCATCAAAATAATGCGCTAAAACATTCAGATGCTGTGTTTCAATCAATTTATGTGCCTTTAAAATAGACTCTTGCATGGCTGCCAGCAAGGATTCAAATGCCTGTCCACCACTCATATTTTCCACCCTTTCTTTAATTTTTCTGTATTAACCATACCATGGGCAAAATCCACGATGGTAGAATATTACTTATTTTTTCCGAATAAAATAAAAATCGTCTAGCATTTTTGCTAAACGATTTTCATTTTACCGTGACCTTATGCATGAATCATTGCTTACAAAATAACCTCTCTATCACACATTCGCCTTATGGATTTGCTGCCAGCATATCAAGTGCTGCCGCTCTTTCCTGTTGCCAGCGTGAATAGAGTCCCGGCCGCAGCTGTGGGCTTCCCTCCGACCAGGAAGGGTCTGTCAACTTGACTTCATAAATAAAATAAATCAGCTCAGAATCACTCATATCCTGTATCTTTTTTTGTGCAAGCTGCGCTCCGTCCCCAAACACCATCGCCCCATAATAGCTGCCATGCTGAATGCAATTGCTGAACAAAACCTGCTGCAGGGCATTACTGTGCCGAGCAATATCAAAATCATACCATTTCAATAAGTTTTCTGCCCCACTATCATAATACTCTGGCTTTACATACTCATCCTGTAAAAAACTAAATCCATCTGGATCCACATTACCTAACTCCTCCCATTTAGCAACAAAGGATGCATCACAGCAAGGATTACCAGCAGCTTTTAGTTGTCTTCCATATTCATCATACGGCGCATCATGCCGGCATAACCATTCAACAAAATCCTGCACGCTTCCTGCTTCACTGGAAAACTGATACAATCCATAGGACCAGCCGCCGGCATCGCCAGCACTTCTGGCAACAATCGCCGGATCGCTATTGCTCTCATATTTGCCACTTAATTCACCCAATCGCATCATAAAATATTCCTCCCTTATATTTTTCTATAGATGATTATAATTTTATAAACTCCTTTGATCGTTCCAATGCTTCAAATATCTCGTTTTCCAGCTTCGCCATCTCGACGTAATTTTCTAAGTTCTGCCTGTTTTTTTCTTTTTGATAGAAATCATAGCGCCATTTTGCAATTGTCGTTTCCACCAGCGTTTCCCCATGACAGATCAATGCCTGAATTTCACTTTGTGAAAACGCATTTAAATCTGTCCGGATTTTTCCAATTCGCTCGACTATGCTGTCAGACCAGCCCATAATCGGAATTTCCCGTCCCACTTTGCCGTCAAATCCCTCCAATTCGCGATAAAATCGGCAACTATTCTCAAGTTTCATATAAACCCCCCGCCATTTTTCCGTGCGCATATCCTGCATAATGATTTTTCGATCCCGGCTGGAAACTTGTTCCATTAAAACATCAACAATTCGCAGCGGTTCATTTAAAAAATGATACTTTTTCTGATTTTTCTTAAACCGGCTGGCAGCATCACTTATAACAAAAACAGCCTGCTTATCCTGGCGCAGCGCCTGCTCGATCGGAAAATACCCCAGATTATCAAAGACGCCACCATCAGCCAGATAAACAAAATCCGGTGTCACGCAGGGGCTAGGATCATCATGATTTTCCTTATTCTGATGATAAAACTTATATTCCTGGATATCGAGCTTCATCGGCGAAAGCAAGCCCGGAAAGCAGGCACTGGCAGCGACAGCAAACGCCAAAGATATATCCTTTACATCATAGGAGTACCCCGTCTCACTGTCGCCAAACTTATTATCGCCAAACTGCCATAGACCTCCGTTGTTTAAATTTGTGGCATTGATTACCGTATGCAGGCTTGGTGACAATTCGTTCAGCTTCTTATCATGGAAAAGGTATCGCTGCAAATTTTCCACCATAACCTCCCCATCCCCTTTTAATCGCAGCAAGGCGAGTCCTTTATACAGCAAAATTTTGGTTCGAATATCCTTACGACTGAATTCAATCAGCGGTTCAATAATAATCTGATCGAAATCCTTAACACTTTGAATTTCATCAAAATGAATCGAAAAGAATGCATTGATTATACTGCCTCCCGATACGGAACTAATAACCTTGATCCGATCCTTCAGGCCAAAGGCAATTAACTTGCGCAATACTCCCGCATGAAAAAAGGTGGCCCGATATCCTCCGCCAGAAAAAGAACACATAATATCATTTTCCATTATAACTCCCTCCATCACTGTTTGAACTTTTTGTATGTTGCTGTTTTTAAGATATCATCGCCGGTGACTACAATGGTGGCTTGCTCCATGTCTTTTGATCAAGACCACACATCAAAAATTTCTTATGCCGCTACAGATTCCACCTTAGTAGACAGCTGGCATGCTATTCTGTCGTTGTGACAAATACAAACCAATTAAAAAGGAGTGTTTCTTATGGTCGTTCAGACAACGCAAAATGATGTAATATTTCTCGGACACGGTTCTTATCAAGGCGGAGGCAAAGAACAATTCCAGCTGCCGGACAATGTCGACTTGTATTTACTGCAACCAATCGGCGCAAAACTGCGAGTCAGCCTGGCCTGCGATTTAATTCAGCAAAAGCCCATAAAAAAATTGACCTTTCATCGTGACGGCAGCCCGGACAGTGATATTTCAAAGGATTTCCCCATCGTATTCAAAGGCGGCGCAATGGTCCCCGACCTGATCTTACACGACTTGGACTCCTTACGGGAAAGCCTCACGAACATCCTGCCCCAGGGACCACATCATACGATTCTTGTAGCCGAAGATACAACTTTATCAACCTTGCTGGAGCGATCCGATGTCAGGGAGCTCATCGAAGCCAACAAGCAGTGCGGAAAGCAGCTGCGTATATTCTGGTCTGCCTGTGCCAGTCAAACGGAGCCCAGCGAAACCGCTGTGGTTTTCTGATCCAGATCCA
>JBOFWE010000067.1:0-1326 GCA_051653465.1 Selenomonadaceae bacterium | reverse complement strand
GGGCCCAGCCCTTTTCCTCCATTCGCGAAAGCTCGCGATAAATCTGGCTGATATGTGCATTCCAGAAAAAAATAATCGAAGAAGAAAACGTCTGCTTTATTTCATAACCAGTCATAGGACGCTGTGCCAGCAGGCCCAGTAAAGTATGATGCAGTGCCATTGAATCCGCCCTTCCAAAACAATTTTTCTTTATATTACTCTTTTTATATATGCATTGTCAAATATAAAAATGATAAAAGGGCACAAAAAAACTGCCGCAAAAAACACTTCTGCTGACAGCCCTAAAACGACTATATACGGTTTTATAATAAGTCCGAAAAAAATGTCACAATGAATACGGTAAATATTCCAGCCATCGCAATGGTAAGACTGCTCATGGCCCCTTCAACTTTCCCCATCTCCATCGCTTTGACGGTACCGATCGCATGCGATGAAGTCCCGATTGCCAGCCCTTTCGCCACGGGTTCCTGAATGCGGCAGATGGAGCAGATCTTTTCTGCGGCGATATTGCCAAGAATCCCGGTTATGATAATTGCTACTACCGACACGGTCACGAAGCCGCCCAGCTCCTCGGAAATACTGATTCCGATGGCCGTCGTTATCGATTTTGGCAAAAAGGTCACGTACTGCTCATGCGAGAAGTGAAAGAGCAGTGCCAGCAGATACACGCTGCTAAGGCTGGCCAACACGCCGGCAGATACCCCGAGCAAAATCGCCTTCAGATGCTTTTTCAGCAGGTCCAGCTGCTCATAAAGCGGAATCGCCAGACAGATCGTTGCCGGTGTCAGCAAATAGCCAAGGTATTTGGCCCCGTTATAATAGCTCTCATAATCGACATCAAATGTTACCAGAAACAAAATCACACAGGTAATCGAAACGAGCAGCGGATTTAGCAACGGCGATTTGTACTTTTTTTTCAAAAAAATTCCGAACTGATAGCTGACAATGCTGATCACAATGCCAAATGTCCAGGAATTAAATAAAAACTCATTCATTTTTCTCGTCTCCTCTCATAACGTATGACCCACTGGGTCACAATCCCGGTAACCGCAGATACGACAAACGTAGTCACAATCACGGTAATAACCGCTGGTATAAACATGGCCTCCAGCTGCTGAAAGGATACCAGCAAGCCTACGGCTGCCGGAATGAACATAATCGGCATGATTTCAATAAAAAATCCCCCGGCTTTTTCAATATTCCCCAACTTAACCCAGCCCAGGCAAAGAACGCTAAACAGCAGCAGCATGCCATATATACTCGCCGGAATCGGAAATGGCAGCAGATGTTTGATGACCTCAGCAAAAAAAGTAATAGCAAACAAAA
>JBOFWE010000066.1:0-1167 GCA_051653465.1 Selenomonadaceae bacterium | reverse complement strand
CTTCCGTTCTCGCCGCCAACCGTTCACGGCGGGCACGTTCGGCGTTGCGATGCTGCATGATGGCATCAAAGACGACGATTGTAATCAGCAAAATACCGGTAATCGTATTATCATAATTTGAAGAAAATCCTAAAAATACCAGAATGCGACTGATAGAGGCCATAATCAAGGCCCCGAAGGTCGCCCCAATCACATTGCCAATCCCTCCCGACAGGCTTATCCCCCCGATAACACAGGCCGCAATGGCTTTCATTTCATAGCCGTTGCCTGACGTCGGCGTTACAAAACCGATACGACTGACAAAGACAACTGCTGCCAGCGAAGCACAAACAGCGCAGATCACAAAACTGATCAGCCGGGTCTTATTTACCGGAATCCCCAAATGCGTAGCCCCTTCCGCATTATCACCGACCGTATGAAAGTATTTGCCATGTTTTGTTTTTGTGACAAACAGGTACACTGCCAGCATCACAAGAATGGTGCCGATGTACATCCAGGATAAGCCTCCCAGCCCCAGCTGCGACAGGTCCTTAAATTCCTTAGGCACATTTTCCACCCAGGCTCCGCCCGTATACACATAGGAGAGGCCGCGCACAATACTGCAGACGCCAATGGTCATAATAATCGATGGCACCCTAAGCACCGCGACACCAATTCCGTTGATCAGCCCAATGACAATACCTATCACCACGGCCGCTGCCACGGCTGCCATAAAGCCGGAGCCATCACGCACCATCGTTGCCGCTACGGCCGCTGAAAGCCCCAGTGTCGCGCCGATCGAAGCGTCTATTTCCCCGGTAAAGATTACAAAGGCCATGCCAATTGCACAAATTGTGTAAACTGCGGCGCCATTTAGGCAGAGCATGATATTGTCTGCTTCGAGAAAGGTCGGATTCACCATGCCGACAGCTGCAAACAACAAGAGCAGGAAAATAATAGACGTCGCTTCTCTTCTATTAATAAAGCGTTTTATGATTTCCATGCTGCTCACCCCTTTTTGCCTTCATATACATTAAAAGCGGCACTCATTAAACTCGTTTCACTGATATCCGCTTTTTGAAAGGTATGGTTTACCGATCCCTGAAACATCGTGATGACCCGGTCGGACAATTCGATGATTTCCTCCATATCCGAAGAAATCAACAGCACCGAAAAGCCCTTTTCCTT
>JBOFWE010000065.1:0-5374 GCA_051653465.1 Selenomonadaceae bacterium | reverse complement strand
TTTAAAGCCTTATTGTCGCCGGCGGCGGAACCTTTTTTAGAGGAGATGGCAAAAATTTCCCAGCGGCGGACCCGTGATTTTTTTGGCAACAGTGTATATATGTTTACGCCGTTATACCTGGCAAATTATTGCGAAAATCACTGCGTTTACTGTGGTTTCAACTGTCATACGGCGATCAAACGGGCCCGGCTTAATGAGGCGGAAATGGAAAGTGAAATGAAGACCATCGCCGCGACCGGGCTAGAGGAAATTTTATTGCTGACAGGGGAAAGTCCGTCCATGTCGGATGTAGCCTATCTTGGTCGTGCTTGCCAGCTTGCTCGGAAGTATTTTCGGGTCATTGGCCTTGAGGTCTATCCGATGAACAGTGACGAATATACGTATCTTCATCATTGTGGCGCTGATTATGTGACGGTATTTCAGGAAACCTACAATCCTGAAATATATGAAAAGCTTCATTTGGCAGGGCGAAAACGAATTTTTCCCTATCGGTTTTATGCCCAGGAACGCGCCTTGAAGGGCGGGATGCGCGGGGTTGGCTTTGGGGCCTTGCTGGGGCTTGGAGATTTCCGCCAGGATGCTTTTGCTACGGGACTGCATGCGCAGCTGCTGCATAAAAAGCGCCCGCAGGCAGAAATTGCCCTGTCTTGTCCGCGGCTGCGACCGACGCTTTATCACCCGGGGGAAAATCCGGGTGGAGTCAGCGAGGCCCAGCTGCTGCAGGTACTGCTGGCGTACCGTTTGTTTTTACCCATGGCCAATATTACGATTTCCACCCGGGAACGCGCTGCAGTTCGTGATCAGCTCGTCCTGCTGGGGGCAACGAAGATTTCAGCCGGAGTCTGCGTCGGTATTGGTGGGCATAACGGCGCGGCGGAGTCTAAGGGTGATGAGCAGTTTTCAATCGCGGATCCGCGATCAGTTTCAGCGGTTTATAAGGCCTTACAGGGCAGTGGCCTTCAACCGGTAATGAGTGATTCTTTATATCTGTAGTGTGAGGCCCAGGGCACGGCATTACAAATAAGAAAAAATAAAGCCAGAAGCGATCGCTTCTGGCTTATCTATGTACTCGTATTATTTTGTATTGAGTTTTACACCCTGAATCAAACCTTGATTGGCAGTGGCATCGGTGACGGCAGCGGTTTCCTGAATGCCTGTGATAATGGCCTGCATCGAGGTTTCAATATTGCCGAGAATGGCATTGATCTTCTTGGTCGCTTCGACGCTGTCTTCGGCGAGCTTGCGCACTTCGTTGGCAACAACGGCAAACCCGCGCCCCTGCTCGCCAGCACGGGCGGCTTCGATTGCAGCATTGAGCCCGAGCAGATTGGTCTGCTGGGATACCATATCAATGAATTCAATTACTTCATGCGTATTGTTGATGTGTCCCTTGGCATCATTTACAGAAGTTGAGAGAGCATCCACTTTGTCCTTCAACTGTTCGTTGATCAGAGCCTGAGATTTGATTAAATGATAAATGATATTGGTCAGATACGGTTCGACAATTTTTACGTTTTGCGGAGTGTCTTTTTCAATGAGCTTGTTGACTTCGGCATTGCCGGTAACGTTGAGCACAACATCGAGCCCCGGCATGTTGACAGCTTCGCTGAGGTCCGTGAAGGTACGGATACCAATCTTACGGGCTACGCTGAAGGCCACAGCGGTCGGTTTTACGTCAGCCACAGCCACGATTTCGATATCGGGAATCTGCTGGCTCAGTTCAAGTATTCCGGCGCCGCCTCTGCCGCCGCCGACCAATAAAATCTTTAACATAAATAATCTTCCTCCAAGTTGAGTTTTCCTTCGTATGTTTCAGAGTAGAAATCCTTCCCGGTTTGTGGCGCGAGGGGAATTTGCTGCGGGAAAACTCTGAATGAATTTTTTTTTAGCATACGTTATACACTACAGTATATACCATAACTTCGTTTTTCAGCAACACAAATCCTTCTGGTTTTTCAAAATAATTCAATAATTTAGCATATATATTTACAGGACAATGGTTGCATAAAAAGGGGGATTTCTGTAGGATTATACAATCTGCTGGCCGGATTCGCCTGGAGGGGAAATTTGTTCTATGGTTTCAGCCGCCGGGAAAAGACCGATTTTACGCCAAAAACAAGCATTTTTTTTAGAAAAAAACAATAAAAAAGAGACGATGTGATAGATTTGACTTAATTAATGTGGTGAAGTAAAATCTATCTATGGTAAAAAAGAGTAAAAATTTTTGTGGTGGTTTTGGCTGCGTTGGCAGCCGGATTTGCTGCAAATGCAGCCTGGGGAAGAGGCTGCATTTGGGGTTGGGATGTGAATATATATAAAGGAGTTGTCTTTATGGACTTTTTGGGAAAGCAGAAAAAAAGTTTGAGCACAGATCGTGGCAAGAATTCAGGCAAACCCTGGGGTATTCGCTATCAATTGATTGCTCTGTTTCTGGCAATGGCCTTTGTTCCGTTGCTGATTATGGGCTTTTTTATCGACCGCAATATCCGCAATAATGCGGAGCAGGAATTTGTCAGTACGACGGCAAGAGAAATCAATCAGGTAGACAATGCGACGACAATATTTTTTGACGGAATGAAACAGAATCTGAAGCTGCTCGCCGATGGGCAGGGCATCCGCCAAAATGAAGGTTCTTTAACGGTCTACATAAATAAGCCGGGCGGGGCTGACGGTATGGTGCCGATGAAGCCGCTTGAAGCGGGAGGCTATGAAGCTTCACTCTATACGTCTTTTGAGGCAATGGCCAAGGCGCATCCGGCTGTTTCGGTTATTTCTTTTGGTACCGCCGATGGCGGCTATATGCAGTATCCGGCTGTACCGCGCAAGACGGGCTATGATTCACGCAGCCGTGACTGGTACAAGGACACTGTGCAGGAGCCGGATAAACTGCTGCTGGCTGATCCGTTTCTGACCTCAAAGGGTGTGCCGACGATCGGGATTTTTACTACGGTGCGCGATCAGCAAAACCAGATTAAAGGTGTACTTGGATTTAACATTGATCTGCCAGTTATCACGCAGCTGTTACAGTCGATTAAGCTTGGGAATACAGGTTATGCTATTTTACTTGACTCCAAGGATACGGTTATTGCCGATCCTAAGCATCCGGAAATGAATTTCAAGAAGATCCAGGACGAAGGCATTGCGGCGTTCTCTGATATCAATGCCCTGGCCGGAGCTTCCCAGGAAATAAGCATTGACGGTTCGAAAAAGCTGGTAACGGCAATTGTATCACCGGTTACGGGATGGAAATACGTTTGCCTGGTTGACGCCGATGAGGTCTTTGCCGGATCCGCGGCACTGCGCCAGGCGTTGGTGCTGGGGATGTTGGTGATTATGCTCCTCGTCGTATTCGTTTCAGGGATTGCAGCTGGGAAAATTGCCACCCCGCTACAACATATGGTAGAAAGCTGTAAGGAGATGGCTGCGGGAGATTTCCGTGATAAATCGGGCCACGCTCATGGCGAAGATGAAATCGGTCAGCTCGGCAAAGCGCTGGAGGACATGCGCCGCAGCCTGCGAACGGCTTTTAAACAGGTCAATGAATCCTCTGAGCAGGTTGCTGCAGCGGCTGAGCAATTGACCGCAAGTGCAGAACAGTCCTCAATGGCTGTTACGCAGGTCGCTGAATCGATTAATGATGTCGCTCAGGGGGCTGCCAAACAGCTCAAGGCGGTGGACGAAACTTCTTTGGTTGTTGAAACGATGTCCAAGGGGATTGAGGAAGCGGCCAGTGGGTCGAATCGTGTGGCCGCAGACTCCGAGCAGGCTTCTGTAAAGGCCCAGGAAGGAAATGCGGCAGTTGTTAAGGCTGTAAACCAGATGGCACATATTGCGCAGACGGTAAATAATTCAGCTCTGGTAGTGGATAAACTTGGCGAGCGCTCGAAAGAAGTCGGGCAGATTGTCGATGTCATTGCCGGAATTGCCGGGCAGACCAATCTATTGGCTCTCAATGCTGCTATTGAAGCTGCGCGAGCGGGGGAACAGGGCCGCGGTTTTGCTGTTGTAGCGGAAGAAGTTCGAAAGCTCGCAGAACAGTCGCAGGATGCTGCCAAGCAGATTGCCGGGTTAATCGGCGAGATCCAAGGCGACACCGAGCAGGCTGTAGTGGCGATGAATGAAGGAACTCGTGAGGTCAGCGTTGGTACTGATGTTGTAACGGCCGCCGGGACGGCTTTTGAGGAAATTGCCGGTTTGATAACGCGGGTATCCGATCAGGTCAAGGGGATTTCGGCAACGATGCAGCAGCTGGCCAGTGGCAGCCAGCGCATTGTTGCTTCCGTGCAGACGATTGACGGGCAAAACAAGCTGGCCGTTGATGAAGCCCAGACGGTATCGGCCGCGACGGAAGAACAGTCGGCGGCAATGGAAGAAATTGCTTCTTCAAGTCACAGCCTGGCGAAGCTGGCGGAGACCTTGCAGACAGCAGTCAACCGGTTCAAAATTTAAGAATTCATCTGGATAAAAGATGTAATACCAAAGACCTACTTGAACAATATGTTTAAGTAGGTCTTTTTATGTTTTTAAGCAAAAAGCAGGAATAATTAATTGCATATAAGTAAATATAAGCAAAAAGAAGATAAAACAAGAAAAAAGGAGAATAAAGGGGGTTCCGGCAGGCGGGTTGAGATGGAGCGTCAATTTGACGGTTTGACGGCCAGGCTGCCTACGCCTAGAATAATACAGGGGGAGTATGTAAGATTTTAAAATTTAAGTAATTTGTTGTCAGAACAGTGCGTTTTTGTGCGCTGACGAAGAATTGCTGAAAGGCAGGGATGCAGGCAGGAAAATGAAATATTCAGGGAAAACAGTCAGCTGACAACGATGGTCTTTGTCGAAAGGGTCAATTGATGGTAAAGGAGTCGAATTTAATGGGGTTTTTGCAGGACATTAAGGTGGGCCGGAAACTGACAATTTTGATTTTTACAGCAGTTTTTTCGGTAAGTGTCATCAGCGGATTGGGATATTATTATCTGCAGGCCGCAAATGAAAGCTTGAACGATATGTATGCTAAGAAAATGGTTCCGATGCAATTGATTATGAATATTCGTGGAAATGAAAATGCAATGGACGCTGCTGTCGCAGAAGCCGTGTTTGTTGTTGATGAAAATAGAAGCAAGGAGCTGCAAAAAAACATTGCAGCTGAGCAGGCGGCAATAAGTGCTGACTTTTCCAAGGTGGATTCGCTGATCGTGGATGAAAAGGGCAGCGATATGCTGGGGAAAATTAAAAATATACGCACAAAGTATGAGGCTGCTCGCAGCCATGTGCTGGCGCTTGCGGCGAAAAGACAAAATGAGGAAGCGTATCGCGACTATCTGCTCACGGTAGCCCCGCTGAATCGAGAATATGCAGCAGCCCTGCAGGAATTGGC
>JBOFWE010000064.1:0-2500 GCA_051653465.1 Selenomonadaceae bacterium | reverse complement strand
CCATCAACGGCGAAAAGGCGCTGGCGATAGCGGCCGCCAGTCCGCCGGACTTAATTTTGCTCGACATTATGATGCCGGTAATGGATGGCTATGAGACTTGTCATTATTTAAAACAGGATGAGGTTTTAAAAGATATCCCCGTGATTTTTCTGACGGCCCGCGATGGGGTTAAGGATGAGGAAAAAGGTTTTGCGCTGGGTGCTGTCGATTATATATTGAAACCGATCAGCCCGCCGCTGCTCCTGGCCAGAATTAAGACACATCTCACGCTAAAACTGGCTCGCGATTTTTTGCGCGATAAGAATGTGTATTTGGAGGCAGAGGTAGCCCGCCGGGTCAGCGAGGTTAGCCGGCTGCAGGAGGTATCGATTGCGGCGATGGCTTCGCTGGCCGAGACGCGGGATAATGAGACGGGCATGCATGTCCGGCGCACGCAGTATTATTTGGGCGCACTGGCCGAGGAACTCAGAAAAGAGAATCCTTCTAATCAGCAACTGGCACCGGAATGCATTGATTGGATGGTCAAATCGGCCCCGCTCCATGATATCGGCAAGGTGGGAATACCGGATCATATCCTGCTTAAGCCCGGACGGCTTACCGATGAAGAGTTTGCCATTATGAAGACACATGCAGCCCTTGGCCGCGATGCGATCAGCCGGGCGGAGGCCATGCAGGACGGGAAAGAATCTTTTTTACACTTTGCCAAGGAAATTGCTTATTCCCACCATGAAAAATGGGATGGCAGCGGTTATCCGGAAGGAATCAAAGGGGCCAAAATCCCTCTTTCCGGTCGCTTGATGGCGGTGGCGGATGTTTATGATGCCTTGATCTGTAAACGTGTTTACAAGGAGGCTATGGAACATGCGGTGGCAATAAAGATCATAGAAGATGGTGCGGGGGAACATTTTGATCCGTTAGTAATCAAGGCATTTTCCCGGATAGAAAAAGAATTCCTGGCCATCAGCCGTCGGTATCCGGATGGCTGAGGAAACGATGGTCTGGTTTATTCGGGCAGGACAGGGAGTGGAAAATCATGATTAGTTCCAGTAAAATAAATCGTACAGCCTTGTGGCGCATAAGCTTACTGCTCAGTATAGTTGGTTTTTTGCTTTGTTATGGGGCGTTTTATCTGGCGAATAAGCTTTCGGTGGAGAATATGAACAGCCAGCTTCTGACGCTCGACCAAGGCAATAAGCATATTGGCTTGATCGTTCAGGAGAATGCCGAGCAGGTCATTGCCAATGCCGATACTGTCCTGCGCTTTATGCAGCGTGATGTCGAACTGCATGGAAAAATCCTACCGGAACATGAAGCCATCTTGCGGGAATTTTGCCAGCGGCGGTTTGTCGGCAATACATCGGTGTTTGATCAAAGCGGTGAATTGCAGTTTGCTGTTAAGGTGAGGAAACCGGGGCGGTCAACAAATGTAGCAGAAACAGATATCTTTAAGGAACAGCTGAAATTTAGCCCGGGATTATTATATATTGGAGCTGGTTGGGATAGCCTGACGACAGATCAGCCGGTTGTTTTTTTAAGTCGCCAGATTCGAAGTGCACAGGGAGAATTTCTGGGAATTGTCACAGTAACTTTAGCACAGGACTATTTAACGAAATTAGGTAACCATCTTGACCTAGGGGGGGAGCGCCGAATTATCCTGTTGCGGCGTGATGGTATGATTTTGGCTCAAATACCACAGATGGAAAATAGAAAAGCCTCAGCTGTGAACTTGCATCGAGATGAGCGAATAGAGGAGTATCTTTCGCGAAATATCACGGCTGCTATCTATAATGATATTGAGTCTGGAGTGGAATATCGTGAGTTTTTTACGGTACTGCGGGGATACCCGCTATTGGTGGAGGTGTCTTCACGGACTGATAGTGCTGAGGCGCTATCAGTGCAGATACAGCAGCAATACCGGATTTTTGCCCAGATCTTTTCGGCATTTGTGCTACTGAGTGGAGTGCTTCTCTGGTGGCAGATTCGGCGGCAGTATATGTTTGCCGAGCAGCTGCAGCAAAAGCAATGGCAGCTCGAACAGCTCAGCTATCACGATCAGCTTACCGGGGTTAAAAATCGTCATTATCTCGATGAGATCATCGCCGGGGAAATGGCCCGGGCGGATCGCTATAAGGAGCCGCTCTCGATGCTGATTTTTGATCTGGATCATTTTAAAAAAGTCAATGATACCTGGGGCCATCCGGTCGGCGATCTGGTCTTGAAGCATACGGCCGAAATTATCGGCGATAGGATCCGCAAAGCGGATATTTTGGTGCGTATTGGCGGGGAGGAATTTGTCGTCCTGATGCCGGAAACGAGGCTTGCCGGAGCCCGGGAAGCGGCAGAATCGCTGCGGGAAGCTTTGGTTGCCAATGAACATCCGATTGCCGGTAAGGTGACAGCGAGCTTTGGCGTGGCAGAGCGAATGAAGATTGAGCCGTTTTCCTATTGGTACCGGCGGGCAGATGAGGCCTTGTACCGGGCGAAGCAGGGTGGCAGGAAT
>JBOFWE010000063.1:0-2273 GCA_051653465.1 Selenomonadaceae bacterium | reverse complement strand
GTATTTTTAGGATTTTCTTCAAATTATGATAATACGATTACCGGTATTTTGCTGATTACAATCGTCGTCTTTGATGCCATCATGCAGCATCGCAACGCCGAACGTGCCCGCCGTGAACGGTTGGCGGCGAGAACGGAAGAGGTTGTTGAAAGCAAAATGGCAGGGGGGAATATATGATGAAAAAATTCTGTTCGAAATTTGAGTTCCGCTGGGAATATTTTCTCATCCTGTTTATTTTGCTGGAAGTGCTTGTGTTTGGCATGATGAATTCTAAATTCCTGATGCCGCGGGTACTGTTTGGCAGTTTCAATGATTTCATTTCCATCTGCATCATCGCGGTATTTATGTGCTTCGTGTTCATTACCGGCGGTATCGACCTGCAGGCGGGGTCGATTGTCGGCCTGACCTCGATTATCATCGGTGTTCTCTGGAAGAGCTTTGAGGTCAACATTATTGTCGCCTGCCTGATTGCACTGGTAGTTGCCTGTCTGTGCGGGGCCTTGAGTGGTTTTTTTATCGCTTATACCGATGTGCAGCCGATGGTCATTACTTTGGGGGGCTCGTTTTTATATTCAGGCCTGGCAATTGCGGTTTCCAATATGTCAAATACGGCGGCATATCTGGGGATCAGCGGTTTTCCGGAATACTTCACCTCTTTTACCAAATTGCGGTTCTTTGGGGTACTGCCGGCGCAGGTCTTGATTTTCATTGCACTGACAGCTATTGCCTATGTGATTTTGCACCGCACCAAGTATGGCCGCATGATTTTTCTCTGTGGGATTAACCGCCGGGCCGCTGAATTTTCCGGCATCAATACAAGACGTATTATTTTGAGCACCTATGTTTTTTCTGGGATGGCGGCAGCGTTTGCCGGGATCATCATGACGAGCTATCTCGGATCATCAAAATCTGATTTTGGCAGTGATCTGACAATGCCGATTATCACGGCGGTTGTTCTCGGGGGCACTTCAATTCTCGGTGGCAAGGGAACTGTCGTCGGGTCGGCCCTGGCGGCAGTTGTCATCGGGATCATGCGCTTTGGTTTGTCAATGAATGGGGTGTCCAATCAATATCTCGATATTCCGGTTGGCATTATGCTGGTCGTCGTCGTGGCAGCAAGCACCTTCTCCCAAAATGAGAAAATCAGTGCTTTTTTTCAGCGGCATCTGCGACTCAAGCAAAAAGCGGCAAGCAAATAACCGGACGGCTACCATTGTATACAGGCGGAATATCCGCGTCTGCATAAAATAAAATTCAAGAGGGGGATTTATCATGAAGAAAAAAGCTCTGGTGTTGGCACTTCTCGGAGCAATGGTACTTACCACATTCACCGGCTGCGGTTCGACAACAAAGACCGCGTCAAATGACGGAGGCGGCAAAGGTGATACTACTGTAACCTTTATTCCTAAAGTTACCGGCAACGCATTTTTTGAATCAGCGAATAAAGGCGCACAAAAATACGCGGAAAAATGGGGTTTTAAGGTAAAGTATGAAGGCGATGCAACGGCTTCGGCTTCCTCGCAGGTTTCCGTAATCAACAAGGCTGTCCAGCAGGGAACAAATGCAATCTGCCTGTCTTCGGTTGATGCTGCCGGGGTGAAGGATGCCCTGAAAGCGGCGGCTGCTGCCGGGGTTACGGTCACGACCTGGGATTCGGATGTGGATCCTTCCGTCAGAAAAATTATGGTATCCCAGGGAACTCCGGAGCAGCTCGGACAGATGCTCGTCCAGATGAGCTGTGATTCCTTAAAGGATCGCGGCAAAGATCCGGCAAAAGACAAAATCAAATATTGCTGGCATTATTCAAATGCCACGGTTACTGACCAGAACTCCTGGCAGGTAGAAGGTGAAAAATACATTAAAGCCAATTATCCTAACTGGGAAAATGTAGCACCGACAAATTATTATTCGAACCAGGATGCAGAGCAGGCAATTTCTGTCGGCGAATCCGTACTGTCCGCGCATCCTGACATTGATGTAATCATCTGCAACGATTCGACGGCACTTCCGGGACAGGCACAGGCTGCACAGAACAAGGGCCTCACTGCAAAAGATGTAACGATCACTGGCTTTGCTTCCCCGAATTCCATGAAACAGTACTGCAAAGATGGGATATTGACTCGCTGGGGTCTCTGGGATTGCGGCGTTCAGGGTGCAATGGGCTGCTACATGGCCTACTATATTGCTTCCGGTCATGACGTAAAGGTCGGAGACAAAGTTGATATTCCTAATATCGGCTCAGTCGAAATCATGCCGAACAGCGTACTGGATCC
>JBOFWE010000062.1:0-1316 GCA_051653465.1 Selenomonadaceae bacterium | reverse complement strand
AGCTTTGCCTCGGAACAATCTCCGCCAGCGCCAAAAAGGAATACCTCCGTGTAATCAGTACCTTAGAGGCTAAGGGGGCGCAAGGGGTCATTCTCGGGTGCACAGAAATAGGCCTGCTGATTAAGCAGCAGGACACTGCACTGCCTGTATTTGATACGTCAATCCTTCATGCCCAAGCTGCGGCCCAAGCAGCACTCGCCGGGGAAACGGCGGCGCTGCCGCTATGACGGAAGAAGAAAAAATTTTCAGGGGCAGAATTTTCAACGCCAGTGCCCCTGAACTGCTTAAAATCAAGCATGAAGCGCACACAGCCTGTCAAAAATACAACGCGTTGGACGAATACGAGCCTTCACGGGCGGCCCTGCTCAAAAACATTCTCGGCCGCATCGGCACTCCCTTTCGCTTCCAAGGGCCCGTGCAGTTTAACTACGGCCAGCACACCTTTATTGGCAACCATTTCATGGCCAACTTTAACCTGCTGGTCATGGACGATGCCCGTATCTGCATTGGCAATAATGTAGCCATCGGCCCCAATGTCTCCCTGCTGGCAACAAATCACCCGCTGCTCGCCAGCGAGCGTTTGGGGATCAGTCCGGACGGACAAGCTACAGCATTCGCCGAATATGCTCAGGAAATTCATATCGATGATAATGTCTGGCTGGCAGCGAATGTAACAGTTCTCGGCGGCGTCCACATTGGTGCAAACGCCGTCATCGGTGCTGGTAGCGTTGTCACCCACGATATCCCGCCAGCTACGCTCGCCGCTGGTGTTCCCTGCCGCCCTTTGCGGCAAATCACAGCCGCAGACAGTTGCCGCCACCTGTTTTTGCCAGAGGATCATGAGCATTTCGCCTACAATCTGCGGGATTGACGTATCCCTGCCGTTTCTTGCAAAAACAATCTTCTATTGGCCATTACGACTTAAAATATCCGGCCACTCCCTACCTTTAAGAAAACTGTCCTCTACATAGCCTTCCATCTCTAAGTACATTTTATATGGCACCGTAAAAGAAAGAATATCCTTATCAAAAAGCTTGCACACCGTGATATCCGTAAGTCCGATCACCGCACGTGGCTTTTGGGCTGCTGCTTCCTTGTAATCAAGAATACCAATCTGCTGACAGCCGGAACCAAAAGGAGCAAATTGATCTCTTCCTCTATTCGCACTATTATTTTCGGCTCTACTCTTTAAATATAAGCTGCAGATATTCATCAAGAATATTAAGCGTCTGGTTTAAAGATGTATACGGAAACTTATGCGTTACCTTATAACATGTTCTTTTGGGAATGGGTGCGGATAATTTTTGAAGAACGAA
>JBOFWE010000061.1:0-1160 GCA_051653465.1 Selenomonadaceae bacterium | reverse complement strand
CCTAGCTCCAAGCGAGCACATGCTATTTCCGAAATCTTATATTTAGAGTTATCTTCTCCACCTCGGGGAAAAATTCCTTTGCCACCCCATTGTATATTTTTCCGCCTCCCTCGCGTCAGCGCAGGCGATGATCGGCGGTAAAAAATGTCTTGTAGCCCAGCATCACAAACAGAATTGTCGTCAGGGCCGTGGCCCCTAAAATCGCCAGCATAATGCCGATCTGGTACTTAATTGCCGTCAGCGGAAACACGCCGGACAGAATCTGCCCGGTCATCATCCCCGGCAGAGATACAATCCCCATCGTCAGCATATTGTTCATGGTGGGCAAAATCGCACTGTCGAAGGAATCATTGATGATATCCCGCGCTGCCTGTGCCGGGGAAGCCCCGAGCATCAGAGAATTTTCTATCATCACCCGTTTTTCGGCCATCGCATCACAAAGCTTATTGGCTCCAAGGGCAATTCCTGTCATGCAATTGCCGACAATCATGCCGGAAATCGGAATCATATACTGCGGTTCAAACCAAGGGCGTACCTGCAGCACGATCACGATAAAAAAAACCGTCGGCAGGACAGCCCCGCCAATCATCGCCACGCCCATCATGCGCTGCAATTCTTTTGACATATCCCCCTTCACGCGTTTGATCGCATTATAAACAGCAAAGGAAACCATAATCAGCAGCATGATGCTTGTCAGCCACCAGCTCGGATTGTCAAAGACAAACATCAGCACATACCCCATAGCAGTAAGCTGCAGAGTCATGCGAAGTGCCGCCAGCAAAATCTGACGTTCCCGCCGAATGCCGCGGGATTTAAAGATCAGCAGGATGATAAAAATAAATACATAGGCCAGTGACAGCTGGAGAATTGATAAATTCATAATCGAAGCGTTCATCATAGCCCTCCTTTGACCCGGCCGTGTTCCAGCCGAATGATTTCATCAGGAAACGTCTGCGCAATCTGCTCGGAATGTGTAATCATGAGCAGTTTTTTGTTACGGCGCCGAACAAATTCAACCAGGTTGCTGATGATAAATCGTTCCGTATCCTTGTCCAGGGCCGCGGAAGGTTCATCGAGGAGATAGACCTCGGCATTCATCAGCATGATGCGGGCCAGGCAGAGCCGCTGCTTTTCGCCGCCGGAAAAATTATGGCAGGAAT
>JBOFWE010000060.1:0-1662 GCA_051653465.1 Selenomonadaceae bacterium | reverse complement strand
AAATGCCTGCGATCGACGTAAAACCCCATTTCTCCCGGCACTTCTATGCCGATCACCATTGTTCCCCGCCCAGAGCGCAAAAGGTAACAGGAAGATGTCAGATAAAAAGTACCGAACATACAGAATATTATATATATTTCCATACACATTATACCATTAATTTATCATCTTATTCAATGCGCTGTAAAGAGACTATAGTCCTTCCCAGTGAATCCAATAGGGTTTTTCTTCATTTTTCAGCTATTTTTCATATTTATATTCCCTGTAAAAAAAAGAGGCACAGCCACTGCCATGCCTCCTGATCTTATTATTAAATTTTAAATTGATTGACTGCCGCTTGCAGTTCCTGTGCCATATGAGCCAGACTCTGGCTGGAGGATGCGATCTCCTGCATCGAAGCCGACTGCTCTTCTGTCGCTGCCGATACGGTCTGTGTTTCCTCAACCGCCTGTTTGCTGATTTCATCGATATCCTTTACCGAACTGACAATCATCTGGTTACCGGCTTCTATTTCCTGTATGGAATTAAAAATCGCCTGCCCTTGTTCTGACATATCCTCCACTAATTGGCGGATTTGCGTAAAGGTCTGCCCGGCATCATCAACAACCTGCGTACCAACCTTGACATCGCGCGTTCCCTGATCCATGGCCAAAACAGCCTGCTCCGTATCGCCCTGAATTTCCTTGATCAGTCCGGCAATCTGTTTTGCTGCCTCTTGCGACTGTTCCGCCAGTTTTCTGACCTCTTCGGCAACTACGGCAAAGCCACGGCCCTGCTCGCCGGCTCGTGCGGCCTCGATCGCAGCATTAAGCGCCAATAGATTGGTCTGCCCGGCAATACCGGAAATTGCATCGACAATCTGGCCAATTTCTTTCGACCGCTCCCCTAATTTTCCTACCACTGCCGCGGAGTTATTTACTGTTTTTTCAATATGTGCCATCTGTTCCACAGCTTTTTCTACGGCAATGCTGCCGGCACCGGCTTGATCTGTAGCCTGACGCGAGTTTTCTACCGAACGATTAGCATGTTCAATTGTATTTTGGAGACTTGCTCCCATCGCCTCAACAATCACACTCGATTCATCAACCGTATAAAGCTGTTTTTCTGCCCCGGCGGCAACATTGCTCACGGATTCAGCCACTTGTGTAATTGCCGTAGCCGATTGCTCGGCACTTGCTGTCAGCTGCTGCGCTGAAGCGGCAACCTGTTCAGCCGATTCTGTAACCTGACGAAAAGCCTTTTGCAAATTACTCCGGGCTGCATATAACGCTGCAGCCAATTGCCCGATCTCATCGTTTTGCAAAATCTGTCGCGGCTTATCTCTAAAATCACCACTGGCAAGATCCTCACACGCTTTTACCATTGCCTGCAGCGGCGCGGTAATGCCCTTTACTACAGCCAATCCCAGCACAGCCAATAGCGCCAACACCAAAACAGCTAATAGCGACAGCACCAGACCAGCATGCTCCTCCGCTGCCGATGAGTCACGATTCATCTGTAGCGACAAATCCTGATAATAATCCGCCAATTCCTGCAGGGCTGCTGCATATTCTCGATTCAGCGGGGCTACCGTGAGCAGATAGTCGCGATACGCTTCCTCATTTTGTCTTTTCGCCGCAAGCGCCAGCACATGGCTGCGAGCAGCCTCATACTTTGTGCGTA
>JBOFWE010000059.1:0-1206 GCA_051653465.1 Selenomonadaceae bacterium | reverse complement strand
ACGATTTATGTAGCAAATTAAAAAATTATTTTGCCAACGACTTTCCGGTCAGCTGCCTATTCTATAGCAAAATGCAGTGTTCTTGTTATAGCGCAGCGGACCTCATCGCCATTGCTGCTGACAGCTGGCTGGTAACGGTATTGGTATACGGCCTCCGTCGCCGCCGCATCCATCTCATCATAGCCGGACGATTGCAGGATTTCAACATTTTCCACCAGCCCATCAGCGCCGACAATAATCCGCACCGTAACCGCCCCTTCAATATTACGCCGGTGCAAATTTTCCGGGTAGACCGGAACCGGCTGCGGCGGACTAATCTTTGGCGGACGGTTTAGCTGTCCCGTTGCTGAACCTGCAGTCCCGGCAGCGCCACCCGCACCTGCCCCAGAATCACCGGTTCCCGAGCCGCCCTTTTTAGCCGCCGTTTCCTTGCCATTTACCGATCCAGTATCTGCTCCTCTATTTTCAGGATTGCCTTTGGAAACAGCCTCCCCCTGTTTAGGGTTTTCACCAGCCGCTTCCGGTACAGGTTTTGCCCTTGTATATTCTTTGGTTACGGCTGGAAGCGTTTGCGGACTTGGCAGTGAAATATTATTTGAGGCCATCTCGCTGCTGCCAGTACCGGTTGAAGCTGAAGCCGCCGGACTCGCTGCCGCCTCCTCGTAAACGACAAGGTCTATCAGCTTTTCCCGGACGGGACTGTTAGAAAAGATACCCGTTGAAGCGACCACGAGAAAAACCAGCAGATGCAGCAGAACCGATAAGGCCGCTGCCTGATATTTTGCCTTTCTCTCTTTGTTCATCCTTACGGCCTCCCGGCTTCTGCCGCCAGGGCAAACCGCGTGATTCCGGCACTTTTAAACTTGTCCAGCAGGCTGATGATCATTCCGTAATCGAGATCCTGGTCGGCCCGCAGTACCAGGGCAAACTTAGTATTCTTCTTATTTTCCGTCTGGGCCTGCTTAAGTAAAGTTTCTTCCTCAATCCGCTTATCTTCGAGCCACAAGGACCCGTCCTTTTTCATGGTAACCAGATAGGTTGCATTCATCTGCGTCTCCGCATGCTCGGCCTTTGGCATATTAACACTGACCGTCTTCAAATTCACCATATACAAAGTACTGAGCATAAAAAAGACCAGCAAAAAGAACATGATATCGATCATCGGGATGATCATGACTTCGGGCTTTGAAAAACTGCGCCGGTCAC
>JBOFWE010000058.1:0-28012 GCA_051653465.1 Selenomonadaceae bacterium | reverse complement strand
AAATATATATAATATTCTGTATGTTCGGTACTTTTTATCTGACATCTTCCTGTTACCTTTTGCGCTCTGGGCGGGGAACAATGGTGATCGGCATAGAAGTGCCGGGAGAAATGGGGTTTTACGTCGATCGCAGGCATTTCTCATGTGAAGCAGCAGGGTGAAAGGAAGAGAACAATGGAAGTATTCAACAATTTGAAGGTAAGTTTGAAGCTGGGTGTTTTAATTTTAGTTGCTGTCTTGTCCTTGTGCGTAGTAGGGGGCGCAGGGTATTTTCACCTGCAAAAGGCGAATCAGAGTATGAGTGCTATGTATGCGGACAGCCTGATTCCGGTTGAGTTAATCAATCGCATCTGTACCGGCATGATGCAGGGCAATGCGGTGGCAATGCAGATGATGCTTGAACCGGATAATATGAAGACCCAGAAGCTGAAAGCGGATCTTGATGCGATTGGCAAGGATTCGACGGAGCTTTACAAGCAGCTCGAGGCATCAAATTTGGATGCCGAGGGCCAGGCCTTGTTGCAAAAGGTGCAGGAATCGCGTGTCTTATACCGCGATACAAGAAAGCCTGTTCTGGAACTGGCAGCGGCGGGGAAAAATGCCGAGGCTTATGCGCTTTATATGGAAAAGGTCGATTCCTTAGCCAAGGAATATATGAAAAACGGTAAGGCGTTGTCTGATTATTGTACCGCCGATGCGGTGAAGATGAAGACCGAATCAGAGGCCGCAGCCCGTACGGCAACGCAGCTGACGGTTGGCTTTATTTTACTGATGCTGCTCATATTGTCGGTCTTTGGCTGGGTGATTATAAAATCACTGGTCGGACCGCTGCAGTATATGGTTGCCGTGTGCAAGGAGTTTGCAGACGGGGATTTTCGGGATAAGAAACAGCAGCTGCAGCGCAGCGATGAGATTGGTCAGCTGGCAGATGCCATGATGCAGATGGGTAGTAAACTTCGTCAGGCATTTAAACAGGTCAGTGATTCGGCCGAGCAGGTAGCAGCATCCTCACAGGAGCTGACTGCCAGTGCCGAGCAGTCGTCGTTAGCGGTCACGCAGGTGGCGGAAGCGATTAGCGGCGTGGCAGCAGGGGCATCGGAACAGATGAAGGCGGTTGAGGCCGCCTCTGCGGTTGTTCATCAAATGTCAGATGGCATGCACCAGGCGGCTGTCACATCAAATCGTGTTGCTGAGGAGTCGGCGGCGGCAGCCAAGAAGGCTGGAGAAGGAAATGCCTCCGTTACTACGGCTGTCAAACAGATGGCCAGCATCGAGGCCACGGTAAATGATTCGGCAGCAGTTGTAGGCAAACTGGGGGAACGTTCTCAGGAAATCGGTGTGATTGTCGATACGATTGCCGGCATCGCCGGGCAGACGAATTTACTGGCGCTCAATGCGGCGATTGAAGCTGCCCGGGCTGGTGAGCAGGGTCGCGGCTTTGCGGTGGTAGCTGAGGAGGTCAGAAAGCTTGCCGAGCAGTCGCAGGAAGCGGCTAAACAAATTTCCGCCCTGATCGGGGAAATTCAGGGGGACACGGAACGGGCTGTGACAGCCATGAGCAATGGCACGCGGGAAGTGACAGACGGAACACGACTGGTTACCGCTGCGGGCCGGGACTTTGAAGAAATTGCGGCATTGGTAGAAAATGTATTTGCCCAGATAAAGGAAATATCAGCCTCTATGCAGCAGATGGCCGGTAGCAGTGAGCAGATTGTTGCTTCGGTGCAGACCATTGATGAGCATAGCAAAACAGCAGTCGATGAATCACAGACCGTATCGGCAGCGACCGAAGAGCAGTCGGCTTCAATGGAAGAAATTGCATCTTCGAGTCAGAGTCTCGCGCATTTGGCGCAGGATTTGCAAACGGCTGTCAGCCGATTCAAGATATAATAGAAGCGAGGCAGCGTGCTTAAAAAGGGCACGCTGTTTCTTTTCCTGCCTATTTTCTGAATATTTATTATTATTTGACAAACATAAAAAGAATAAGGTAAAATTTAAGCAGAATAAACTTTAAACGAAAGTGCAGGTGAAAATGATGGCGATGCAGCAGATGGTTATCTTTCGCATAGGTATAGAAGAATATGCAATTCCTATTGAAATGGTTAAGGAAATCATTCTCTATCGGGGAGCAACCCGATTACCGGGAACGGCGGAGTATATTGACGGCATGATCAATCTTCGCGGTAAGGTGTTGATGGTCATTGATCTTGCCAAAAAGCTGGCGCTGCGGATCGGACAACCGGCGGAGCAGCATCAGGCCCTGATTGTTGAGACTGGCGGACAAGAAGTGGGACTGCTGGTCGACGTCGTTACAGAAGTCATGCAGCTTGAAGAAGAGGATATTGAACCGGCAGCCGGTATTGTCCCGGCAGGGGGCTATATCCGGGCTATTGGCAAGGCAGATCAACGGTTATTGATTATCATGGACCTGCCAAAATTATTTACGGATTCTGAAATTGCTGAATTGAGGAAAGACCATACGGAGCAGTCCGTTGCTGGCTGATCTTGTGGAGGCTAAAACCGTATAGTATATACAGAGGGCAGACAGCGAAAATGGCTATCTGCCCTCTGTTTTACGATAGTTCTTGCAGTATGCGAGCCAATCGAATCAGTGCGGTTTTTAAATCTTCCGGCTCGGCAAAGGCATAGGACAGCCGGAGTTCAGCGCTGGCAAGGCTGTCGTAAATGCTGCCGGGATTGAGCAGGATATTTTCGCTGCGTGCGGCCTTAAACAGCTGGGCCATTGATAGGGAACGACGGAGTTTCAGCCAGATATAAAAGCCTCCGGGAGGACGCTGCCAGGAAGCTAGCTGGCTGAAATGCTCGTTTAAAACGGACAGCATCAGCTCACGGCGCTGGGAAAGCTTTTGGCGAAGCTGCTGCATATGAACTTCGTGAAGGCCGGAGGCAAGCCACTGTGCAGCGGCCCACTGTGAAAGGATGCTGGAACCATAATCGTGCTGCATTTTCAGATCCCCCAGTCGTTCGATGATGGGTTCAGGCCCGGCGATCCAGCCGATGCGAAGCCCCGGCCCGATGGATTTTGACAGGCTGTCGATAAACAGCACATTGCCGGAATCATCGAGCGCCTTGAGCGGTGGCGGTGGCGGGGCATCCAGCCATAAATCAGAATAAACATTGTCTTCGATAATTGGCAGCTGCAGCTCCTGGGCCAGTTGCAGCAGGTCCAGGCGCCGTGACTGTGACATCAGGCAGCCGGTGGGGTTGTGAAAGGTAGGAATTGTGTAGAGTATGGAATGTGCCCGTCGCTTTTGCAGGCTGCGCAAGGCATTGACATCAATGCCCTCCCGATCAAGCGGCACTTCAGAAAAATGAAGCTGGCGGGATTGAAACAACTTCAAGGAAGATAAATAGGAAGGCCGTTCAATAAAAACATGGGAGTCCGGGGCAATCAGTCCGAAAAAAATCAGCTGCAGGGCTTGAAGTGCCCCGGACACGATCAGGATGCCATCTGGCGATACTTGAATGCCACTCTTTTTCAGCTGCTGGCTGATTTCCTCACGGAGCGGCTTTAACCCCAGGGGCTCCTGGTAACCAAAGGAATCTATTTTCGCAATGCTGCTATAAAGTACTTTCTTCAGTTCGTCTGACGGCAGCAAAGCTGGGGCGAGTTCTCCGGTGCCGAGCCGGATGATGTTCGGATCAAATTCCAGCTGATTGATTTGCTGGATGAGCGGCAGATTTCCCAGGTGTGCGGCCGAATTTATATAGGGCTGCCAGTCAGCACGGTTCGCGCTGAACTGTGACCAGCTGTTGTTGCTGACATAGCAGCCGCTGCCTTGCCTTGTGTCAATCAGGCCGCTGGACGCTAATTCGTCAATAGCCGTCATTAAGGTATTGCGATTGACCCCCAAGTTTTCTGCCAGACTACGCTGCGATGGCAGCTTTGTGCCAAGAGGCCATTGACCTGTCAGGATTTTCTCCCGAATATAAAAGAAAATCTGCCGATAAAGTGGCATTTCCCCTTTTTTTGTCGGCTGCCAGTCGATGTTTACCATGAGTATCCCTCCTGTGTCTTTCTATTATAACAAATTGGCTTAATTTAAAACAGGCCAATTGGCTCGAGACAAAAGGAAAAGCTGTTTCTATAATGGAGGTATTATAGAAACAGGAGGTTATAGTATGATAACAGCATTTATTCATGGTTTTTGTCTGGCAATAGGGCTGATTTTGCCGCTGGGAATGCAAAATATATTTGTTTTTCAGCAGGGGATAGCGCAGCCTTGCTTTAGGTCGGTTTTACCCGCGGTGGTCGCAGCTGCGGTTTGTGATACCTTGTTGATTTTATTGGCAGTCAGTGGCGTTTCGGCAGTGCTGCTGCATTTTTCCTTACTGCGACAGGTCATATGGCTTATGGGGATGGGGATGCTTTTATACATTGGCTGGGTGAACTGGACTGGCAGGGGGGGATCTATGCCAGGCGAAAATCCAGTTTGCTTTTCCCCACGGCGCCAGATTGCCTTTGCCGTTTCTGTATCGCTGCTCAATCCAGCGGCATTTCTGGATATTCTCGGGGTCATCGGGGTGAGCTCCATGCAGTATGAACCAGAAGCTAAATGGTGTTTTTCTCTGGCTGCCATTCTTGTCTCTTGGGGCTGGTTCTCTATGCTGGCAGTTTTAGGCGGTAAAATTGCCTCTATGGGAGAATTGAGCCGTCAGCAGGCAAAGATAAACAAAATTTCTGCTCTTGCTGTTTGGGGCAGTGCTGTTTATATGGCAGGAATATTTTTCTAATTCGTTTACAGAGGAACGGCAATGTGGATTTGTCGGTTTTTTGTGGTAAGAACGGATATTGATCAAACGGGAGCCTTCTTTTGCGTAGTGACAACAAATGTGATAAGATACTATATACAAATATTACGATTTAGGAGGTGGCCAGATGGAAACAAGCTTAATGGTTTTGCGGGAAAAGGGCTATAAGATTACACCACAGCGGCGGGCCGTTATTCAGGCTTTGGCCGAATGTGGAAAATTTTCGACGGCGCAGCAGGTAATGGCCGGGGTGAAAAAAACACAGCCGGATGTATCGCTTGATACGATTTACCGCAACCTGACGCTGCTGGCTGAGCTTGGGATCGTACATGAAATCCACCGCCATACGGGAGATTTATATGAACTGGTGGTTCCGGGAGATCATCACCATCATTTTGTCTGCACGCAATGCGGTCAGGCCGAGTGTATTGACTTTTGTCCGCTTGCCTCGGTGTATACGGAGGCGGCTGAGCGCAGTGAGTTTATGATTACCGGGCATATTTTTGAAATTTATGGCTTATGCAAAAACTGCCGGAGAAAAGGTGAAAATTCCTAGAGGGGTTGTTGTCCGTGTTAAACAGAATAAATCATCATAAGGGAGCGGCGGGGACGGAATGTTCTAAGCTTTGCTGCACCAAAATAAAAAACTTTGCGGTTTCGATAGGAAACACGCCGGTCTTTAGTGACGTGAACCTGCATATTCACTGCGGGCAGCTGACAGCACTGATCGGTCCGAATGGCGCCGGCAAGAGCACTCTGCTGCGGGCAATTCTTGGTGAGATCGCGCACAGTGGTGAACTGCAGTATGTCGATGCCAAGGGTAATCATACGGGAAATCCTATTATTGGTTATGTGCCGCAGCATCTGCGCTTTGACGTGAGTTCGCCGACGAGTGTACTGGATCTTTTTATGGCAAGCCTTACCCGACGCCCTGTCTGGCTTTGCCGGGCAGGACGCCTGCGGGAGCGGATCGAACGGAATTTGCGCCGTGTGAAGGCCGACCATCTCATTGAACGGCGTCTGGGCGCGCTTTCCGGGGGGGAACTTCAGCGCGTTTTGCTGGCACTGGCACTTGATCCGCTGCCGGACTTGCTGCTGCTCGACGAACCTGTTTCCGGAGTGGATCAAAATGGCCTGGAACTCTTCTATGCAATTGTAGCTGAACTTCGGGCTCAGGAGGATATGGCAATCATTCTTGTTTCTCATGATCTGAATCTGGTCGCCAAACATGCCGATCAGGTCGTACTGCTCAACAAGCAGGTCATTTGCAGTGGAGCGCCGCAGTCGGTATTTAGCGATGAAAAAACCCGGGAAATATTCGGTATGTTTGTTGCCGCTCCAGAGAGGGGGCAGGCTGAGTGATGGAGACAATATATCTCTTTCTTGGCTGGCTGCTGCCTTATCAGTGGCTCAGTCATGAATTTATGAAAAATGCATTTTTGGCGATTTTGCTGGTAACACCTTTATTGGGCTTATTGAGTACGATGGTAGTCAACAATCATATGGCGTTTTTCTCTGATTCGCTGGGGCATGGTGCCTTTACCGGAATTGCCGTGGGGGTTTTGCTGGGAGGAATTAAGCCTTTGGCGGCACTGCTGCTCTTTTCGGTCATCTTCGCTTTATTTATTACCTATATCAAGAGCAAGAGCCGCACATCAACAGATACGATTATCGGTGTCTGTTCTTCAACCGCTATTGCGGTTGGGCTAATGGTCATGTCCTATGGGGGCGGTTTTAACAAGTTTTCCTCTTATTTAATCGGAGATCTGCTGAGTATCAGCCCGTCGGAAATCGGCGCGCTCCTAGTGGTAGATTTGCTGGTCTTTTTTGTCTGGGGCCTTATTTTTAATCGATTACTGCTCATCAGCATAAATTCGTCTTTTGCTGCCAGTCGGGGGATTAATACCTTGTGGATTGAGATGGCATTTGCTTCTATGCTGGCAGTTGTCGTGGCCATCAGCATTCAGTGGGTAGGTCTGCTGATTATCAATTCCATGCTGGTATTGCCAGCTGCCGCAGCGCGAAATATTGCTAATACCGTCAAGCAGTATCATGTCGCTTCGATTGCCATAGCAATTTTTTCAGGCATTGCCGGTTTGATTGTATCTTATTACTGCAATATGGCTACAGGAGCTACCATTGTGGTCATTTCAGCGGCAATATTTTTTTTCACATTGATGTTAAAGTCCTATTTTATTCGCTGAGAAGAATTTTTCGCTTTTTTAAATGGAGCTTTTATTATGCCTGTAGTATAATGACAGAAAAGAGTTGGGATAAAACGCAGGGAGGCGGATTGTTTACAATATGGAAATAAAAAATACCGTGGAAGGGTTTGTCATGGAGAACCTGATGACCGTTTTGGATCAATACCCTGAGGCTTGCCGCTGTGAAAAATGCTGCCGGGACATTGCCATTTTGGCGCTGAATAATCTGCCGGCGAAATATGCGGCAACGGAAAAGGGTGATACCTATACCCGGCTGAGTTTATACACGCAGGAGAATAATTTGGCGATTATCCGTGAAATTGCCAAGGCAATCGAGATTGTCATGAAAAATCCTCATCATGGGGAGGCATAAACTGCTATTAGGTAAAATGCAAAGAAAAAGACAGAAGCCCAGGGGCTTCTGTCTTTTTCTTTAAGGAATGCGGCCTGGATTTTCAGGCTGGTTTATCTGCTTCATCGGGAGAGGTAGCAGGTTCGATCCTGGTCAGCAGGATCTTATCGATCCGGGCCCGGTCCATGTCAACGATTTCAAAGGAAAAATCATTCCACTGGAATTTTTCGGCTACCTTGGGGATATAACCGAGGTAGGCCGTAATAAAGCCGCCCATTGTCTGGTAGTGCGCCCGGTCTTCATCCGGCAGTTCGTCAAGGCCAAATTTCTCCTTGAAATCATCAATATCATAAAGGCCGTCGACCAGCCAGGAGTTTTCATCGCGGGGGGTAATTTGGATCGGTTCAGCATCGCTGCTGTCGGCAATATCGCCAATGATTTCGTTTACGATGTCACGCAGCGTGATGAAACCAATGACGCCGCCGTACTCGTCAAGAACAACAGCCTCATGAATGCCTGTTTCGCGGAATTTTTCGAGTACCCGGAAAGTCTCCATCGAGCGCGGAATGAACATTGGTTTGCGAATATAAGCCGTCAGGTCATTTGCTTTACCGTCGATGGCGGCATTGAGCAGATCCTTGGCATAGAGGACGCCGGCAAAGTCATCGAGATTGTCCCGTCCGACCGGGAAAACGGTGTCGGGGTTTTCACGAATCATCTGCAGGTTATGCGCGGCTGAATCCTCAAGATCGAGCCAGAATAGCTGGGTGCGTGGGGTCATAAGTGAATAGGCGGTCTGATCACTCATGTGAAAGATACGATCGACCATATCCTGTTCTGCTTTTTCAAAGGTTCCATCTTCGGTGCCCTGTTCAATCAGATCCTTGACCTCGTCTTCAGTGACACTGTCGTCGACGTGCGGATTGATGCCCAGCAGCACGAAAAGTGTGTTTGCTGATTTTTCCATTAAAAACGCAAATGGTCGAGTGAGTTTTTCCAGCCAAAGCAATGTAGGCAGATAGCGCAGCAAATAAATTTCTGGATCGTTCAGGGATATTTTTTTTGGCAAAAACTCACCGAGCAGTAGATTCAGGTAAGTAATTACGAGAATGCTCAGGGTGAAGGCCGTAAATTGTGCATAGTTTGCGAAACCCGGCAGCAGCTCGAGCAGGGTGGCAATGCAGGGGGCGGTGACGGTGCCCGTCAATATACCGATCAATATACTCATCAGAGTTATGCCAAATCGCGTGACGGCAAGCAGCTTATCCGGTTCATCGACCGTAGCGGTGGCCGCGGCAGCCAGTGTGCTTTTTTCTTCGGCCAGCTTGTCGATCCGGCTTTTATGCGATTCGGTTATGGCAGTTTCCATGATGACAAAGAAACCGTTTATGAGAATAAAAATGAAAGATAATAGGGCTGTAAAACCCGCCTCGGGAATATCCAAGAAAAATCCACATCCTTTGTATTTGTTTACAGCTTCAGGCTGCAATTATTATATTCCTTATATTATAGCATAGTTTTTGACAGGAAAAAAATATTAATCTGTTTTTCCTGGACAATGGCTGTTTAAAAATAGAGTTGACAGAGCAAAGAAAATTGTATAAACTTATAAAAGTTATTGATTATATGCGGAAATAGCTCAGTGGTAGAGCACCACCTTGCCAAGGTGGGGGTCGCGAGTTCGAGCCTCGTTTTCCGCTCCATAAAAAATATTTCCTGGCGGCATTAGCTGTCAGGTTTTTTTGTCTACCCGTCTGACTTGTTTTTGTAGGGTATTTATGGTATTATGCATTGTATGGCATATTAGGATTATGGCTATTTTTAGGTAGTTGAAAAAGTTCAGGTAAGCCAGCGAAAATATTTGCACGGATAAAATAGGAGGTCATTTTATACAATGAAAGTTACTGCAGAAAAAATAGACAACCAAGAAGTCGTTCTGGAAATTGAAGTGCCGGCAGCGGAATTAAGCAAAGCTATCAGCAAGGCATATACAAAATTAGCAAATAAGGTAAGCATTCCGGGCTTCCGCAAGGGAAAGGCACCGCATAAAATTTTAGAACAGCGTCTTGGCAAAGAAGCTATTTTGGAAGAAGCATTTGATTTGCTCGCACCGAAAGCATTCAATGAAGCTCTCGATGAGCAGAAGATTGAACCGGTAACTCGTCCTAAGATTGATATCGTTACAATTGAAGAAGGCAAAGATCTGGTATTTAAAGCAACGGTTACTCCTAAACCGGAAGTAACACTTGGGGATTACAAAGGTTTGACAGTAAAAGCTGATGCAGCAGAAGTCAAAGACGAAGAAATCGATGAGCAGATCAAACGCCTGCAGGACAATCAGGCGATCATGGTTGAAGCTGCGGCCGATGCCGTTGTTGCTGATGGGGATTTCACAACCATTGATTTTAAAGGATTTGTCGCTGATGTGGCGTTTGAAGGCGGCGAAGGCCGTGATTATCCGCTTCAGATCGGCTCCCATACATTCATTCCGGGTTTTGAAGAACAGTTGATTGGTGCTAAAGCTGGGGAAGAACGCGATGTAAAGGTTACGTTCCCGGAAGAATATCAGGCAAAGGATCTTGCTGGCAAAGAAGCCGTGTTCAAGTGCAAGGTTCACAGCATTAAGCGCAAAGAAATGCCGGCACTCGATGATGCGTTTGCTAAAAAAGCAAGTGCATTTGAAACGTTAGCGGAACTTAAAGCTGATATCAAAGAAAAATTACTGCAAAATGCAGTGACAAAAGCAGAAAATGATAAGAAAGCAGAAGCTGTGAAACTGGCAGTGGAAAACATGACGGTTGAATTGCCGGAAGTTATGGTGGAAAACCGTATCGGCCACATGATTGAAGAACTTTCGATCAGCCTTGAAAATCGTGGGATGAAGCTTGAACAGTACATGCAGTATGCAAAGACAGATCTCGCTGCTATGCGTGAAAACTATCGTGAAACAGCAGCAGCTAATGTAAAAACAGATCTGATGCTCGAAGCAATAGCAAAAGCAGAAGAACTTAAGGTTGAACCAGCTGATATGCAGGCTGAGGTTGAAGGTATGGCCAAAGCTTATGGCACAACAGCTGCACAGGTACAAAAAATTATTACAGAACAAGGACGCATTGGCGATTTAGCAGCAACGATTCTGCGCAAAAAAGCCGCACAGGTCATTGTTGACAATATTGCTGAATAATCCTTGCTTTTATTTGGGGTGATCTTATGAGTTATGTGCCAATGGTAGTAGAACGATCCAACCGTGGCGAGCGGGCATATGATATATATTCGCGTCTGTTAAAAGACCGTATTGTCTTTATCGGGGGGCCGATTGATGATAATGTGGCGAATGTTGTTGTCGCGCAGCTGCTCTTTTTGGAATCAGAAGATCCGGATAAGGATATTCATTTATACATCAACAGTCCTGGCGGTGTTGTTACGGCCGGACTGGCGATATATGACACGATGCAGTACATTAAGCCGGATGTCTCGACGATCTGTATCGGGCAGGCAGCGAGCATGGGTTCGTTGCTTCTGGCTGCGGGAGCAAAAGGCAAGCGTTTCTCATTGCCGCTTTCGCGGATTATGATTCATCAGCCACTGGGCGGTGCTCAGGGGCAGTCTACCGATATCCAGATTCAGGCACGGGAAATTCAGCGAATTCGTGAAGTGATCAATCATATATTGGTAAATCATACCAATCAAGAATATGATAAGATCATGGCGGATACGGAACGTGATAATTTCATGTCGGCAGAAGAAGCAAAAGCGTATGGTCTGATTGATGAGGTAATTACTCGTCCGGTGAAACAAGCCGAAACTCTGGACTAAGAGGTGATACCATGTTGAAGTTTGGGGATGAAAAAGGTCAGCTCAAGTGCTCATTTTGTGGCAAATCCCAGGATCAGGTACGCAAGCTCGTCGCCGGGCCCGGGGTATACATCTGTGATGAATGCATTGAACTCTGCAATGAAATAATTGAAGAAGAATTCAGCGATGATATTGAAGTTGAACTGAAGGATGTCCCGAAACCCAAGGATATCAAGGCAATTTTAGATCAATATGTCATCGGACAGGATGAGGCTAAGAAATCGCTGTCGGTTGCTGTTTACAATCACTATAAACGCATTAATATGAGTGCGAAGACGGGTGATATCGAACTGCAAAAATCGAATATTTTAATGCTGGGGCCGACCGGAAGCGGAAAGACGCTGCTGGCACAGACTTTAGCCAAGATTTTGAACGTTCCGTTTGCGATTGCGGATGCAACCTCACTGACGGAAGCCGGCTATGTCGGCGAAGATGTCGAAAACATTTTGCTAAAGCTTATTCAGGCGGCTGATTATGAGGTGGAAAAAGCTGAGCGGGGTATTATATACATCGATGAAATCGATAAAATTGCCCGTAAATCAGAAAATCCATCGATTACCCGTGATGTTTCCGGGGAAGGTGTTCAGCAGGCGCTGCTTAAGATCATTGAAGGCACGGTGGCCAGTGTTCCACCGCAGGGCGGACGCAAGCACCCGCATCAGGAACTTATCCAGATTGATACGACAAATATACTCTTTATTTGTGGTGGTGCTTTTGATGGCATTGAAAAGATCATCGAGACTCGCCTCGGTGAAAAAAGTCTTGGCTTCGGGGCTAAGATTGAAAGCAAGCAGCAGCGAAATGTCGGTGAGATGCTGAGTCATATTCTGCCGGAGGATTTGCTGAAAAATGGATTGATCCCTGAATTTGTCGGTCGTTTACCGGTGATTGTAACACTGGATGCGCTGACGGAGGATGCCTTGGTCAGCATTTTAGTTGAACCGAAAAATGCATTAGTCAAGCAGTATCAGAAATTTATGGAAATGGATGATGTCAAGCTTGAGTTTGAAGGGGAAGCTCTGCGGTTGATTGCACAGGAGGCCCTAAAGCGTAAGACGGGGGCTCGCGGCCTACGGTCTATCATTGAAGGTATTATGCGCAATGTGATGTATGAGCTGCCGTCACGGCAGGATGTATCCTCCTGTACGGTAACGAAGGAAGTTGTCACGGAGAAGAAAGATCCAATCCTGACATTCGACAAGAAAAAGAGCAAGAAGGCTTTGGACAACGAAGCATCGGCTTAAAGAAGAAAGGGCGTTGTGCATTGCAGCGCCCTTTTTTGTAGTCAGAGAAACGTTATTTTGGGGAACCGTTTACCTTAACATAAATATTGGCAATTTGGCCGGGCGGGCTTGCTGGCCGTCCGGCTTTTTTACATAGGATCGGATTTTTATTGACTTGCATCAGAAGAGGAGGAATACTTATGTCGGAAAATCGCAGACTGCCGCTGCTGCCGCTGAGAGGACTGATTGTCTTTCCCAATGCGCTGGTTCATTTGGATGTCGGCCGTGAGCAGTCAATGGCGGCAATTGAAGAGGCAATGACGAAGGATCGCATGATCATGCTCAGTGCCCAGAAGGATGCGGCGGTTGAAAATCCTAAACAGGAAGATGTCTTTGAGATCGGAACGATTGCGGAAGTTAAGCAGCTGCTGAAGCTGCCGGGAGGTACGATGCGAATTCTTGTTGAAGGTGCGAACCGGGCAAGAATTCTGCAGTATAATGTCCAGGGGAAATATGTTGAAGCAGAAGTTTTTGAATACCATGAAGCCGTTGAGGATTCGGTCGAAATGGAGGCACTGTTGCGGATTGTTGTACACCAGTTTGAAGAATGGGTTCGCCGTAGCAAAAAAGTGCCAATGGAAACCTTAGTGGCAGTTGTGCTGGTTGAGGATGCCGACCGTTTTTGTGATCTTGTTGCCAGTCATCTGAATTTGAAACTGGAAGAAAAACAAAACTTATTGGCTTTACTAAGCGTGAAAGAACGGCTGGAAAAGCTGTATATTATATTGACCCGTGAACTCGAGGTGCTGGAAATTGAACATAAAATTGGCACCCGTGTCCGCAAGCAGATGGAAAAGCTGCAAAAGGATTATTATCTGCGTGAACAAATCAAGGCGATACAAAAAGAACTTGGGGACAAGGATGACAAGAGTACTGAAATTGAAGAGTATCGGGAGAAGATGGCGAGTGGAAATTATCCGCCAGCCGTAAAAGAACGGGTTGAAAAGGAAATCGTCCGGCTAGAAAAAATGCCCAATATGTCAGCAGAAAATGGCGTGATTCGCACTTATATCGACTGGCTGCTGGCATTGCCATGGCAGAAGGAGACAAAGGATCGGCTCGACTTGAAGACGGCGCAAAAAGTGCTTGATACCGAGCATTACGGCTTGGAGAAGGTAAAGGAGCGTTTGCTAGAATACATAGCGATCCGTAAGCTGTCGCCGACAATCAATGCGCCGATTATCTGTCTGGTGGGGCCGCCGGGCGTGGGGAAAACTTCGCTGGCAGCTTCTATTGCCCGTGCGATTGGCCGCAAATTCGTCAGGGCATCTTTGGGTGGAGTGCGTGATGAAGCGGAAATCCGTGGGCATCGCCGTACGTATGTCGGGGCACTGCCGGGCCGAATTTTGGAAGGAATTAAAAGTGCGGAATCAAAAAACCCGGTCTTCTTACTCGATGAAATTGATAAGATGAGCAATGATTTTCGCGGGGATCCGTCAGCGGCACTGCTTGAAGTCCTGGATCCGGAGCAAAACAATACGTTCAGTGATCATTATGTTGAACTGCCTTTTGATTTATCAAAAGTTTTGTGGATTGTTACGGCGAACAGCCTGGGAAATATTCCACGACCGCTGCGAGATCGCATGGAAATCATTACGCTGCCGAGCTATACTGAAGACGAAAAACAGCAGATTGCTGAACGGTATTTGATTGCTAAACAGCGGGAGGCTAATGGTCTTAAGGCAGCGCAGGTACAATTTTCCAAGGGCACTGTCCAACGGATCATTGCTGAGTATACCCGTGAATCGGGGGTGCGTGAACTCGAACGCCTGATAGCAAAAGTCTGCCGGAAGGCTGCGCGACGAATTGTTGATGAGGAAAAGAAGTGTATTCGCATAACGCCAGCGAATTTGGAGGATTTTCTCGGTAAAGCAAAGTTTATGCCGCGTCGGCGCAAAAAAGAGGCGGAAGTCGGGGTCTGCACGGGAATGGCCTGGACAGAGGTCGGCGGAGATATTCTGCCTACAGAAGTGAGTATTCTTAAAGGCAAGGGGAAACTCATTTTGACCGGACAGCTTGGCGAGGTAATGCAGGAATCGGCGCAGGCCGGCCTCAGCTATATCCGCAGTCGGGCTGAAAAGCTTCATATTGATGAGTCTTTTTATGAGAAACAGGATATTCACATTCATCTGCCGGAAGGGGCGATTCCGAAAGATGGCCCGTCTGCCGGAATCACAATGGCAACGGCAATGGTATCGGCTCTGACCAATAGGAAAATTCGCAGTGATGTGGCCATGACTGGGGAGATTACACTCCGAGGCCGTGTACTGCCGATTGGTGGACTAAAGGAAAAAGTTATTGCCGCTTACCGGGAAGGGATCACGACTGTGATTTTACCGAAGGAAAATGAGCGTGATATTGAAGATATTGCGCCAGCGATTAAAGAAAAAATAGAATTTGTGCCGGTCGAAAACATGGATGAAGTTTTGGACTGTGCTTTGGTGAAGTAGATGAAAGAAAAGGTTATTATTACGCAGGGGAAATATATTGCATCGGCCGTCCGGGCTGACCAGTACCCCGAAAACAAGATGAAGGAAATTGTCTTTATGGGGCGCTCTAATGTGGGGAAATCCTCGTTGATTAATTCTCTGACCAGAGTCCGTGGGCTTGCCCGGGTGAGTCGGCAGCCCGGCAAAACGCAGACCATTAACTTTTATGAGCTGGGGGCGAAGATTGAAGGGATTGAAGACCGACGGGATTTTTACCTGGTCGATTTGCCGGGGTATGGCTATGCTAAAACTGGTAAGGAAAATCGCAAACGCTGGGCGAAGTTTATCGATGAATACCTTGTGAAGTCACCGCAGTTGCAGTTTGTCTGTCAGCTTGTCGACAGTCGCCATGAACCGATGCCGGCCGATATTGATATGTTTCGCTGGTTGGTGGAACATGATTTGCCGGTGCTGGTTATTGCAACAAAGGCGGATAAGCTCAGCAAATCCGCTTTGGCAAAGAATATTGCCGTTATAAAAACAAAATTTGGGGTAATGGATATGGATGTTTTACCGTATTCCTCCTTAAAAAATGAAGGACGTTCAGAATTACTTGACGTCATAGCCTCGGCTTTGGTACAATAAGCAGAGAAAAGCATAAGGATAAATTATGCAGCATTCATTGTTGCATAATTTATCCTTTATACTTTTGTGCGGGAAACAAAGAGGAGTGTGACATGGTGACGCCGTTTGATAAAGAATTGCTGAATATTTTGCAGACAGGGCTGCCGATCAGCCACCGTCCGTTTGCTGATATGGGAAAGGCGCTGGGAGTTGATGAAGAATTTGTTCTCAGTCGGTTAAAAAGCCTGAAGGAAGAAGGCTATCTGCGGCGAATTGGGCCTTTTTTTGACTCGGAAAAACTGGGTTATCGCGGCTCGCTGATTGCAGTAAAAGTCAAGCCGGATTTTATGGAAGGCGTGGCCACCTTCATCAATGGTTTTGCCGGAGTTACGCATAACTATGAGCGTGAAGGGAAGTATAACCTTTGGTTTACTTTACTAACAGCTGACTTAGCGGAAAAAAACGCAGTGCTGGCAGCGGTATCAGCACAGCCGGGCGTAGAAGAATTGCTGAATCTGGAGTCAAGAAAAAAATATAAGATAAATGTACAGTTTAAATTGAAGTAGGTGACAAGATGGATGCACTCGATAAAAAAATAATCAGGGCCATGCAGGATGAGTTTCCACTGGTTGCTGAACCATATAAAGAGATTTCCCAGCGCCTTGGCATTGAGGAAGAGGAATTGCTCAGCCGGCTGCAGGGATATAAGGCTGCCGGCCAGATCCGCAAGATGGGGGCGGTCCTGCGGCATCGCGAAGTAGGTTTTTCCGCTAATGTGCTTTGTGCCTGGGAAGTACCGGCAGAAAGGCTGGATGAGGTGGGGCGGAAGATGGCAGAGGATCCGGCAGTCTCCCATTGCTATGATCGCAATACCGTTGTTGGCTGGCCCTATAATATTTACACGATGATTCACGGACACAGCCGTGAAGAATGTGTTGCAATTGCTGATCGCTTGGCTAAAGTAAGCGGCATTGAAAATCGGGCCATGCTGTTTTCCGTAAAGGAATGGAAAAAAACAAGTATGCGTTATTTTTCTGAAACCAAAAACTGAAAGCAGGTTTTTTGCCACTGAATCGGTTGAAAAAATCGTCGTTTATTGAAACGACGATTTTTTTTAGAAATAAAAGTAACAGTAATACTGGTTAAACTCGCTTATTGATGATAAAATGTAATCGTATGACTTTGAATAAAAAGACAGATGTTTTATATTATAATGGGAGATGATGGCGATGATCGCAGAAGATATGTATGAACTTGGCAGTAAAAAATCAACGATTCGCACGATTTTTGAATACGGCCGCCAGCGGGCGGCCGTTGTTGGTGAAGAAAATATTTTTGATTTTAGTCTGGGAAATCCGAATGTTCCGGCGCCGGAATTTATTCGGCAGGCAATTCTTGATATTGTGCAGCAGGAAGATCCTTGTGCGGTTCATGGGTATACGGTTGCTCCGGGAAATCCTGAGGTCAGAGAAACGCTGGCGCAGAGTATTAATGAACGCTTTGCTACAAAGTTTTCGGGCAGCAATCTCTTTATGACTGCCGGTGCCGCAGCTGCGATAACGGTCTGCTTCAAGGCTCTCAGTGAGCCGGAGGATGAATTTATTGCGTTTGCGCCGTTTTTTCCGGAGTACCAGTGTTTTGTCGAGGCTTCCGGCGCCAAACTGGTCGTCGTTCCGCCTCAGCCGCAAGATTTTCAGATTGACTTTGCTGCGTTCAGGCAGAGAATTAACCGGCATACTAAGGCTGTGATTGTTAATTCCCCGAATAATCCGAGCGGAGTTGTTTATTCGATGGCGGTTATTGAGGAATTGGCAGCAATCCTTGAAGAGAAATCGGCAGAGTTTGGCCAGACTATTTTTTTGATTGCCGACGAGCCCTATCGTGAGATTGCCTATGATGACGTTGAGGTTCCTTATCTGAGCAAATATTATAAGAATACGCTGGTGTGCTACTCCTATAGTAAATCCTTTTCTTTGCCGGGGGAACGCATAGGGTATATTGTTATTCCGGATGAAATTACAGGATTTTCTAAAGTGTATGGAGCCATTGCCGGTGCTGCCCGGGTGCTGACCCATGTAAATGCCCCGTCCTTATTTCAGAAAGTAGTAGCTCGTTGTGCGGGAATGCCTTCCGACATCAGGATTTATCGTGAGAACCGGGACTTGCTATATAATGGACTTGTAGCGGCCGGGTTTTCCTGTGTAAAGCCTCAAGGGGCATTTTATTTATTTCCACGGGCCTTGGAAGCAGATGACCGTGCTTTCTGTGAGAAAGCCAAGGCTTATGATTTATTGCTCGTCCCTGGTAGTGATTTTGGCTGTCCAGGATATTTTAGGGCTTCTTATTGTATAAAGACGGAGACGATTCGCCGTTCACTGCCCTTATTTGCCCGCTTGGCAGCTGAGTATGGCAAATAAAAATTTCTATAAATTACAGTGGAGATAGATGTATTTTTATCAAATGCATGCAGGAATCTTCCGGTCAAGGAAACAAAGAGGCCCTCAGGTGTACTTATACCGGCAGCCAACAACTGTGCTGGTATTGGTTGGTATTAGCAGGGGGAGGAAATGCCAGACTTTGTTTGCTAAATAGCCCTGGTTGTAGTAAACTTAGTAAGTTGAGATATTTAGCATGTAGGTGATAAATTTGTCGGAAAACAAGATGTTTGACGTGATAAAACAGGATTTGGCGGCACTGGAAGAAGCAATGATTGCTACGGTACAGTCGCCGGTGGCGATTATAACAGAAATTGGAACACATTTGGTGCAGTCGGGTGGCAAAAGGCTGCGCCCGGCGCTATATTTTTTGGCAGCGCGCGGCGGCGTATCCTTTGACCGGGATAAAGTGATGCCGCTGGCTGTGGCCATTGAAATGATTCATATGGCTTCGCTGGTCCATGATGATGTTATTGACAGTGCTGACTTGCGCCGGGGCACGGCTACGGCCAATTCTAAATGGGGGAATCAGCTGGCAATTCTCGGGGGAGATTATCTGTTTGCCAAGGCGTTTTCTTTAGTTGCGGGAAATGGTTATGATGACCGGATTACCATGCGCTTGTCGCAGCTGATCTGCGATCTTAGTGCCGGGGAGATTATTCAAAATAAAGAGATTTACAAGGCTTCGCGTGATGAAGCGGAATACTATGATCGCATTGCCAAAAAAACGGCCAATTTTCTCGCCGATTGCTGCGAAATGGGTGGCATTCTCGCAGGGCTTTCAGAAATTGAAACGAAGGCTTTATATGAATATGGGCAGGCTATCGGCATGGCCTTTCAGATTACGGATGATTTGCTTGATTTGACGGCCGAAACGGATGCTATCGGGAAGCCAGCCGGCAATGATATTTTGCAGGGGATTGTAACCTTGCCGGTAATTAGGGCCCTGGGCGTCAGTGCAGATGCCGAGGAGCTTGAGCAGATCGTGACCTGCCGGGAAATGTCTGAGACTATGCTGGCCAGGGCGATTGAAATTGTCAAGGCAACCGATGGCATTGACTATGCACAGGCTAAGGTTGATGCTTATTTAGAAAGAGCGCGGACGGTTCTGCCGGAATCCTTGCCGGTTGAAATTCGTGAAGCATATCAGATGGCAGCTGATTTTATACGGTTGCGTAAATATTAATTGGTTCACAGAGCTTTTTCATAATGAAAACTTATAATATAAACAGCTTTTATCCATAAAAGGCAAATGAATTGATTAAAATGCGGGAGGGATTTCCATGTTTGGAATAGGTGTGCCGGAATTAGTACTGATCTTAATTATCGGACTGGTGGTCTTTGGTCCTGGGAAATTGCCGGAAATCGGCAAGGCCGTAGGCAAGAGTTTAAATGAATTCAAACGGGCAACTTCGGGGCTGACAGACGACAGCAAGCCAACGGCTATGAAGGATGCGCCACCGAAGTCGGATGAGAAACCGATGGAAAAACCGGAAGAAAAGAAATAGCATGCAAAAATCGTCTTTGCCCAGGCAAAGGCGATTTTTACTATATTTGTCTGACATTGTGTTTTATTTTCGGTGATTGTATAATAGTAAACATGAAAAGAATCTCAATATATTAGGAGGGATTTTTAATGTTAGGAGTTGCTGCACCGGAACTGGTGTTGATTTTAATTATTGCGCTTGTGGTTTTTGGCCCGGGTAAACTTCCTGAGATTGGGCGGGCTGTTGGCCGCAGCATTGGTGAATTTAAAGCGACACAGAGCGAAAAACCGGTGACAAAACAACAGGATTTTGATAAATCGTAAGCGAAACGGGGAAATATAATGGTGCAGGAAAAAACAACAGAAGAACAACAGGCGGAGGACTCTGTGTTAACAGTTGTGCCGGAAATCGAGCAGGAAAGCGAAGAACAGGGGAATATGACGTTGCTGCGGCATCTGGAAGAACTGCGTCGGCGCCTGATTTATGCAATACTGGCTGTCGGTATTGGCAGCTGTATCTGCTATTTTTTTATTGAGGACATCATGCATTATCTGACATTGCCCGCAGGCAGGCTTTATTATATGCAACCGGCAGAGGCCTTTTTCACATATCTTAAGGTGGCGTTGTTTGCAGGCTTTCTTTTGTCCTTGCCTGTGGTTTTTTATCAGATATGGCGGTTTTTTTTGCCGGCATTGACCGTGCGGGAACGAGTCTTTTTAGGTATCTTGGTACCGGCATCGGCCGGCCTTTTTTTAATCGGGCTGGCTTTTTCCTTCTTTTTTGTCTTGCCGTTGGCAGTGAAGTTTTTTTTGGGCTTTGGGTCAAACGATCTTCAGCCGCTGCTTTCCGTAGGCAAATATCTTGATTTTGTTATCACGTTTGTTCTGCCGTTTGGCTTTATTTTTGAACTGCCACTGGTCATTGTTGTACTGGCAAAGCTCGGCATTGTTGGGTCTGCTTTTTTGTGGAAAAAGCAACGGATTGTTATTTTTATGGCCTTTGTCATTGGGGCAGTCATTTCCCCAACACCGGATGTATTTTCCCAGTCGATGATTGCCGTGCCGATGATTTTATTGTACGAAATCAGTTGGTTTATCGTTCGATTTATTTTGCGAAAATAAGAGAGGAGCAATATTTTGGCTTTTAAAGATTTGAGAGAATTTATGGCTGAGCTGGAAACGCGCGGCCTGCTTAAAAGGATTACAACTCCAGTGGATTGCGAGCTGGAGATCACGGAGATTACCGATCGCGTATCGAAAATGGAAGGAAATAAAAATATTGCCCTGTTATTTGAAAATGTCAAGGGCTATGATGTTCCCGTACTGATGAATGCTTTTGGCAGTATGGAGCGGATGGCAATTGCCTTCGGGGTTGATAAGGTGGATGATCTTGCCGATCGCCTGCGTGATATTTTGAAACTTCCCTATATTTCGTTGGAACGAAAAATGGATTTGGTGTCTATTTTGCCGACGGCAAAACAGGCAATTAATTTTCCCAAATATGTGAAGCATGGTCCCTGTAAGGAAGTTATTATCAAGGATCAGCCATCACTCGACAAATTTCCGATTCTTACCTGCTGGCCGCAGGATGGCGGCCCGTTTATCACATTGCCGCTGGTCTTTACGAAAAATCCTAAGACAGGCAAACGCAATGTCGGTATGTATCGACTGCAGAAATACGATGGGCAGACTACGGGCATGCACTGGCATATTCATAAAAATGGTGCGGAGAATTTTCGGGCACACCGCGAACTTGGCAAGGATAAAATTGAAGTGGCAGTAGCTATCGGTACGGATCCGGTGCTTACCTATGCAGCCACGGCACCGCTACCACGGGACATCGATGAAATGGTATTTGCCGGCATGCTGCGCAAAAAGTCCGTGGAAATGATCAAATGTGAAACGGTTGATGTGGAAGTTCCGGCACACAGTGAAATCGTGCTTGAAGGGTATGTGAAGATTGACGAAATGCGCCGTGAGGGCCCGTTTGGTGATCATACAGGTTACTATTCCCTGGCCGATGAGTATCCGGTATTTCATATTACCTGTATAACACATCGAAAAAATCCGATTTACCCGTCGACGATTGTTGGCAAACCGCCAATGGAGGATTGCTATATCGCCAAGGCGACAGAGCGTATTTTCCTGCCCTTGCTGCAACAGATGCTGCCGGAAATCAAGGATATTAATCTTCCGTTAGCGGGGGTGTTCCATAATTGTGCGATGGTATCCATCAAAAAATCGTATCCGCAACAGGCGAAAAAAGTTATGCAGGCAATTTGGGGCATGGGGCAAATGATGTTTACCAAGATGATTATTGTTGTCGATGAGCATGTCAATGTGCAGGATGAGCAAGAAGTATGGTGGCGGGTATTTAACAATATTGATGCCCGGCAGGATATTGTGATGGTAGATGGGCCGCTTGATGTGCTGGATCATTCTTCGCCGCAGCCGCAATGGGGAACAAAAGTTGGCATTGATGCGACAAAGACCTGGCCGCAAGAGGGACATACGCGTGAATGGCCGGATGAGATCGTCATGAGCGATGAAGTTAAGAAAATGGTGGATGAGAAATGGCAGGGTCTTGGTCTTGAGTAAATTATCAGCACATGTCAATAATATAGCGCTGCATCATTCCATTTTTGCCCTGCCGTTTGCCTATATGGGAGCTTTTTTGGCATCACAGGGGCTGCCGAATGGCTGGGATTTATTTTGGATAACGATGGCAATGGTCGGTGCCCGCAGCGCTGCCCTGGCCCTTGACAATTTGATCGATTTGAAATATGACAAGCTGCATCCGCGGTTTACAAAGCGCCCGATGGTGACTGGTGAGGTTACGGTTGCGGAAGCCGTAGCACTGATTATTTTCAGTTTGGGAATTTTTTTGGGAGCCGTTTTGCAGCTGGCTCCGATCTGTATCAAGCTGGTGCCAATCGCCGTATTTCCCTTTATCATTTATCCGTATATGAAGCGGATTACCTGCCTGTGTCATCTCGTACTGGGGGTAGCGCTGGCTATGGCTCCGGCTGGTGGTTATATGGCTATAAAGGGTGAACTCAGCCTGGGGGTTGTGATCTTATGTTTTGCTGTCTGTTTTTGGATTGCCGGGTTTGATGTTGTTTACGGCTGTCAGGATGAGGGATTTGACAAACAGCATGGTTTGCATTCGATGGCAACAAAATTCGGAGCAGCCGGAGCCTTGCGGATTGCTAAACTCATGCATGCCGTCAGCTTTTTTTGCTTTATTGGCACGGGACTGTTGTTTTCTTTGGCACCGGTTTATTATATTGGGGTCGGAATCTCCCTGCTGACCTTGCTCTATCAGCACAGTATTGTGTCAGCAAGCGATTTTAGCCGGGTAACACAGGTTTATTTTATGCGCAATGGTATTGTCGCTATGGCTGTATTTTTATTTACAGTATGGAGCCTTATCGGCGCCTGATGAAACGGGTGTTGACGGCAGTAGGGATAAATGTTTTATTTTGGAGGATGAGATATGACAGCAAGAGTATTGGAAGGCAAAGTTTTTGCGGCGCAAATCAAAGCCGAAGCAAAGCTCAAGGTAGCAGAGCTTGAACAGAAGTATCAGGTGACACCGGGGCTCGCGGTGATTATCGTCGGCGAGAATGCGGCCTCTAAGGTCTATGTAGCGAATAAGCACCGGGCCTGTGAAGAACTTGGTATCTATTCGGAAGTCATTGAAATGAAGGCAACGACGACAAAAGAAGAGCTGCTGGCGCAGATTGATGCCCTCAACAGCAATGCGAAAATTCATGGGATTCTTGTCCAATTGCCGCTGCCGGAACAGATTCAGGCCTCTGAAGCAGAAATTTTAGAGCGCATTGACCCGAAGAAAGATGTGGATGGCTTTCATCCGGTCAATGCCGGACGTCTTGCGACGGGACAGGAACAGCTTGTTCCCTGTACGCCGATGGGCTGTATTCGAATGCTCGAACTGGCAGGTATTGAAATTGCGGGCAAACATGCGGTTGTCATTGGGCGCAGCAATATCGTCGGCAAGCCGATGATGCATCTTTTATTGGCTCGCCATGCTACGGTAACGATTTGCCATTCGCGGACAAAAAACTTGGCGGAAATTACGCGACAGGCCGATATTTTGGTTGTGGCAATCGGGCGGCCAAACTTTGTGACGGCCGAGATGGTGAAACCGGGAGCTGCTGTTATTGACGTTGGTATTAATCGCATTGCACCTAAAAAACTTACGGGCGATGTTGATTTTTCAGCGGTCGAAGCTGTTGCCGGAGCAATTACACCGGTGCCCGGTGGGGTTGGACTCCTGACAATTGCGATGCTGATGGAAAATACCATTACAGCTGCTATGCTGCAGCTTGCGGGGAAATAAGCTGCGCCAGACCGGGATATTTAAAAATACATAAACTGAAAAACACGGGGAGGCAGATTTTTATGAAGAGTGATGTAGAAATAGCACAGGAAGCAGTAATCCGTCCGATTGCAGAAGTGGCGGAAAAACTTGAACTTTCGGCAGATGACCTGGAGTTTTACGGAAAATATAAGGCTAAGATATCTTTGGAAGCGTGGAACCGGCTGCAAAATCGGCCGGATGGAAAACTGATTCTCGTGACAGCGATCAATCCAACGCCGGCCGGCGAAGGAAAAACGACGACAAGCGTGGGCCTTGGCGATGCCTTTCATAAGATGGGCAAAAAAGTTGCTGTAGCCTTGCGTGAACCATCCCTTGGACCTTGTTTCGGACTTAAAGGCGGAGCTGCCGGTGGCGGGTATGCGCAGGTTTTGCCGATGGAGGACATCAACCTTCATTTTACGGGCGATTTCCATGCAATTACCACGGCTCATAATCTCCTGGCAGCCGTGCTCGACAATCATTTGCAGCAGGGAAATGAACTTGATATTGATGTGCGCCGCATTACTTGGCGGCGGGTGCTGGATTTGAATGACCGTGCGCTGCGCAATATCGTTTGCGGCATGGGCGGTAAGGCGCATGGGGTGCCACGGGAAACTGGCTTTGATATAACGGTAGCGTCGGAAATGATGGCAATTCTTTGTCTGGCGGGAGATCTTGATGATATGAAGCAGCGCCTGGGGAAAATCGTTGTTGCTTATACTCGCTCTGGCCGACCGGTGCGGGCAGAAGAATTAGGTGTGACTGGAGCGTTAACCCTGCTATTTAAGGATGCGATTAAGCCGAATCTTGTTCAGACGATCGAAGGGACGCCAGCATTTATTCACGGGGGCCCTTTTGCCAATATCGCCCATGGCTGCAACAGTGTGATGGCAACAAAATTTGCCCTGAAACTGGCAGATGTTGTTGTTACAGAAGCTGGTTTTGGTGCTGATCTTGGTGCTGAAAAATTCCTCGATATTAAATGTCGTTTTGCCGGGATTCATCCCGATGCGGTTGTCATTGTAGCTACCGTGCGGGCACTGAAGATGCACGGCGGAATGCCAAAAGCTGAGTTGACAAAGCTTGATATGAAGGCGCTTGAGGGCGGTCTGTCTAACCTGACGAAGCACATTGAAAATATTCATAAGTTTGGCTTGCCGGTTGTTGTGGCAATCAATGCCTTCCCGACGGACACGCCAGAAGAACTGGCATATGTTGAGCGTAAATGCAATGAACTGGGCGCACAGGTGGCATTGTCGGAAGTATGGGCCAAGGGCGGTGAAGGCGGTATCGCTTTGGCGGAGAAGGTATTGCAGGCAACACAGCAGCCAAGCGATTTCAAATATATCTACGAGACGGAAGCTTCAATTCCGGCTAAAATAGAAGCCATTGCCCGGGAAATATACGGCGCAGACGGAGTCGATTTCACGGCCCCGGCTAAGAAATCGATTGCGGAACTCGAGGAACTTGGCCTCGATAAAATGCCGGTCTGCATGGCTAAAACGCAGTATTCGCTCAGCGATGATGCGGCGAAGCTTGGCCGACCGTCTGGGTTTCGCATTACAGTTCGTGAAATAAGGCTTTCGGCCGGTGCTGGTTTTATTGTTGCCCTGACGGGCAATATTTTGACGATGCCTGGTCTGCCAAAACATCCGGCAGCAGAAAACATGGATATCACGAATGACGGAAAAATCTCAGGACTGTTTTAAAACTGCTATATTGCTATCAGGAGGTATTTATGACTAGAATATCTGTAGAACTTGTGCCGCGCAGTGAGTCGGCACTGGCTGAAGAGCTTGAGCTCTTGCGCGCGAATTTCAAATGTATTGATCTTATCAATGTTCCGGAGCTTTTGCGTTACGACGTGCGCAGCTGGGTCGGGGCATCGGTAGCTCAGCGTTATTTCCCGGCGGTTATGCCGCATATCCGGGCCATTGACATTGATCTGGATAAGCCACTGCCGATGGCCGAATATCTCCTGGATCATGCAATAAATGAAGTCCTTGTTATTACCGGTGATCCGCCGCAGGATATGTCGCACAAGATTTATCCGACGGTCAGTACGGATGTGATCCGCAAATTCCGTGAGGAATTGCCACATATCAAAGTTTTTGCCGGGATCGATCAGTATCGCAGTAGCATGCGCGAGGAGCGTTATAACATTCGCCGCAAATTGCAGGCGGGAGCAGCCGGATTTTTTACCCAACCGTTTTTTGATCTGCGCTATCTGGAGATTTATGCGGAAATTCTCGATGGGGTAGAGGTTTACTGGGGCGTTTCCCCGGTCATGTCAGAACGGTCTGTGAATTATTGGGAAACAAAAAATAATGTGGTTTTTCCGAAAAGCTTTCAGCCGACCTTGGATTGGAATATTGATTTTTCTCGTCGGGTACTTGAGTTTGTTGAAAAAAAGGAAACCAATATCTATCTTATGCCGATAAAGACGAATCTGCTGGCTTATCTGCAGGGCGTCTTTGCGGGGAAATGAATGTGTCTGGCGGCCAACAGCCTGGGAAAAGAAGTGTTTCTGGGCGGCAGCGACTTTATTCGCATTTTAGGAGGAGCGTGAAGTATGTTTAAAATTTTGAGTAAAAAAATATTGTCGCCGGGAGTTTTGTTTTTTGAACTTGAGGCGCCGCGAATAGCAAAAAAAGCGGAACCGGGTCAGTTTGTGATTGTCCGGGTTGATGAGAACGGGGAAAGGGTACCGCTTACCATTGCCGATTTCAACCGCGAACGCGGAACGATTACGATCATTTTTCAGGAGATGGGAGCATCAACCAAGCAGCTCGGCGCCTTGGCCGAAGGGGAGTCGATTCTTGACCTTGTTGGCCCGCTCGGCACAAAGAGTCATATTGAACCGGATATGGGGACAATTGTCTGCATTGGCGGCGGCATTGGAGTTGCTCCGGTTTATCCGATTGCCCGCGGCATGAAGCAGCAGGGGAATAAGGTCATTTCCATTCTTGGTGCCAAGTCCAAGGATATCCTGATTTTTGAGGATGAGATGAAAGCCGTAAGCGATGAAGTATTGGTTACAACTGACGATGGCTCTTATGGAATCAAGGGGTTTGTTACTACGGCGCTGCAGCAGCTCATTGACCGCGGAGAAAAAATTGCCGAGGTCATTGCGATTGGACCGGTTGTAATGATGCGCAGCGTAGCCGAGGCTACACGCCCGTATAATATTCCTACCGTTGTAAGCTTGAATCCGATTATGGTAGATGGTACGGGAATGTGCGGTGGCTGCCGGGTTCAGGTTGGTGAAGATACAAAATTTGCCTGCGTTGACGGACCGGAATTCGATGGGCATAAAGTCGATTTTAACGGCCTGATGGCACGCCAGCGGATGTATCGTGACCAGGAAAGCAGTGCGGATGAGCACTACTGCCGCTGCCAGACACTTGGACTGAAAAAAGAGGAGGATTGCGAATGTCACTCTCATTAAAAAAACACAGCATGCCGGAACAGGACCCTAAGGTTCGGGCGAAAAATTTTGATGAAGTCGCCCTTGGCTACAGCGAGGAAACCGCTGTTGCTGAAGCGGAACGCTGCCTCAATTGCAAGGTGCCGCAGTGCCGTCAGGGCTGCCCGGTGCAGATTGATATTCCGGCTTTTATTACGAAGATTAAAGAGCGTGACTTTGAGGGCGCAATCAGCAAGCTTAAGGAAGCAAACAGCCTGCCGGCAGTCTGTGGGCGTGTGTGCCCGCAGGAAAGCCAGTGTGAAAAATACTGTATTTTGGCCAAACGCGGGGAATCCGTGGCCATTGGCCGACTGGAGCGTTTTGCCGCTGATCGCAGTTTGGAAAAAGGCGAAGCTGTGCAGCCGATCGAATATGCCGCCGATGCACAGAAAGTGGCAATTATCGGGTCTGGTCCGGCCGGGCTGTCTGCTGCGGGCGAGCTTGCCAAGATGGGCTACAAGGTGACAATTTTTGAAGCGTTACATACAGCTGGCGGTGTTCTTTCCTATGGGATTCCTGAATTTAGATTGCCGAAGGATAAGATTGTTCAGGTGGAAATCGATAATTTAAAAAAATTGGGCGTTACGATAGAAGTCAATGCCGTTGCCGGAAAACTATTCACGGTGGATGAGCTGATGACAGAGGAAGGCTTTGGGGCAGTATTTATTGCTACCGGTGCCGGGCTGCCGAGCTTTATGGATATTCCGGGCGAAAATTTAAA
>JBOFWE010000057.1:0-3624 GCA_051653465.1 Selenomonadaceae bacterium | reverse complement strand
CTGACAATCGCCTGTTCATGAATTTTCCCTTCCCAGCGAATTGCCTGCCGGGGATAAAGCCGCAGAGAATAATCCGGAGCATGTTCCCCGTGTCGCATCATCTGCCCGAATATGATATTGATGCGTTTTATTTCATAGGCTGACGGTTCCTCTGTTGTCAATCGCTGAATTTCTTCAGCAGCTTGCGGCGTAAGTCGTTCATCGGCGTCAAGATAAAAAACCCAGTCCGCCTCAGTCTGCTCCAGAGCAAAATTCCGCTGCTCTGCGAAGCCGTTCATCGGATGAATGCAGACCTTAGCCCCCAACTGTTTTGCTATCTCACAGGTCTTATCGGTACTTGCCGAATCGACCACCACCACTTCGTCGGCAAAAGCAGCGGATTTTATGCAATCCGCAATATTTTTTTCTTCATTATATGTCAAAATCAATACAGCTGTTTTCTTCATTTTACATCTCCATTATGGGCAGCAAACTGCCTCAACACACTTTCCGCAATCTCTGTCGCCGAAAATTGTTCCAAGCAATCGTTACGGGAACAATTTCCCTTGCTGTCACAGGGGGCACAGGATTCTTTCTGATAAAACAAAATGTCATCCGTATTGCGTGGTCCCCAAACTGCTGGATCTGTAGGACCAAATAAAGCGGTGACTGGCAGCTTTACAGCTTGCGCCATATGCAGCGGCCCCGTATCTACTGTCAGCATTACCGTCGCCAGTGAAAGAAACGCTGCCAATTCTGTCAACGTCAGGGTTCCGGCAAGAATATGCTCTTCAGAAAGACCTGCCGGTATGGCAATCGACTCGAGTCCTTTTCGCTCTTTTTCACCGCCGATCAAAAATACTGGAGCTTTTTCCTGTAGGCGCTTTACAATCTCTTGATATTTCTCAATGCTCAGGCTCTTGCGCGAATAGCTGCCAAAGGGGCAGCAGACAATAAACGGAACAGCTGCTGCGGCGGGAACCTTCTTCTGCAAGGACGCATACGCAGTTTCCGGTATTGACATCGTCAAGGAAAGATCCTCTGGCGGGCTAATATCAATTGCTTGCAGTACGCCTAAATGATTTATGGTCTCATGCTGCACCCGTCCGCGATCTGCTGGCGATATATGCGTAAGAAAAAAACCTGCGTGCTGGGCATCATAACCCACACGATATTTTATTCCGGCAAGCCAGGCCAGTGCGGCTCCGCGCACCGCGAAATTCATACAAACTGCCATATCATACTTCTGGCGTCGCAGCTTAACGGCCCGGGAAAACATTCCTCTGATCCCCTTATCCCTGCCTTTTTTATCATAAACCAGCACTTCATCAACATACGGGTTCAACCTTGCCACTTCTGCGGTAAGCGGCACCGTAAGCATCGTAACAGCCGCCGTAGGAAATTGTGTTTTTAATGCCCGCAATACGGGCGTTGCTAAAATGACATCTCCGATAAAAGCCAGATCAATAACCAATATGCGTTCTATTTTATCTATTATTTTCATTTTTACCACCGCAATTCTTTACGCACTTTGCTGTCGTCCATTATACCATGATCCTGCAAAATTTTCATACTCACTCAAGGCAGCTGTAGGATCTGCCGCAGCTTATTTTTCACTATTTCCGGGTCAATGCCAAGCAGGCAGTCTTTAGAGAAGCGGCATTGTCTTTTCCAGCACCAGCGGCAATCATAAGCGACCTCAATGGCATTCTCCAGCTGCCCGTATGGTCCATTTCGTTTCGCATCCGTCGGCCCCATCACCATAACAGTGGGGGCTCCAAGCCCGGCTCCAAGATGGACCGGCCCCGTATCACCGCCAACCACGGCCTGTGCCCGTTTTATAATATAGGCCACTTGCTTAAGCGTCGTCCGTCCAACAAGGTTGACCGGTGGAATCTCTGCAGCAGCTTCAATTTCAGCTGCCAGACGTTCATCCACCACCCCGCCGCCAATTATAACCGGAATGATTTTTTGATTATAGAGCCAATCCACCAGGTCGGCATAATATTTTGTCGGCCATCGCTTATTGGGCCAATTTGCTCCCGGCGCCAATACCACATAAGCATTATTGATATCCGCGCCAGCCTGGGTAATCAACTTACAGGCAATATCAGCTTCCTTGCCTGTGACTTCCATTGGGAACACGACGGTTTCAACCCTGCAGCCCAGTTCCCGCACTACGTCAAGATACCGTTCAACAATATGTCCATCTGCATGCAGGCCAGATACGGGCCGACTTATTTTATCACTGCCTTCGCGCATATTGGCACAACCGAGTTTTACATCAGCACCGCTAAGCCACGCAATGACCGCTGATTTAAATAATCCCTGCAAGTCGAGGACAACATCGTACTTATGCTGCTGCAGCTTTTTCCGGAAAGGATTAATATTTTTTATAAACCCCCAAAACGATTTAAACTTTTTCTTTTCAAACAAAATAATTTCATCGATATACGGATTGTTGACCAAAAGATCATAGGCCGGCGGCTCTACCACCCAGGTCACCCTGGCTTCAGGAAATGTTTCCTTTATGGCATAGGAAACTGGCAGCGCATGAATAACATCGCCAATTGCACTGAGCTTGACGATCAAAATATTTTTAGGTGTCATTGCAGACTCCTTTCTCAACAGAAAGGCTCCATCACCATAAAGGGACAGAGCATCTTTGTTATTTCATAATGTTTTTTTTATTTTCTCAATCACATTTGTCGTCGACCGGCCAGCCACCATGGCAATGAATTCGACCCGGCCGCCATAAGACTGTACAATTTTTGCCTCCGGCAAGGTATCAAGACTGTAATCCCCGCCTTTTACATAGACATCCGGTTTCACCTTAGCAATTAAGGCCTCTGCGGTCTTTTCCCCAAACAGAACTACGGCATCCACCGACCTAAGCGCACCGACAACTTCTGCCCGATCAAGTTCATTATTGAGCGGGCGCTGTGGCCCCTTAAGCTGTTGCACTGACTGATCTGTATTAAGCCCGAGAATCAGATAATCCCCACAGGTCCGGGCCTGTTCAAGATAGCGCACATGCCCGGCATGCAAAATATCAAAGCAGCCATTGGTAAAAACAATCTTGCGGCCCGCCTGATGTAAAATATCACAAAATTTTTCTATATCCGCAGCATTTATCAGCATATAAGCTCCTCACTTTTTCAAAACCTGAGTTAATTCTGCAGCTGACACAGTAGCTGTCCCCAGCTTACGCACAGCAATTCCTGATGCATAATTTGATATTTCAGCTGCAACCACTGGCTCAATCCCGGCGGCTAAGGCCAAAATAACAGCAGCTACACAGGTATCTCCCGCACCTGACACATCATATACCTCGCTCTTATCTGACACCGGTATATTGTGAATGGCCCCATCCGCTTCAAAGAGCGTCATCCCTCTTTCTCCCCTGGTGATCAAAACGCCTTTTGCTTCCATTTCCTGTAAAAGTTTCGTTCCGGCATCATAAAGATCATCTTCGGTCAGCAGGGAGACACCGCTAGCAGCTGCCAGCTCGGCATCATTTTGCTTGATATAGTTCACGCCCTTAAAGCGACGAATATCATACCGCGAATCAACAATGGTCGGAATCCCTTTCTCATTACAATAATTCGTAATCAGTTCCCGCACAGCCTCCGTAATCGTACCGCT
>JBOFWE010000056.1:0-55385 GCA_051653465.1 Selenomonadaceae bacterium | reverse complement strand
ACTTTTTCGCCATTAAATGCAAGGCGAATAATATTATAATCACCAGCCCTCGAAATCAAGGACACACGATCAACTGCCGCTTGAAAATCATGCGTGTTGATATTGATTTTTGTTGTAAATTGTGGCGGAACAACTCTTTTATAATCCGGGAACTGTCCCTCAATAAGACGCGAAGTAATATAGACATTATCAAAGGCAAAACTGATCTGATTATACGTGCAGTTTACAGTTACATTCGTCGGAATTTCAGAAACCATAATCCGCAGGAGTTCATTAAGTATTTTAGACGGAATAATAATTTTCATATTGCCAGTAAAATCATCGAGTATTTCTCGTTTTACAGCTAATCGATGTGTATTCGTAGCAGCCATAATCATATCCGAACCGTGAATTTCTAATAAACAGCCGGTAAAAATCGGTCTTGCTTCATCATTCGAGCAGGCAAAGACGGTTTTTTTGATTAATTCACGAAAAACATTATCACGAATTGTGAAGGTTGTGTTTCCATCCAGCGGTTTAATCACCGGAAATTCATTGGCTGGCAAGCTCAACAGATTAAAATTCGAGGAATTTGAAGTAATTTTTACGGTCTGTTCTGTCCGATCAAATTCAAGTTCAATCGTTTCTCCCGGTAAACGGCGGACAACTTCCTGAAAATAACGTCCGGAGAGCACAATAGTTCCCGGTTCTTCGATTTCGGCATCAATTTTGCAAGTAATACCAATTTCGTAATCTGTAGCCTGCAGTTCGATGGTATTTTCATAGGCATTCAGATAGATTCCGGACAGTATCGGCATTTGCGGTTTACTCGACACGGCTTTTGAAACAATCTGAACGGCCTGTACCAATTCATTTTTTGTACATGTAAATTTCATTTGTGCGCTCCTTATTTAGTATTACTGTTTATAAATATAATAAAAATATAGTCGTAATAGTCGTAGGGCCTGTGGATAAGTTGATAAGTAGGAATTACAGCTAAGATATCAACGATATTTCCGTGAATAACATGTTAATAAATATAGGGGCAGTTATCCACATATTCACAATAATTTTCTTGATAAAAATTACCCACAAATCATCTACAGCAAAAATACAGACTTATACACAGACTTATACACTACATGCTTTCAATTCTCTGGACAAGTTCCTTGATTATATTATTGAGTTTCATATCCTCATTGCGTTCCCGGCTTATTTTGTCATGGGCGTGAATAACTGTCGTATGATCACGGCCGCCAAACATTTCGCCTATTCGCGGCAGGGAGGTATCTGTTAATTCGCGGCAAAGATACATCGCTATCTGGCGGGGAAAGGCTAAATTGCGGGTTCTTTTCTTTACCAGAAGGTCATCTACTTTTATTTTAAAATAGGAGGACACGATTTCCTGAATGAGTTCAAGGGTAATCTGTTTAGTCTTTCCGGTCGGGAAGACGTCTTTTAATGCGGCCGCAGCTAATTCATTGGTGATTACCTGATTGTTAAGAGAAGCAAAGGCAACAACACGTGTCAGAGCGCCTTCAAGTTCCCGGATATTATTATCGATACGACTGGCTATATAAACCATCACATCATTGGGAACATTAAGATTTTCCAGTAAGGCTTTTTTCCGCAGGATCGCAATACGTGTTTCAAGATCAGGTGCCTGAATATCTGTTATCAAACCCCATTCAAAGCGCGAACGAAGCCTGTCTTCGAGCGTTTGAATTTCGCGCGGATGGCGGTCACTTGAGATGATAATCTGTTTGTTGGCATCATGGAGTGTATTAAACGTGTGGAAAAATTCTTCCTGGGTGTGCTCTTTTTTCGATAAAAACTGGATATCATCGACGAGCAAAACATCAATGTTTCGGTATTTTTGGCGGAAAGCTTCCGGTTTTCCATCCCGAATGGAGTTGATGAGTTCGTTGGTGAATTTTTCACTTGATATGTACAATACCCGCATTTCCGGGTGATTTTGCAAAATTTTATGTCCGATGGCATGCATTAAATGTGTTTTGCCAAGTCCGACGCCGCCATACATAAAAAAAGGATTGTAAACTTTTGCCGGCGATTCTGCAACTGCCAGTGCAGCTGCATGGGCAAAGCGATTCGAATTGCCAGTGACAAATGTTTCAAATACGTACTTGGGGTTAAGGGAGGAGGAATCGCCGGGTACGATTGGGGATGGTATTGTCGGGCGTTGAGGCTGGCTCAGTTCATCAATCAGCGTCGGCTGGACGGGATCATCACCAGGCGATGCCGATACGGACGAGGCTGCTGCTGCTGGCGTCTGAGGCAGGGGATGAACACTGTCCGCTTCTTCAATATGCAGACTTTTAATTGATATAGATAATTTGGCTTGGGTTACTTCATAACTGGCATCAATGATGAAAGGAATATAATGTTTTTCAATCCATTCTTTTGAAAAATCGGTCGGGGTGCCGAGTTCGAGAGTAGTGGTTGACAGCGAAACGGGCACAAGCGGTCGCAGCCAGTTCTCGCAAACGATTTGCGACAGGGAATCTTCCAATTTTTTGAGGATTTGCTCCCAGGTGGCCTGTAATTGAGTCTGTTCCATTGAAAAAATCCTTTCTGAAAGTAAGATATAAACAAATTTTATAAACATCTGAATAAAGATATCCACATTTTTATCCACACATGTGGATATCTTTAAAGGCAACAGGGGTAAAAAGGCGAAAAAAAATACAAAATCGAAAAACTAAAATCTTCTCGAGGCTTTGTATTTATTGGATATATAACAATTTATACAGCTGTGGATAAATTTGTGTATAAATGATGGAATATGTTGATAATTTATATTTTATGTGTATAAACCGTCCATGTTATATGTAAATGTGGATAAGTAGCTAAAGATATATTACCAAAATAGACCGAAGTTATCAACAATAATTCGAATAAAAAGCAGAAAAAGACGAAAAATATCCACAGTGTGCTGTGATTATATCTCCGTAAATTTCTTGACACTATCGGCCGTGTAGTCTATAATTTCTTATAGTTAAAATTTGTGATTATTGAAATTGATAATTTTGACCTAGAATGGTGTTGTATCGCGGTAAGGAGGTGTGCAAACATGAAACAAACTTATCAACCAAATACGCTTTGGAAGAAAAGAACGCATGGTTTCCGTGAACGAATGAAGACTAAAGGTGGACGTCTCGTTTTGAAAAGAAGACGTGCAAGAGGCAGAAAAAAACTGTCAGCTTAATATTAGGTCACTACGGTGACCTATTTTTTCCATTTAGCGGAATGAGGATTAGAAATGTATAAGTTGCCGAAGAAGAGAATTCTGCGGAAGAATAAAGAGTTTCAGAAGGTTTATCGCTATGGACATTCCTATGCTGACCGCTATCTGGTGCTGTATGTGTTTTCATCGCCGGCGGAAGGCGGAAAGGTTGGCTTTGCTGCCGGGAAGAAGCTCGGAAATGCAGTAACGCGCAACCGTGTCAAGCGCTTGTTGCGTGAAGCGTATCGCTTAAATCAGGATATGTTGAAATCTAGACATTGTTTATTGCTTGTCGGCCGAAAGGCGGCAACGGATGTAAAATATAGCGTAATTGAGAAGTCTTTTCGAAGCTTGGCTCGAAAGGCGCGGATTTTAAGACATGAGGCGGATTGAATGAGGCGGATATTTATATTGCTGATAAAATTTTATCGGATGTTTATATCCCCATTGAAGCCGCCTTCTTGTCGTTATATTCCGACGTGTTCACAATATGCGCTAATAGCAATTGAAAAATATGGGGCAGTTCGCGGGGGATGGATGGCGGTAAAGAGAATTCTTCGCTGTCATCCTTTTCATAAGGGTGGATATGATCCCGTAAAATAAAAGAAATAAATATTAGGAAGTGATGTTTTGGGTATCTTTGATATGTTCATTGGCTGGCTGGAGCAGATTTTGGAATTGTTCTTTCAGCTGAGTTCAACACTCGGGTTTGAAAGTTATGGGATTGCAATCATTTTAATGACGGTTGTAATTAAAATGATTTTGTATCCGCTGACGATAAAGCAGGTAAAATCGATGAAGGCGATGCAGGATATACAGCCGGAAATGAAACGCTTGCAGGAAAAACATAAAAAAAATCCGGAAATGCTGCAAAAGGAAATGGCTCGGATTTACAAGGATGCCGGCGTAAACCCTTTGGCGGGCTGTTTGCCACTCATCGCGCAAATGCCGATTTTGATGGGCATGTTTTATGCTCTGCAGAATTTCAAATATGCTGGGGATCCATCTTTTTTGTGGCTGGCGAATCTTTCCCTGCCGGATCCGTATTATATTTTACCGGTATTGTCGGCTTTGACGACTTTTATTCAGCAAAAACAGACGACAACAGAGATGAACCAGCAGATGAAGATGATGATGATTTTTATGCCGATATTCATTGGCTGGATCAGCTTGACTTTCCCTGCCGGGCTTGTAATCTACTGGGTTATCAGTAATATTACGCAAATTTTCCAGCAGTGGTGGATGTACCGTGGGGAGAGTAATTTAAAAAAGGGGGCTGCCTAATCATGGCTGAGGTGGTTGAAAAGACTGGCAAAACAGTCGAAGAAGCATTGGTTGCAGCTATGGAAGAACTCGATGTAACAGAAGATCGCATTTCTTATGAGGTGCTTGAAGAACCGACAAAAGGTTTTTTGGGAATTATCGGCGTCAAGCCAGCTCGGATAAAAGTAACCGTGAGAGATTTGCTGCCGCTTGAAAAGGCAGAAGTTTTTTTGCGGGAAATCTTCCGGCAGATGAAGCTTACACTTACCGTTGAGCACTCCGAACAGGAGGACGGTCATGTATTCAATCTGATTGGCAGTGATCTTGGCATATTGATCGGCAAGCATGGGCAAACCTTGGATGCTTTGCAGTATTTGACCAATTTAGCCGCTAATAAAGGGTTGGCAGAAGATAAAGTCCGGATTATTATTGATGTTGAAAATTATCGCAGTCGCCGGGAAGAAACCTTGCGCCGGTTGGCTTTGCGTTTGGCAGATCGGGTTCGTCATTCGGGGGAAAAAATTATTCTTGAGCCTATGAACCGGCACGAACGCAAGGTCATACATACTGCATTGCAGGATAACCGCCGGGTTGTTACGTACAGCGATGGGGAAGAGCCTTATCGTAAGGTAGTTATTGATTTAAAACACCATAAGAGTGTGAATTAAGAGAGAACTGTGAAAGGGCTGTCTCAAATTTTATTTGGGATAGCCTTATTTTTTTTAGAAAATCGCTAGGGTTTCCAGCAGAATATCTGCTATTATTAAGAGGAAAATTCAGCAGCTTTTTGTTAAAAAGCTGCTGGCAGAGAGGACGATAGTATGCAGTCAGACACAATCAGTGCTATAGCTACTGCCATCGGTGAGGGCGGTATCGGCATTATCCGTATCAGCGGCGATCAGGCGCTCACGATAGCAGAAAAAATATTTAAGCCAAGAAAATACAAATCACTGCGAGAGGTGCAGTCGCATCAGGCCGCCTATGGTGTAATTGTCAGGCCCGGTACGGACATTGTCATTGATGAAGTCCTCTGTCTGCCAATGTATGGACCACATTCGTATACGAGGGAAGATGTAGTGGAAATTCACTGTCATGGCGGAGTCATGCCACTGAAAGAAATTCTCGCCCTTACCTTTGAACAGGGATCACGTTTGGCAGAACCGGGTGAGTTTACAAAGCGGGCATTTTTAAATGGGCGCCTGGATCTTTCGCAGGCACAAGCGGTTATGGATATCATCCAGTCGAAGACGGAGGCCTCGCTGCGTTTGGCTGAAGGACATTTAGCAGGAAGATTCTCCGGGAAAATTCAATCCCTGCGTCATTTGATTTTAGAAATGATAGCGCACCTCGAAGCCTCGATTGATTTTCCGGAAGATGATATTGAGGATTTGGCTACGGAGGAAGCCTGTAATAAAATTATGGAAATCAGGGGGCGTCTGCAACAGATGCTTGCAACGGCAAAGACGGGGCGAATTCTGCGGGAAGGGTTGGAAACGGCAATTATCGGTAAGCCTAATGTCGGTAAATCAAGCCTGCTCAATGCCCTGCTGCAGGAAAACCGGGCAATTGTTACTGACATTCCGGGAACTACGCGGGATTCGATTGAGGAATATGTCGATATCGGCGGCATTCCGCTGAAGATTATCGATACGGCCGGTATCAGAAAGACGGAAGATCTGGTGGAAAAAATCGGGGTCGATAAGGCAAGAGACTATGTAAATCGTGCTTCTTTGGTCCTGGCCATGTTTGACTTTTCCCGGGAAATATCCGTGGAGGATGAAGAGATTTTGCAGTTGATCAAGGATAAACAGGCCTTGATTTTGCTCAACAAAACGGATCTGGCGGGCAAGTTTGAGCTGGCGCGGCTGGAAGGCCTTGCGGGGCAGCATCGAATCATTGAAATATCCGCCTTTGCTGAACAGGGGCTCGATGCGCTGACAGAAGCAATCCAGGCTATCGTTTATGACAATGGGATTCAGCCGGATGGCTGCTTTGTCAACAGTGTGCGTCAAGTTGAAATTCTGAGGCAGACGGAGCTTCATCTGGCGGCTGCCGCCAAGACGATAGAGAATACACTTTCTGCTGATTTTATTGTAATTGATTTGCGCAGCGCCTGGGAAAAACTTGGTGAAATTACCGGCGATACGGTAGGAGAAGATATAATTGATCAGATATTCAGCCAGTTCTGTATTGGTAAATAGGAGTGATATGTTTTGTTTGTTGCGGGAACTTATGATGTGATTGTAATTGGTGCCGGTCATGCCGGTGTGGAGGCAGCCCTGGCAGCCTCGCGTATGGGCTGTAAGACCTTGCTGACGACACTGAATCTTGATAATATAGCGCAGATGCCGTGTAATCCATCCGTTGGTGGTCCGGCGAAGGGACACCTGGTTCGCGAACTGGATGCTCTTGGCGGGGAAATGGGCGTCAATGCGGATAAGACCTGTATCCAGTACCGGCTGCTCAATACAGGCAAGGGGCCGGCTGTGCACGCGCTCAGAGCACAGGCGGACAAAAAGCTCTATCAGTATACGATGAAGCATACCTGCGAACTTCAGGAAAACCTTGATATCAAGCAGCTGCTTGTCGAAAGCCTGCTCATTGAGAAGGGTGAAATTCGCGGTGTAGTAATCGAAACCGGAGAAGTATATGAATGCCGCTGTGCCATTCTAGCCTCCGGGACGTATTTGCGCGGGAAGGTCATTATCGGAGAAAAAACCTACAGCAGTGGTCCGATTGGCGATCGTTCAGCGGATAACTTGTCTGAATCTTTGCAGGCCGCAGGAATCCGCCTGATGCGCTTCAAGACGGGAACTCCGGCCAGAGTAGACCGTCGCTCCCTGGATTTTTCCAAGATGGCGATACAGCCGGGAGATGAACACGTCCATAATTTTTCCTTTATGAGTGATGTAAAGACGCGGGAACAGGTTCCCTGCTGGCTCACATATACCAATGAAACGACGCATCAGATTTTGCGTGATAATATGCATCGGGCGCCGATGGCCAATGGAATGATTGAAGGCATCGGCCCGCGGTATTGCCCATCAATAGAAACCAAAGTATTGCGTTTTCCGGATAAGGAAAAGCACCAGCTCTTTATTGAACCGGAAGGTCTTCACACCGAAGAGATGTATGTACAGGGAATGTCGACAAGTATGCCGATGGATGTGCAGATGGAATTTTTGCGGACGATTCCGGGATTAGAGAATGTAAAAATCATGCGCCCAGGTTATGCAATTGAATATGACTGTATTGATCCGCTGCAGCTCAAGCCAACGCTGGAATTCAAAACGTTAAGCGGGTTCTTTTCTGCCGGGCAGGCCAATGGAACTTCCGGTTATGAGGAAGCTGCTGCACAGGGCCTTATTGCCGGAATCAATGCCGCTCTCAAACTAAAAGGTGAAGAACCATTGGTTCTTAGGCGGTCAGAAGCTTATATCGGAGTTTTGATTGATGATCTAGTCACCAAGGGAACACAGGAACCGTATAGGATTATGACTTCGCGGGCAGAATACAGACTGCTTTTGCGTCAGGACAACGCAGATTTGCGCCTGACAGAAAAAGGCTGGAAGATCGGCCTGGTTAAAACGGACCGCTATCAGCGCTACCAGACAAAGAAGCAAAGTATTGATGCCGCAATGGTGCAGCTCAAAGAATATAAGGTGAATCCTAATAAGGAAATCCAGGAAAAACTCGTATCGATTGGCTCTACGCCGATTCGAACGACCACGTCACTCTATGATCTTTTAAAACGGACGGAGATCGATTACGGCATGCTCAGGCAGATCTTTGATTTACCTGAACTGGCGCCGGAGGTTCAGGAACAGGTGGAAATTGGTGTCGTTTATGAGGGGTATATTCAAAAACAGCTGGAACAGGTGGATCGGATGGAAAAATTGGAAGAAAAAATACTGCCGGAGGAGATAGATTACCAGCAGGTTCCAAGTCTGCGTGATGAAGCCAGAGAAAAACTGGCTGCCATTCGCCCGCTTTCTGTGGGACAGGCAGGTCGTATTTCCGGGGTATCTCCGGCCGATATTTCTATCCTGCTTGTTTATCTAGAGCAGCGCCGCCGTGAGGTGAAACTATGATTTTTAAAGATATATTGAAGACGGCTGCCGAAGAATACGGGGTAGATATCAATGAGCAGCAGCTAAAAGCATATGATACGTACTATCAATTGCTGGTGGAATGGAACAACAAAATAAATTTGACAGCTATTACCGAGCCACAGCCCGTTGCCGTAAAGCATATGATCGATTCCATCAGCTGCTTTAAGCCGGAAATATTTTCTCCGGGAGCGACGGTGATTGACGTCGGGACGGGAGCCGGATTTCCGGGACTGCCGCTTAAGATTTTTCAGCCGCAGCTGCAGCTGACCTTACTGGATTCCTTAAATAAACGTGTTAAATTTTTGCAGTGTGTTGTCGATCAGCTGCAGCTGAGGCAGACGACAGTCATTCATTCCCGGGCGGAAGAAGCAGCCCGGCAAAAATTGTATCGGGAAAAGTTTGACATTGCTGTATCGCGGGCAGTTGCCCGCCTGCCGGTGCTTTGCGAATACTGCCTGCCTTTTGTGAGTGTTGGGGGTTATTTCGTTGCGCTCAAGGGGATGCAGTATCAGTCAGAAGCGGCGGAAGCTGAAAAAGCCGTAGATATTCTTGGCGGACGCATAGAAGAGATTGTTCCGGTTAAATTGCCTGGCATAGACGATGTGCGGGCTGTTATATATATTAAAAAAATAAAAAAAACGCCGGGAACTTATCCGCGGAAGGCCGGCACACCGGAGAAAAATCCGCTGTGATTTTACAAGATAAAGGATTTTTATCAAGAGAAAACGAATAAATGAGAATTGGGAATTTTTCCGATGTTGATTAAGGGCGGTGTATAAATGAAAGGTTTAGCCAGATTATTTGGCTTAGGTCCGGATGCAGCCATGAGCCCGGCTGATAAAAAACAGCAGCCAGAAACAGTTGTGGAGGCACAAGCAGATAAGGCTGCGGAGACTCCAGCAATGCCGGAGAAGGATGTACGGTTGCTGCCAATTGATGAGATTGTACCCAATCCATTTCAGCCCCGCAAAAAATTCAATGAAGCAGCGTTGGCGGATTTGGCAGCTTCCATTGGTGAATTTGGCATAATTCAGCCACTGGTTGTGCGGCAGCTTGAAACTGGGTTTGAACTCGTTGCGGGAGAACGGCGGTTGCGAGCATCAAAACTAGCCGGATTAAAGGAAGTTCCGGTCGTCATAAAAATGTTGACGGATAAAGAGACAGCTGAAATCGCAATGATTGAGAACTTGCAGCGGGAAGATCTCCATTTTATGGAAGAGGCTGCGGGATTTGCCCAATTATTGGAAAACTTTGGTTTTACACAGGAAGAACTGGCTGGGCGGATGAGCAAGAGCCAGTCGACGATCGCTAACAAGCTGCGATTGCTCAAATTGAGTGAAACTGTACGCCAGCGGATCTTTACTGACAAGATAACAGAGCGGCATGCCCGAGCGTTGCTGCGACTTCCCAGCGAGGATTTACAGCTTCAGGCACTGCAGATTATGGCCGAAAAATCGCTTAACGTGCGAGAGACAGAAGTTCTGATACAGAAAATGCTGGATGAAGCCGCCAAAGGAAAGAAAAAAAAGAAGGTTATTGGGCTTGTGCGGGATATCAGGATTTTTATCAATACCATTGATCAGATGGCCAGTCAGATGAAGAAATCCGGCTTTAAGGTAAAAGTACAGCAGGAACAATCCGAGGATAGTATCACGATAAAAATGGTTATTCCCAAGCAGAAAAAATGATTTTTATAGGAAAAGGGAGCAGGTGACAATATGATCAAACGATGTATATGGCTTGCTGTTTGTTGCTTAAGTATCGGTGCAACTTGCTTTGCCGCCGACAGTACGCCGGCGACGCCATTGCCGGCCACTACCAGCCCGGCAACAGATGCCAAGGCAGAGACGCCAGCTAAACCAGATCGGTTTTTAAGCATAGCAGCCGATGATGAATACCAGTATTATATGGATATGCAGACCGTACAGTGGATACGGCGTCCCTACAGTGTCAAGGAAAAACTGATCGATGTCTGGATAAAGCTTCAGCCGCTTAATAAGGATACCTATAGTTATCCGGAAACATATTTTTTGCAGCATTACTATATCCGCCCGGATAAACGACAGATTCAATTTTTGGGCGAGTTAGAGGCTTCCGGCCGCCCGAATAATGCACTCGTGCAGAAAGCCTATCGTGAAGAGGACTGGGAAGATCTTGTTCCCGGCAGTATGGAAGAGACAATTTATCAGGCCGTTGTGAGTCAGGGCAAGCTGATTCACCGCCATAACGGGCCGACCGGTATACCGGGAGTACGTGATCAGGTTGAAGAATTTTTGCGTATATCTCTCTAAAACAAAAGCAGCGGACATCATCAAACAGGAGATGATGTCCGCTGCTTTTTATTTAGCTAGGAAAGTTCCAACTTGTAGCAGCCGGCAAACACGCTCAGTTTCATCTGTAAGCAGCGTATAGGCATCGTGCATACATTCACTTAGGGTCATAGGGCGAGAGACGATACTCGCAGCACCAGCGATGCCTGCCGCGAATATTTTTTGATGCATTTTTCCCAGCGAGCCGGAAATACAGATTACGGGGATATTGTATCGACTGGCACGGGCGGCGATGCCAGCGGGAACTTTTCCATGTAAGGTCTGTTCATCAGTACAGCCCTCGCCAGTAAAGACCAGGTTGGTATTTATCAGGTGTTCATCAAAATGCAGTGTATCAAGCACGAGATCAATTCCTGACCTAAATCTAGCCCCTAAAAACAGCATCAAGCCAGCGCCGAGGCCGCCGGCAGCTCCGGCACCTTCCTGTGTGCTTATGTCGACCCCTAAAATAGTCTGAGATTTCCGGGCGTAATGCGCTAAGGCCAAATCCAGTAAATGTGCGCTGGCGGGTGTGGCGCCTTTTTGCGGGCCGTAAACGAGCGAGGCACCATTGGGGCCGCAAAGCGGATTTTTTACATCAGAGGCAATGATGATCTTTGTTTTTTTCAGCCGGGAATCGAGCCCGCTGATATCGATGTCTGCCAGTTTAATCAGGGCGGCTCCTCCGGGTGGCAGCAATTTTTTCTGCCGATCGAGAAAGCGGACGCCAAGAGCCGAGGCCATTCCGGCTCCACCGTCATTTGTGGCACTACCGCCGATGGCAACAATAATTTTTTCGACATGGTGATCCAGTGCGGATCGGATCAACTCACCAGTGCCAAAGGTTGAAGTTATTCCAGGATCGCGCAATAATGGTGGAACGAGCAGGAGTCCAGAGGCCTCGGCCATTTCTATTATAGCTGTCTTGTTATTATCAAGCAGGCCCCAGCGGGCGGTGACGGGTTTCCCAAGGGGATCTTGAACTTGTTGATAGATCAGCCGGCCGTCTCCGGCGCGGACGATGGCGGCCAGCGTTCCTTCACCGCCATCAGCAACAGGCATTTCGATGACTTCAGCCTGGGGGAATATGCGGCGGATGCCGGCGGCCATTGCCTGGGATGCTTCAACTGAGGTCAGACTTCCCTTGAAAGAGTCAGGTGCGGTTATGATACGCATAAAGTATGATCCTCCTAACGGTATCAATTTTCTGTCCGGAAAGAAAAAAGGGAGCTGCCTGGCAGCTCCCTTTTTTAATGATGAAACAGGCGGATGCCGGTAAAGGCCATGGCCATGTTGTATTTGTTACAGGTATCAATAACGTTGTCATCACGGATGGATCCGCCGCTTTGGGCGACAAACTCCACGCCGCTTTTATGGGCTCGTTCAATATTGTCGCCAAAAGGGAAAAAGGCATCAGAGCCAAGAGCTATTCCCTGCGCTGTTTCGAGCCAGGCCAAACGTTCCTCGCGCGTAAATATCGATGGTTTTTCCTTGAAAATACGCGGCCATTCCTCATCGGCAAGCAGATCCATGTATTCATCAGAAATGTAGACGTCAATCGCGTTATCGCGGTCCGGACGGCGGATATCATCTTTAAACGGTAGATTCAGGACCTTTGGATTTTGGCGCAGATACCAGTTGTCGGCTTTGCTGCCGGCAAGACGGGTACAATGGACCCGTGATTGCTGCCCGGCACCGATACCGATGGCCTGGCCGTCTTTTGTATAGCAAACCGAGTTTGACTGCGTGTATTTGAGCGTGATGAGGGCAATCAGAAGGTCACGCTTTGCCTCCGGGGTAAAGGCCTTGTTTTTGGTTGGAATATTATCAAGGCAGTCCGGGGTGATTTTTATATCGTTGTGCTGCTGTTCAAAAGAAATGCCAAAAACCTCTTTGGTTTCAAGTGCCGGCGGCTGGTAAGCCGAATCTATCTGGAGGACAAGATAGGTTCCTTTTCTTTTGGTTTTGAGAATCTCGAGGGCTGCCTCGGAATAAGAGGGGGCAATAATGCCATCGGATACTTCACGGACGAGAAATGACGCTGTCTGGGCATCGCACTCGGTCGATAAGGCAACAAAATCACCATAGGAAGACATGCGGTCGGCACCGCGGGCTCGAATGTAAGCAGTTGCAATCGGGGAAAGTTCAATACCTTCGACGAAATAAACCTGTTTGAGTACAGGGGATAAAGGTACGGCTACGGCGGCTCCGGCGGGACTGACATGCTTAAAGGAAGCCGCTGCCGGCAGGCCGGTCGCCTCGTGCAGTTCGCGGACAAGCTGCCAGCTGTTAAAGGCATCCAGCAGGTTTATATAGCCAGGCTTGCCGTTGAGTACGGTAAAGGGAAGGTCGCCGTCTTTCATAAAAACCCTGGCCGGTTTCTGGTTGGGATTGCAGCCATATTTCAATTCGAGTTCGTTCATTTTTCATATTCTCCTCTGTAAAAAAATATAAAAAAAGCCCACAGATCTCGGACTTTTTTTGCCCAGACGGTCGGCTGATCATGTTATACTTCATGTGGTCATTTCCACTTCCGTCAGTCGTATAACAATATACAACAAATTTAACATTGACTTTGTTTTTTGTCAAGTAAAAATGGTAAAATATGGAATATAAAAAGAAGCTTATTCGTGACAAGAGGGTTTTGGTAGCAGAAGTCGAATAGTAGAGGCAGGGAGGTGCGTAAGTATATGTTAAAGACAATTGCTGTTATGACGAGTGGGGGCGACAGTCCGGGGATGAATGCGGCAATACGCGCTGTAGCTCGTACCGCTTTATATGAGGGGGTAGCGATCTGGGGTATCAACAATGGGTACAAGGGATTGCTTGAAGAAGATTTATTTTTAATGGAGTCACGCTCGGTCAGTGATATTATCCAGCGGGGCGGGACTTTTCTTGGCACAGCGCGTTGTCCAGAGGTAGAAACACCGGCAGGAAGAAGAAAATGTTATGAAAATTTGATGAAGCGCGGGATTCAGGGCCTTGTTGTCATTGGCGGTGATGGCAGTCTGCGTGGGGCGCATAAACTGAGTTTAGAAACGGGAATTCCTGTTGTTGGATTGCCAGGCACAATTGATAATGATATTTGGGGAACAGATTATACGATAGGGTCCGATACGGCGGCCAATACAATTATTGATGCCGTCAATAAACTACGGGATACCGCGTCAGCACATCGGCGGATTGCTGTCGTAGAGGTCATGGGAAGAAAATGTGGCTGGCTCGCCATGATATCAGGAATTTCTGGCGGGGCAGAATCCGTTCTTGTGCCTGAAGCAGAATATAATCTTGATACGGTCTGTGCTGAGATCAAGACCGCTTATGCGCGTGGAAAACGCTATTGCCTGGTGATTGTAGCCGAAGGGGTAGGCAGCGGGATTGACATAGGCAAAGCCATAGGCGAGAAAACAGGCATTGATACGAGAGTATCCGTGTTGGGGCATATACAGCGGGGCGGATCGCCATCTGTAATTGACCGGGTAAAAGCGAGTCAGTTGGGAGAAAAAGCGGCGCTGGCGGTTATTTCTGGAATTTCAAATGTAGTATTTGGCTTTAATAGTGGTAAAATTGTCAGTATTGATTTGGAAGATGCTGTCACGAATAAAAAACAGCTTGATCCCGAATTAATTCGTTTGGCAGCAATTCTAGCATAATTTGTTTCACGTGAAACAATGAAATAGGGTAGCCAATGGATTTAAACAAAGAATAATATATAATGCTAAAAGAAGAGCAGCAGAAAAAATAAGAAAAGCTCGTGCGGTAGAAGAAGGTCTACCGCACGAGCTTTTTACAGTTGCGTTCAAAGACATTGAGGAGAAGGATAAAAATTAAATGCAATTGTTTCACGTGAAACATTAATCTTTTTTTAGCAGATTTTTGGCCAACTGAACTGCAACTACACCGTCATGCGCATAAGCATCGGCACCGGCAGCATCGGCATATTCCTGGGTGAGGACCGCCCCGCCGACAATGACCTTTGCTGTACAACCAGCTTCCTTTAGTGACTGAATTACTTGATCAATCTGCACCATAGTTGTTGTCATCAGTGCACAGAGACCGACAATATCGGCTTGCTGTTCAATCGCTGTCCGGACAATAGTATCGGCATCGACATCCTTACCAAGATCAATTAGATGGAAACCGTTGTTTTCAAGTAAGGCAGAAACAATGTTTTTCCCAAGATCATGTACATCACCCTTTACTGTGGCCATGACAACCGTTCCCCGGCTGACAGCTTGCTGGGCGGGCAGCAGCGCTTTAATTTTCAGAAAGGCCGCGCGCATTGCTTCTGCCGAAAGCAGAACCTGGGGTAGAAATACCCGTCCGGCGCCAAAATCAATGCCGATATCATTCATAGCGGCCGTCAGAGATTCTTCGGTGATTTCTGGTCCCGAATATCCTTCGCCAATGGCCTGCTCGACAAGCACATCGACCCGTTCGGCTTCCCCGGTGATGACAGCGTGCTTTATGGCTGATAAAATATCGGTTTCAATATTTTTAGCGGTGGCAGGTCCAACAGGAGCATTTTGATTAATTTGTGCATTCAGACTGTAGGCCCGTCCATTGGGGTCTTTACCCAGTAGAGCGGCACTTGCTAATAATGCCTGCTGCATGGAGTCATCATAGGGGTTCATAATCGGCGCATCGAGACCCGCTGCCAGGCACATGGAAAAAAAGGTGCTGTTTATCAAAGATCGATTAGGCAGGCCAAAAGAAATATTGCTAAGGCCCATGGTTGCAGGATACCCGAATTTTTCCCGATAAAGGGTTAGGGTTGACAGGGTTTCTCTGCCAGCATCGGCATCGGCAGCAGCTGTCATAACAAGGCCGTCAAGAAGAAAATCGCCGGCTTTAAGACCATATTGTTGAGCTTCTGTAATAATCTGTTCGATTAAGTCGGCGCGTTCTACTGCTGTTTTGGGAACTCCGGCAGCAGAGAGGGGCAGACATAAGATGGCAGCGCCATATTTTTTTGCTAACGGCAAAAATTGTTCTAAGCGTTCGGGTTCGGCACTTACGGAGTTGATCAACGCTCGTCCTGGATAGGCTTTAAGTCCGGCTTCCAAAGTATCGGCATCACTAGTGTCAATGGCTAGCGGAGCATCGACGAGCTGGGCTATTTCAGTAATTGCCTTGCGCATGGCAGCTGTCTGATCAATACCGCCAACCCCCATATTCACATCCAAAATATCAGCCCCAGCGCGTATCTGTTCAAGGGCTTCTTTCTTGACAGAAATAAACGAGCCGCGTTTGATTTCTTCAGCTAGTTTTTTTCGCCCGGTCGGGTTTATGCGTTCACCAATCAAGCGTGTTGGCAGGGTTCTATCGATAAAAACCGTCTTTGTCCGGCTGGTAAGAGCGAGAAACGGCGGACGGGATTTTCTGCTGGCCGGTTTTAAGCCGGAAATAGCTGTTTTTAAAGCAGCGATATGTGCCGGCGTTGTGCCGCAGCAGCCGCCAATAAATGTAGCTCCGGCTGCAACAAGTTTTGGAGCCCAGCAACCCATATCTGCCGCTGTCATCGGGAAAATGGTTTTTCCCTCGACTAGCTGGGGCATTCCGGCATTTGGCTGGACACTGATTGGCTTCGAGCAATTTTCGGCTAAGGTTTTGATGATTGGGATCAACTGTTCAGGGCCGAGGGAGCAGTTAGCACCGATGATATCGGCACCAAGCGCTTCTAAGGTAATAGCAGCAGTCTGGGGATCTGTTCCGCTGACAGTTCGACCGTCTTCACTATAAGACATTTGACAAATTACTGGCAGTTTAGTTGCTGCTTTAGCGGCCAGTAGGGCAGCACGCATTTCCTGTAAATCAATACAGGTTTCAATCAGCAGATAATCAGCTCCTCCAGTGGCAAGGGCCTCGGCCTGTTCAAAGAAAACCTCATAGGCTTCATCAAAGGAGAGATCGCCTAAGGGAGAAATAAATCGACCCGTAGGTCCCATGGATCCAGCTACTTGTGCCTGCTTGCCCGCGACAGCTTTAGCTGCCTGTACAGCGGCAATATTGATTTCTCTAGCCTTATCGGCCAGTCCATAATGTTCAAGCTTTAGGCGGTTGGCACCGAAGGTATTTGTTTCAATAATATCAGCTCCAGCATTTATATAGGCCTCGTGAACGGCTTTGACTACATCAGGCTGGTTTATATTTAAAAGTTCTGGACAGTCACCTGGTTTAAGGCCGGCAGCCTGCAGCATGGTGCCCATGGCACCGTCAAAAATTTTAATCATAAATATCTCCTTTGGTAATTTTTGTTATTTTTTCCGTGCCAGACAATCGTGTTTGGAGCAGCTCTGGCAATTGTGAATGGATTTTTCTTGTTCGCAAAAATTTTCTTTTGGGACTAAGCCAATAATGGCCGTGATGGATTTTCGGGGAAGGAGCATCATGGATTCGGTGAGAGTAATTCCAATACTTGCTGCCTGGCTGAGCCGCAGCATTTCCGGTTGATATTGAATGTCCCAGTCTCCATAGCCGGGACTGAATCGCCATAGCATCTGATATCCAAGTGGCGTGACCTGTTGCCGGATGGCTTTTTCCATATCATCGGCTGCTTGTTCGACAGCGGTTGTGGCCGCAGCATCGAGTAAAAGAGAGTGAGAATACTTGCCTTGCTTAAAATACTCCTGAATCTGGGTTTCAACAGCAGCACCGACGGTTACTGCTAAAATGACAATTTTCTCAGCTGGCGCAAGATGCTTGCGGATTTTTTCTCCGACAATACAACTTGGAGAAGTCGTTTTTATGGTGCCGGTTGCAGCTTCGTATTCATATAGTTGCCAGATTCCTCTTGGTTCCGCAAATACCTGTATTTCACGACAAGCGGCATCAATACTTGTTTGGCTGAATTCAGCTTTATTTAATCCGGCATAGCGCCGAGTTTCTACAGGATCGACGGCTTTTAATGGCGCGTTATAGACAGGCATAAGAAATCCTTTCTAATAAATGTTTCACGTGAAACATTTATTTAGGCGTTGTATTTGTAAAGTTGTAATTGAGTATTACTATTTTAACATAAAAGTGTAAAAAAAACTGTTTTTATTGCAACCAGAAGCGATATTTTTTACTTAGGGGCAGGAATATAAATTGAAACTGTGGAAGTCTAATTCATAAACAGAATTTTGCAGTGAAAACGGCAGATTTTTAGAAAAAGAAAAGATGGTGAATAACTTTGGCAAAAACGATCGCAATCGCCAATCAAAAAGGCGGTGTGGGAAAAACGACGACCTCGGTTAATTTAAGTGCTTGTCTCGCCGATTTAGGGAAAAAGGTGCTATTAGTGGATCTTGATCCTCAGGGAAATGCCACCAGCGGGTACGGCATTGATAAATCACAACTGGAGCATTCTGTATATGACGTTCTTGTTGCCGGAACCGATATAACCGCAGCTATTAGAAATACAGAATTTACCAATTTGGATATTTTGCCAGCGACTATTGAGTTGGCCGGAGCGGAAGTGGAACTGGTAGCGGCCATGTCGCGCGAGAATAAATTAAAGCGTGCCTTGGAAAAGGTCAAGGATTCCTATGACTATATTCTGATTGACTGTCCACCTTCTTTGGGATTATTGACGTTGAACTCCTTGACTGCAGCCGATTCGGTCTTGATGCCAATTCAGTGTGAATTTTATGCTCTGGAAGGAGTATCTCAGTTAATGAATACAGTGAATCTCGTGCAACAGAACCTCAATCAGGATTTGGTGCTCGAAGGAGTATTGCTGACAATGTATGATGCCAGAACCAGATTGTCGGTGCAGGTAGCGGAAGAGGTGCGTAACCACTTTGCGGGGCAGGTATATGAGACGATTATTCCGCGAAATGTTCGGTTAAGCGAAGCTCCGTCCTATGGACAGCCGATTCTTGCTTATGATCCGAAATCAAAAGGCGCTGAAGTTTATATGGATCTTGCGAAAGAGGTGAATGCAAATGGCTAAGCCCGTGCATGGAGGTCTAGGGAAAGGGCTGGGAGCTTTGCTGAAGAATACGGATGATGCCAAAGATAAGATTCAGTTGGTTCCGGTGTCGGATATACAGGCCAATCCATTTCAGCCGCGCAAGGAATTTGATGCCGAAGCTCTCGAAGAATTAATGAATTCGATTAAAGAATATGGTGTACTGCAGCCGCTTTTAGTGAGGAAACTGCTACATGGTTATGAGTTGATTGCCGGAGAACGCCGCTTGCGGGCTTCAAAGCTGGCGGGACTGGAAAAAGTTCCGGTTTTGGTAAGAAACTATACGGATGCACAGGTTACGGAGATAGCGCTAATCGAGAATTTGCAACGGTGTGATCTCAATGCAATTGAAGAAGCCGAGGCTTATGATCGGTTGCTTACTGAATTTGGGTTAACGCAGGAAATTTTGGCGCAAAAAGTAGGCCGCAGCCGCTCTCATATTGCTAATTTTTTACGATTGTTACGTTTGGCACCGCGGGTTCAGGAATATATTATAAATGGATCGATTACTATGGGGCAGGCCAAGCCATTGCTGGCACTTGAAGAAGAGTCTTTGCAGCTTGAAGCAGCCGAATATATTATTGCGGAAGATTTATCAGCCCGCGAGGCAGAAGAACTGGTAAAAAAGATTGAAAAGTCACCGACATATCTGGCGGATCGTGAAGAAGGACAGGAACGTGAAGCTGCTGCCGATAAGAGCCGAGAGATTTTTGTTGTTGAGGCGGAAGATCGCTTGAAATTACTGCTTGGCACAAATGTAAAAATAAAGCCGGGTAAGAAAAAAAGTAAAATCGAGATAGAATTTTATTCGGCGGAAGACCTGGATCGCATTATTGAGACGCTGACAGAAGAGGCAAAGCGTTTACCGTCGCAGCAGATAGCACGAAACATTACAGTATAAAGCGAGCGGTGTTATGTTTCACGTGCAACAAAGCAAGGTCTTTACGTTTTGCTGATTTGTGATAAAATAATTTGGTAAGAAAAATTGTATTCGTTGGGGCGCCGCAGCTGGTTCATAAAGAATCACTGCCGGCCGCGGCAAATTAAACAAAGCAGGCTGCAGAAAAAAAATTATAACAGGTACAGCTTAGCAAGGGGAGAATAAAGCAAAATGGCAGTAGACAGTGCGGTACTTATGAATTTAATGATGAATAATATGTTTTATATTGTAGGTATACTGGGAATTCTAGTCCTGGTGATGTATGTAATCATCATTAATTTATTTTTGAACTTATCCTATTTAAAGAAACGTTATAAAAAAATGATGACGGGCGTTGATAGTGGTCTGAATCTGGAACGGATGCTGATGGGGCATATTGATGAAGTTCGTGAAGCCGTCAATAAAACAGCTGAAGTGGAGGCAGAGAATAAGATAACAAGACAGCTGGCCGATAAGTCTTTGCATAAATTCGGCATTGTCCGGTTTTGTGCCTTCGAGGACATGGGGAGTGATCTAAGTTATGCTGTGGCCATGCTCGATTCGGGCAACAATGGACTTATTCTCTCAAGTATCTTTGGCCGAGAAGAATCCCGCAGCTATGTAAAACCAATTCAGAACGGGAGTTCTACTTATACACTTACCGATGAAGAAAAAGAGGCCCTCCGGGAAGCGATGGCGCATTGAAATAAGACCTTAGTCAGATGCGAGAATGGATAAAAAATCTTTAAATAAGAAGAAGCCTGTGCTATAATATATAAGCACAGGTTTTTTTGTGCCTATTTTTGTTTCAGGGATGAATTATAGTTTGGAGGACTTTCTTTGGAGAAGCAAGTGCAAAAACCGGATCAAAGGGAATATACCATCAAAATAATTCCTCACCGCGGAGAAACGGTACACAGCATTCGGCTGCCGATAAACGTAATTAAATATGGTATGGCTTCTTTGACAATAGGACTGATGTTGTTTGTTGGAGCATTTAGTTATACTACATATAGTATGTATTCACAAAAAAATGATAAAGCGGAAATTGGTGAGCTGCGTCAGGTTAATAATATCCAGCAGGAACAGCTGCTGCAGCTGGCCAAAAAGGCGAATGCCTTGCAGTCGGATATGGAAAAGCTCAATGAGCTGGAACTGGAAATCCGGCAGATGTCAACCGCTGACGGTGGTTCGGGAAACCCTGGTGCCGGCGGAACCCATGATGGACAAGGTGGCCCCAGAATTCAGCCGGATATTCAAAATGTAACGGAAGCATTGGATAATCTGGAAAAAAACATGGCCGCCCGCAAGCAGAGCCTCGAGGCTTTACATCAGCAAATTAGTGCCAAGCAGGCTGAAATGGCAGTAACACCATCGATTTGGCCAGCCAGTGGGGATATCAGTTCGAACTATGGCTTGCGCTGGGGGGGAACGGATTTTCATCCGGGAATCGATATAGCCAATGATGTTGGAACGCCGATTGTTGCCACAGCGGATGGGGTTGTGACCGCGGCAGGTTGGAATTCAGGCGGCTATGGAAATATGGTTGATATTGATCATGGCAATGGGATTATGACCCGTTATGGTCATGCGTCGCAGGTTGTCGTAAGTTCCGGGCAGCAGGTTCGTCGTGGCCAGGTTATTGCTTATATGGGAAATACAGGTTTTAGTACCGGTCCACATCTTCATTATGAAGTACGAATTAATGGACAAGCTGTTAATCCGGCGCGGTATCTATAAGTGAATAGAAGTCCAGGTGGAAACATCTGGGCTTTTTTTATAGAAAACTTACAGGGAGTGTGAAAGTTTATGTTTGGCGGAGTGAAAAAAAAGGTGGAATCAGCGGGTAATAGTGATATTGAAACGATTGTCGGGAAGAATACGGCGATAAAAGGAGAAATCAGCGGCAGTGGAAATATACGGATTGATGGGCGTGTGGAAGGTGATATTGCGGTATCAGGAAGTGTTGTCATAGGGAAAACCGGGGAAGTGGTTGGTAATATTAAAGCCGCCAATCTGTTGGTTTCCGGGATTATCAAGGGAAATATTGAAGCTGCAAGCAGTTTGAACATCTTTGCCTCGGGGCAGCTGTTTGGCGATACAAAAGCGGCTTCCTTCAGTATTGAAGAAGGGGCGGTATTTCGTGGGCGCAGCGAAATGTCGGGAAAAAAAGTCGATGCCGGCGAGGTTGTCGACATCAAGAAGAGCAAAAAAGCATAATAACGTACGGCGTTTTCGCAAAAAGTCCTTGGAGCATAGAGTCTCTAAGGACTTTTTTTAAAATATACAAAATACATGATGTATACATTTGGCGGGTGGATGTCGGCGGATTATTTTGTATACCGCAAAACAATGCAGTACAAAACCAAGGTAATCTTGCAGTGGGTAGAGCATAAACACCCGCAGGATGCCAGTTTCCACACCTTTAGGACATTTAGTGTAAAGATTCACAGATGAATAATAATGGTTAACATGAATATTTATGCACATGCCAACTGCGTAAAAGCTTAAAATAGGGTTTTGCGTGGATATTTTTCAGAAAATTAATGCACTATATGCATATTGACAGCATAAGATTACATCAATATAATATTAAGTGCGTTACATTTAATACACTGTAAAAAAACAGATGTATTTTCTAAACGGAGATGCCTCCTGGGAACGGAAATGTTCGCGTGATAATTACACTCCGGATGAACACGGGGTGGAGTTTATGAAAATGATACTATCATCTATTGTGTATTTATAAAGGAGAGAAATATATGTGCAGAATTGGTTCGATAAAGAGTAAAGTTCCGGTTCATCCTTCAAAGGCTTTGCATTTGATGCTGCCGCAGCAGGAGGGCCATGATAATTCCGGCTTTGCGATGGTCATGCAGGATTTATATGGAATTTTTTCTGATTATAAGGACAAACCGCTGTTGTCACTGGCCTGTACGCAGCGAGGGGCACAGATGGTCGAAGACTATATGGATAGCCATAACTTTGTCCAGCTGGCGGAATGGATTCCTGTGCCTAATAAGCAGGCGGGCCTTGATATAAAAGCGATGCCATACTATATTTTCCGCAATTATGATTATCCGGAGCACTATAATGAAAAGACACAGGCTGAGCGCGAGGATCTGCTGATGGATACCCGTCTGCGCCTGCGCAAAATGCTGGAGGAAGCAGGAGAAGGCTATGTCTATTCCTTTTGGCCGGATGTACTGACTTTAAAGGAAATCGGTGATCCGCGCGATATTGCGACGTATTTTCGCCTTTGGGATGATAATGGCTGTCTTGTGGCCAAGAGCATTGTGGCGCAGTGCCGTCAAAATACAAACTACGATATCGTTCGCTATGCCGCACATCCGTTTTTTCTTCAGGGCTATACGCTTTGTGCTAATGGCGAAAATACCTTCTATACGAAGAACAAAGAGTTTCAAAAATCCCTACACCGCGGGTATACAGGCTTTGAATCCGATTCGCAAAATTTCCTGTATACGCTTCATTATGTGCTGCATGAACTCAAGTGGCCGATTGAATATTACAAGCATGTAATTACACCGTTGCCGTTTGCCGAGATCGAGGAGCGCCCTGACCAAGAGGTCCTCAAAGCCATCCGGCAGTCGCTGGCAAATCTTGAAATCAACGGGCCTAATACAGTGATTGCCGTATTGCCTGATGGCCGCATGCTGACCTGCTGCGATTCAAAAAAATTGCGCCCGGTTGTCGTTGGTGGTGATGATACAACGATTGCCATTTCTTCCGAGGTTTGCGGGTTGAATGAAATCCTGCCTCACCGCGATATGACGAAAGACATTTATCCGAATGAACGTGAAGTTGTCGTCATCGGCAATGATTTGGAGGTACAAAGATGGAAACAGTAAAGACACAAGATGTTGCGGTCAATGATCTCAACTGGAAAATAGAATATAATGTTGACAGCTGTACGATGTGCGGCAGCTGTGTGGCCTCTTGTACCTTCGGGGCGATTAAAGCGGGGGTGTCCCGCCGGTCAGTTACCGTGTCGGAGAGCAGCCAGCCAAAACCGGTGCATAAGCACCGGGCTGTGCCGGTCATTAAGCAGGTGGGGGATATTGCCCATGCCTGTGTTGGCTGTGGCATGTGCGAAAAGGTATGCCCTAATAGTGCCATCCGCCCTGTTCGCAATGTCGATACGCGCAAAACGCTTTTGTCGCGAGACGGGGGACCAATTAAGCGCGGCGGGCGGACCAATCTTAATGCGCAGCGCACGCTGGATCACATTGTGGTCGGACGTATCAGCCAGATGACAGATCCGGCCCTCGATTCAGAGCGCCATACGTTTGATGTCAGAGCACCGTTTGGCCGGGTGCTTTCCCCGCGGGAGCTGCCGTTTGATATTCAGGGGGGAAAACTGAGCCTGGCGCATAAAACGCCGCCAGTAAACTGGATATACCCGTTGATTTTTTCTGATATGTCAATCGGGGCGTTATCTACCCGTGCCTGGGAAGCGGTTGCTCTGGCTACCGGGTACCTCAATGAAAAATGCGGTCTGCCGGTGCGCATGAGCTCTGGTGAAGGCGGCATGCCAGTAAAATTAATGGAATCAGAAGCTTTAAAATACATGATCATTCAGATCGCATCCGGCCATTTTGGCTGGAACCGAATCATTAAAGCCCTGCCTAAGATGCAGGTGGATCCGGCTGGCGTGCTGATCAAGATTGGCCAGGGGGCAAAACCTGGAGATGGTGGACTGCTGCCTTCTGCTAAAGTGGCAGAACATATCCAGGCTATCCGTGGAGTGCCGAAAGCAACGCTTTCTTCGCCGCCGAATCATCAGGGATTGTATTCTATCGAAGAATCCGTACAAAAAATGCATTTGTCCTTGAATGCGGCCTTTGGTTTCCGGGTACCGGTTGCGATCAAATGCGCGGCTTCGGCCACCTCGGTTTCTGTATACAATAATTTGCTCCGCGATCCTTACAAAATCTGCGGTGGGTTTTTCCTTGACGGGATTCAGGGGGGGACCGGAGCGGCCAATGAAATTTCTCTTGATCACACCGGGCATCCGGTCGTATCAAAGCTCAGAGAATGTTATCTGGCAGCTGTTAAGCAGGGACTTCAAGGACAGATTCCGCTTTATGCTGGTGGCGGTATCGGCATGACGGGTAACGCTGCTGCTGACGCTTTTAAAATGATCTGCCTTGGCGCTAATGGGGTGTTTATCGGTAAGCTGCTAATCCAGCTGCTCGGCTGTGTTGGCAACGAACAGGGACGCTGCAATGCCTGCAACACAGGGAAATGTCCGACGGGTATCTGCAGCCAGGATCCGCGGCTGGTAAAGCGTCTTGATATCGATCGTGGAGCGCAGAAGATTGTCGATTATGTACTGGCGTTTGATTCGGAGCTGCGCAAGCTGATGGCGCCGATTGGCAACAGTTCGCTGCCGGTAGGCCGCAGTGATGCATTGGTATCAACGGATAAAGCAATTGCCGACAAGCTCGGCATTCAGTATGTATGCTAAGGAGGCTGCTTAAAAATGTTTAAAATAGATACATTACAGGGACATGATCGCATGTCCACGCAGGAGTTGCTGTTGGCGATCGGCGAAGCCGTGGCCAATGGTGAAACAGACTTTGATATAGCGGCCTCCGGCCAGCATGATATCGGGGGGCCGTTGTGGCATCCGGAAGGTAAAAAACTTACGTTCCGCGTGCGCAATGCCGGTCAGCGCGTGGGTTCCATGTGCCTTGATAATACAGAAGTTATTGTGGAAGAATCGGCCTCGGCTGATGTAGGCTGGCTCAATGCCGGTGGCAAGATCACGGTTAAAGGCGATGCCGGAGATACGGCTGGACACTGCTCTGCCGGTGGTAAGATTTATATCGGCGGTCGGGCCGGAACTCGTTCCGGTTCTTTGATGAAGCATGATCCGCTCTATGAAGAGCCGGAACTTTGGATACTCAAAAATGTCGGCAGCTTTTCTTTTGAATTCATGGGTGGCGGACGGGCGATTGTCTGTGGCAATGATAGTGAAGCTTTTGATTCCGTATTAGGCGACCGTGCCTGTGTCGGCATGGTGGGTGGTGTGGTTTACTTTCGTGGACAAGCGAGCGGCTATGCTTCTGATATAAAGCTGCAGGAGCTTGAAGCCGAAGATATTGCTTTTCTTGAAGGCGGCATGGATGAATTTCTCAATTCGATCGGTCGTCCGGAGCTGAAGGCGGAGCTTTCTGTCTGGGAAGAGTGGCATAAGCTTTGTCCGCTGGCGTTTTCTGAAAAAAAAGCAAAAGCACAGCCGCATTTGCGCGAATTCCGGTTGGAGGAATGGACGAAGGGCGGAATTTTCAGCGATGTCGCAATGGATGATTTTGCCGTAAAAAATACAGTTGAAACCGGGCTCTATCGGCTGCGTACTCCTTCCTGGGACAATGAAAAGTATGCGGCGCCCTGTGAATTTAACTGCCCCGCAGGAATTCCTTCCCAGCGTCGTTATGATCTGATCCGTGAAGGACGTCTTGAAGAAGCGTGCCAGCTTGTCCTCGATTATACGCCGTTTCCGGGCTCGGTTTGCGGTTCGGTTTGTCCAAATCTCTGCATGCAGGGCTGTACCCGGTCTAAAATTGATGAAGCAGTTCAGATCGGCGGACTCGGCCTGCAGTCGATTCATACAAAAGTCGCTATGCCCGAGAAAAAAACTGGTAAGAACATTGCTGTTATCGGCGGCGGGATGGCCGGACTGTCGGCTGCCTGGCAGTTGGCTCGTAAAGGCCATGCCGTTTCGGTTTATGATGAAGCTCCGGCAATTGGCGGGAAGCTCGAACAGGTTATTCCACGGGGCCGTCTGCCGCATGAAATTTTAGAAGCGGAACTGCGTCGTATTGAAGAGCTTGGCGTGAAATTTGTTGCCGGGTACAAGGTAGATGCTGAGAAATTTGCTCAGTTGCGGGCCGAAAATGATGCGGTAATCGTTGCTACAGGTGGTCATGAAGCGCGATATTTCCCTTGGGAGGGGGCAGAAAAACTGGTCCATGGAATAGACTTCCTGAAGGCGGTTAATCGCGGACAAAATCCAAAAGTTGGAAAAAATGTAATTGTCATTGGTGCCGGAAATTCTGGAATGGATACAGCTGTAGGAGCCTATCAGATGGGAGCGGCCAGTGTCGTCTGCATCGATGTGCAAAAGCCAGCCGCATTTGCTGAAGAGATTGCCCATGTCGAAGATCTCGGCGGGCGGATTGTCTGGCCATTTATGACAGCTAAAATTACGGATGAAGGTGTCTATGATCAGGATGGTCGGTTTATCCCCGGCGATATGGTAATTGTTTCTATCGGCGAAGCGCCGATTCTGGATTATCTGCCGGCGGATGACTCGATAAAAAAATTCCGCCAGTGGCTGGTGCCGGAGGAAGACCAAAGCATTCTTGACGGTGTGTTTGCGGCTGGTGATGTGATAAAGCCAGGCCGTCTTGTTGATGCGATTGGCGGCGGGATAAAAGCGGCCCATTTTGCCGATGAATATGTGCTCGAAGCGCCCTTGCAGGCAATGACCAAGAAAGAGGTCATTCCGGCCGAGCGCATATCCCGCGAATATTTTGACAAATGTCATCACTGCAACCTGCTTGATCCGGTTGATGATCATACCCGTTGCATCAGCTGTGGAACCTGCCGTGATTGCCGGATGTGCATAGAATCCTGTCCCGAGAAGGCCATTACCCGGTTAGCACATGAGGATGGGAGTTTTGAATATATTTCCGATCCAGACCGTTGTATTGGTTGTGGTATCTGTGCTGGCATCTGCCCATGCGGCATCTGGTCCATCCAGGAAAATCCAGAAGACATAGCTCTTTATCGGACCTATAATAAGGCCTGATAAAAATCCCCTGAACAACCCGTTCAGGGGATTTTTGTTGGGTAATAAAAGTATTATTTAAAATGGTAGGAATATTCATGGATTTATCATATAATTAGAATATGAATTTTTATTTTACTTATCATAAATACGGGAGGTTTTTCAATGCGAGGATTGCACTATAAGCATAAGCGAAAAAAAGAAAAAGAATGCTATACAAAAACCAGAGCGCAGGACAGAATCGTGGCGTATCTGATTGATCTTGTTATTGCCGGGCTGCCGTTGCTGCTGTACTTAATGGTTTATGGTACAGGCGATGGTACAGAGACTTCGCTGGCGGCTAATGCATTTTTGATATGGGGTCTGCTTTACCTTACGACCAAAGATGCTTTTGGCGGGCGCAGTTTTGGCAAACGTTATATCGGGTTGATTGTTTTGCAACGCAATGATAATGCTCCCTGCAGTATCATAAAAAGCGTCATTCGGAACTTGCTGGTGCAGATACCGCTGGAGGTTTTGCTACTGTTTTCTGGTGATGGGCGGCGCATGGGCGATACTGTGACGAATACGCAGGTCGTCAGAATGGATGAATACATAAAACTGGCTTAGCCAGCGGAAAGAAGGAGACTCCAGCGGAGTCTCCTTCTTTTAATTTTGATAGATGGTTTGGAGAAGCTGCTTTCCGCTGGCAGATCGGAAAATCCGTTCCCCCAGGGCTTTAATTGCCGGCAAGGAGAGCGTATCTTCATAGGCATTGACGAGAAAGTCTGCTTCGACCAAAAGCTGATAATCGATTTCTCGCGGAATATTATAGGTATGATGATGGCCGACCAGATACGCCACGCGCTCGATGACTGTCTCGGCAAGGCCAGCTTCCCGGAGCATTTCCCGGGAAATATCAGGGCCTTCGATCTCTTGATATTTCCCGGCACTGCTCCCATATTTTGCTTCACTGGCTTTAATGCCGATGTCATGGACAATAGCGGCTGTTTCCAGCAGATACTGTGTTTGTTCCGGCAACTGCTCCATATGGCCTAGCAGTGAGGCAAAGTTGTAAACCTTTAAAAAATGCTGAATTCGCCGCGGATCACCCTCGTAAAGGCAGATCATTTTTTGCAGCAGGAGAAGATGGTCTTTGTGCATAAAATAGCCCCATTTCTTAAATTTATTTTGCAGCCAGGAGATGTTCTAAAATTTCGCGCTGCAGCGTGCCAGTTCCTGGGATGGACTGCCAATGGCCTGAACTGTCCTGCCCATAAAAGATTAGATTGATGTTGAAGATCTGAAAGTCTTGGTGCTCAGATGGGGTGAAAAACAAAACACCTGTTATCCTGACCTTATCAGATGGTATCGGCATTGCTGTATAGGCGCTGTGTGTGCCCAGAGACGATGAAATTTCTGCATTGGTATACAGAATGCTCCAGGTGGAATCGACTGTCTTAAATTTGAGGACGGAAGCTAAAAATGGATCTTGTTTTATGCGGCGGGTCAATTCGACAAAGGTTAGCGCATTTTTAGGCAGGAGAAAAATAGACTGTTGTGTTGAAAGTTTAAGCGGTGCCGGAAAAAGCTGCACCTGCCAGTCTGCATTCGCGCGATGAATTAATGCTGTCAGTGAAGTTGATGGGGGGCGATACAGCTGGTCTGCACTTATCGCCGAAAGCTGATCCCCGGGGCGAATTCCGGCATAAAAAGCAGGACCATAGAGATTGACACCAATGACGTTGAGCTTGGCATCTACTGCTAATCCAGAGGATAATGGACTTGCAGCAGCGGCCACATTGGCCGTCAGCAAGAAAATCAGGAGTAGGTAAAGTCGTCGCATAACAAAACTCCTTTAGGGAAAATTTTTATTGCCTGGTTTAGCTAAATTATATAGCAGGCAGGCGAAAATAAAAACCCCTGGTTTACAGCTTTTGCAAGTCGCAGTAGTATAGAAAGAGAAAGTTTTTTTCGTGGAAACCGGCTAGGAAAGGAAGTGCTTTTATGCTCAGGGGCGTTTTCCAGCGAGGGAATCCTCAGTTGTATGAAGATTGCGAACCGATAAGCTGGAGTGGGTTCATTCGCTGGCGCAGAGGGTCGAGGATTTACAAGATACAATACGTGATTTTCGGCGCCAGTATGGGAGCTACCCTGGATCTTGAGGGGGACCTGACAGAACTCCTGCAGCATGAATACGAGTACCTGGATGGGATATTGGTGACAATACGGCGATTGATAAAAAATCGTTTTTTTTAGCGCTCCTTATAAACCGGCCGGGTTCATTGAATAAAATAAAACAAATTTGATCTGCCAGCACTATAGGTTGCCGGCAGAAAGGAGCTTTATGATGAGTACAGAGATTGCAGCTGACAAGCTGCTCGATTTTATAGCGGCCAGCCCGTCATCCTTCCATGCGGCAGCTAGCGCCAAACAGCGATTGCTGGCCGCGGGCTTTACGGAGCTTTTTCCAGGGCAGGTAAAGTGGCAGCTACAGGCAGGCAAGAGTTATGTTTTTGCTCCCTATGATTCGATGTTGCTGGCTTTTTCGCTAGGGAAAAAGCCAGCAGTGGGCGGTCTGCGAATTGCAGCCGCTCATACAGATTTTCCTTGTTTCAAGTTAAAGCCAGCCTGCGCTATAAGCGAAAATGGGTACCAGAAATTCAATGTTGAAGCCTATGGCGGAATGATCTTAAATACCTGGCTTGACCGGCCGTTATCACTGGCCGGGAAAGTTGCTTTGCGGACAGAAAAACCTTTTTTACCGGCTAGCCGGTTGGTGGATTTTAAAATTCCCTTGCTGACAATTCCCAATCTGGCCATTCATATGAATCGTGAGATCAATAAAGGCGTTGCCCTTAACCGACAAAAGGATATGCTGCCACTTGCCGGATTGCTGGGGCAGGAAGCTGCCGAGGATTTCTTTTCGTCGCGGCTGGCAGTACAGCTTGGTTGCGAGCCAACCGATATTCTGGCTTATGATTTGGCATTATATCCGGTTGAGAGCGGCTGTCGGCTTGGTTTTGACCAAGAACTCATTTCTGCTCCGCGGCTTGACAATTTGTCGTCGGTCCAGGCGTGCCTGGAGAGTCTTGTTGGCAGCGAGCGTGAGGCTGGGATCAATGCTGTGGCATTATTTGACCATGAAGAGGTCGGAAGCAGAACGAAGCAAGGTGCCGGATCGCTGTTATTTGCCCAGATGCTGGAACGGCTCTATCTATCCCTCGGGCTGGCGCGTGAAAATTATCTGGCAGCCCTCGCGCAAGGGTATATGTTCTCTGTTGATGCGGCCCATGCCGTGCATCCGAATGTGCCGGAAAAAAGCGATCCGACCAATCGGACGCTGTTAAACGGCGGCGTGGTATTGAAAACATCGGCAACGCAGTCCTATGCCGGTGACTGCGAGGCCGTGGCAATTGCTAAGGCGCTTTGTCAAAAGTATGAAATTAAAGCACAGCATTTTGTCAATCGGTCCGATGTAGCCGGAGGGTCGACTCTTGGCAGTATTGCGTCGACGCTAGTTCCCATTCGGACAATGGATATTGGTGTCGGGATGCTGGCCATGCATTCTGTTCGGGAGGTTATCGGGGCTGCGGATCAGCAGTCCTTGGAGAAGCTCCTCAGAGCCTTTTTTTCGGAAGCATAAAAAACACCATCCGCATATCGTTGCGGATGGTGTTTTTTTATCCTTACTTTTTTTGGTAGGCGTCAACTAATTCACGTTTGGAGATTTTTCCGGTACCCGTTTTGGGAAGTTCTTGAAGTTGCTTATATTCACGTGGTAATTTGTACAGAGCTAGATTTTCTTGCAGATATTTTTTCAATTCGCGGATGACAACCTCTTTCCCGGGTTCGGTGACAAAAAAACAGACGCCTGACTGTCCGCGCAGTTTGTCGGGCACCCCAACCACGGCTGCTTCGGCAATGCCATCATAAGCATAAAGCAACTCTTCGATTTCACGGGGATAAATATTTTCCCCCATACTGATAATCATATCTTTGATCCGGTCGACAATAAACAGATAACCGTCATTGTCCTGCACTGCTATATCCCCGGTGTGAAGCCAGCCGTCCTTGAGGGCCGCAGCCGTGTCTTCAGGCAGGTGCCAATAGCCTTTCATTACATTGTCCCCTGCCAGACAAAGTTCTCCGGGCTGTCCCGGAGGCAAAGCATTGCTGTCGGCATCGATGATTTTCACCTGGATGCCGGGAAGTGGCAGGCCGATCGAGCCCAGCTTTTCCCGCCCGGGAGGATTGACCGCGCAAACCGGAGCAGCTTCTGACAGGCCATAACCCTCGCAGATGGCGATGCCGAATTTTTCTTTAAAATCCTGGGCAATCTGAAGCGGCAGAGAAGCTCCACCGAGGACTGCAATGCGCAGGGATTTCAGATCCTCTTTGCGCCCTAGTTTGGCAATCAGGCTGCAGATGGAGGGAACGGCATACAAGATACTGATTTGACGCTCGCGAATGGTATCGAGGCATTCTTTGGGAGAAAAAGCGGCAAGAATGGTTATGCAGGCGCCCGCATAGAGGGGATTTATTACGGCACAAGTCCAGGAAAAGCAATGATACATGGGTAGTACGCAGAGAATATTATCGGTCGGTTTTACCTGTAGAAATTCCTGAAACATGGCAGCATCACGAGTCAGGTTTTTATGTGATAGCACGGCCCCCTTCGGGGTCCCCGTTGTCCCTGAGGTATAGATAATAGCGCCGGTATTTTCTTCGGAAAAATCGCCTGGCAAGGCTGGCGATGGCGGCTGGTTCCCCAGCTGGTGATCAATTTCCGGCAGCAAAATCTGCTGCAGCGTTGCGGCAAGCGGATCTTTGCTCGTTGTCGTGAAATCGAGTTCCTTATGCGTGATAAAAAACTCAATGCCGGCATCTTTGAGGATATAAACAATTTCACGCGGGCTCAGCTGAAAATTAATCGGTACAGCGACTGCCCCCAGCCAGTTTATAGCCATATAAGCATAAATATATTCTCGGCAATTGCGGGAACATAGTGCCACATTGTCGCCGCAGCGAATGCCAAGGGCGTAGAAGAAGTCCCGGTAGGCGGCCGTTTTCTCCTGTAACTGTTGATAGGTGATCTGTTGCTGGCCTTCAATAATCGCCAGCGTGTCATTTTTTCCGCGGAAGATGAGTTCGTGTACTAGCATGTGATTAAAACATCCTTTGTCCTTAGCGCGACACCGCCGTATTTTAAATTTATTCTATGTTATCTGCCTCACTTTGTCAAAAAGCCCCGAAGAAAGAATTCTTCGGGGCTTTGCCTTTATTGAAGTGGGGAAAATTCCTGTTTGCCAGCGGGGCTCTCTTCTGTCTGCCGGCCGACGGCGCTGTGCTTGTAGCTGTAGCTGAAGTAAACAATGCAGCCGATAAAGCACCAGACAAAAAAGCGAATCCAGGTGTCCAGCGGCAGGTTGTACATCAGGTACAGGCAGGAAAGGACTGCTAAGGGGGCGATAATTCCCACTGCCGGGCAACGGAAGGTACGAGGCAGATCTGGTTTAGTGAAGCGCAGGACCATGACACCGATAGCGGCGATAGTAAAGGCGCTGAGCGTCCCAATATTTGCCATTTCGGCAATCAAGCCAATCGGTGCAAAACCGGAGATCAAGGATACGAATACAGCTCCCAGGAGTGTCACCAGATAAGGGGTTTTATAACGTGGGTGAATTTTGCATATTTTGGCCGGGACCATGCCGTCGCGGGACATGGCAAAGAAGATGCGGGCTTGTCCGTACAGCATAATCAACAATACAGTTGTAATGCCGGCTACGGCGCCGACGCCGACGAGTGCTGAACCGATATTATAACCAATATAGCGCAGAGCAAATGCGACCGGCTCCGCATTGTTTAATTCTGTATAGGGAACGACACCGGTCAAAACGGCGGCTACGGCAACATACAGTATTGTACACAACACCAAGGATCCGATAATGCCGATCGGCAGATCCCGGCTGGGATTTTTACATTCCTCAGCGGAAGTTGCCACAGCATCAAAGCCGATATAAGCAAAAAATACGATGGCCGCGCCACCGGCTACGCCCTGAAAGCCAAAGGGCATGAACGGAGTCCAATTTGTCGTGTCGACATGCGGGCCGGCAATGAGCAAAAAGATGAATACCGCCAATAATTTTACGCCGACAAGAATGCGGTTGAGTTTAGTGCTCTCATGCGTACCACGAATCAAAAAGAAGGACAGGCAGACGGTAATTAAAATGGCCGGCAGATTGATGATGCCGCCATCGGAAGGTACCAGGGTTAAAGCTGGGGATAATTGAATCCCGGCGGATTTTAACAGGCCGACAATGTAGCCGGACCAGCCGGAGGCAACCGCACTGGCGGTTACGGTGTATTCAAGGATCAGGTTCCAGCCGACGAGAAAGGCAATAAATTCTCCGAGTGAGGCATAGGTATAAGTATAGGCACTGCCGGAGGAGGGAACGATGGAGGCAAATTCAGCATAGGCAAGGCCGGCAAAGGCACAGGCCAGTGCTGAAATGACGAAGGACAGCATGACGGCCGGTCCTGCATATTTAGCCGCCGCAACGCCGGTCAGAACGAAGATGCCGGTGCCGATGACCCCGCCAATGCCGAGCAGCATAAGGTCAAAGGCCCCCAGGCTTTTTGCCATGCCGGATTTATCGGCCATAGCGCGCATTTGTTCCACACTTTTTGTACGCAATAAATTCATTAATATCACACCTGTTTCCATAAATTATAAGACATAAAATTAAGTATAAAGAGGAATATCGCCAAGGTCAAATGCATATGACTAAAAAAACCTTATTTTATAAAGTGGAAAAACCGATAAGGCTTGTTTTTGTTTAAATAAAATAAAAAAACGGCCGAATATCATTAAAATATTCGGCCATGGAAAAATGATTGAAGAACTTTAGTCCTTCCAGTTTAAAAAGTAACGGAATTTTTCAAGATCGGTATTCACGATGAGCTCCTCCGGAAAATCAGCGGCAGCAACAACTTCCTGGGCGAGGGTATGATTGCCAACATCAAGATCGATATGGGCATCACTGTCCATGATGACGGATACACCATACTTGCGGCAGTATTTCAGCATAATCTGGGCATTTTCCCTGGAGTTGCGGCGGTTTGACAGGGGGCTATAGGAGCTGTTGTTGAGTTCAAGCAGGACGTGGTGTTCTTTGGCTGCCTTTACTACGGCCTCATAGTCCAGTGGATAGTTGCCGTTTTCCGGGTGACCGATAATTTTTACCCGCGGATGCTGCATAGCGCCGATGACTGCTGTTGTATTCTGCTCGATGGTCCCGGGACGCAGGCAGGGTTCATGCAGGCTGGCAACGGCGTAGTCGATTTTGGCGAGTACATAATCCTTTAAATCAACCATGCCGTTATAGCTTGTGATATTGAGCTCGGCGCCCATAAGCAGAGGAACCTCATAGGCCTCACGCTGAATAACTTTGAAATTATGAAAATAGATCTCGTGGCAAGTTCCCGGCATCATGGGTGCATGCTCCGTTATCCCGATAAGCTCGAGGCCCTTCTGACTGGCCGCGCGGACCATTTCCCGGATTGTGCTGTAAGCGTGCCCGCTGGCAAGGGTATGCATATGGGCATCTAAGATATCTTTCATCAAAAGACCTTCTTTCTAGTTTGCGGACTATACCTTTATTATAAAGGATGTTTGGTCAATTGTGCAGACTGTTTTATGAAAAGTGGCCAGACAGTAACAAACGGAGCCAGCCTGCGGCGGCAGAACTGGCTCCGTTTGCTTTAAATGGTCAATTTACAGGAAGGGAAATGCTGCGAATAGAATCATATACAGCGGGGAGAAAGAGTGTACCATCTGTCTTGATAAGACCCCATCTGTTCTGGAGCTTAATTGTTCCCAGGCCATTTTGAAATGATTCAATGGACTGATATTCCATTTTTGCTGGCAGAATATAGTGTCCGTCGCGATTGATCGCGCCTGTGGCACCCTTAAAGTTTACAATCGCAATGCCACCAGAAAAGGCGGAGACACTGTCGTATTTAGGTTTGATGACGAGGTCGCCCGCAAGGTTGATAAATCCCCAGCCGGTGCTGGTTTTTACTGCGGCCAGGTTGTCCTTAAAGTCAGCGGCCTGATCAAAGGTAAAGGACGTCAGTGGCTGGTTGTTTTTGTCAATAAAGCTCCATTTGCCCTCTTTTTTAGCGGCGGCAAAGCCTTCCTGAAAAAAAGACAATTCCTGATAATCAGCCGGGATTACAAAGTTTCCCTGATGGTCGACAAAGCCGGCCTTATCGTGCAAAATCACCTTAGCTAAACCATTTTGGAAACTGCTGACAAAATCATAGGTGGTCGGAATCAGCTGCTTGCCGGTTTTATCGACGAAGCCGCGTTTCATGTTGCTGGCGATCAGATTTCTGTCCTCGTCGGGTATATAAACGTTTAATGCCGAGGATAAGGCGGAGGAAATCAGTCCGCTCCAGGAAAAGCTTACTTTTTCAACATTGATTTCGGCCAGACCGTCTTTAAACGGATAAACGATTTCATAGGGAGCCGAAAATGCCAGGTTTCCTTTTTTGTCGATATAGTCATGGGCACTGGCGCCATGGACAATGGCCAGGCCTTCACTAAATCCGGATTCATACCCCGAAAAGGTTTCGGGGATGATCATCTTGCCGGTTGGATCGATAAAGCCCCAGCGGTCCTTTGTTGTCACCGCTGCCAGGCCTTCTGAAAAATCAACGGCGTCTTTATATTGACAGGGAATAACGATCGTTCCCTGCTGGTCTATATAGCCATACTTGTCGCCGCATTTTACGCGGGCCAAGCCTTCGACAAATGGCGAGGCTTCATCAAAGCCCTGCTCAATGGCAATTTTTCCCGAAACAGAATCATAGTAATGCCACAGTTTATCTTTTTTAGCAAGAATGAGTCCATTTGTACAAGGCTGGCAACTTTCAAATTCCATTGGCAGGAGGGGCTGCCCGGCAGTATTAAAAACGCCCTGCAGCTTTCCTTGGCTGGCATAGATGTTGCCGTCAGCACCCATCTTCAGATCCTTGAATTCCGGTGGCAGAATCTGGCGCCCCGTCTGATCAAAGATGCCGTAATACCCCTTTTCCTTGACGATGATATGTCCCTTTGCATCCGGCAGGCTCAGGGCGTCATAGGTCAGCGGCAGAATGATATCCCCCTGATTATTTATGTAGCCATATTTTCCTGATTTCTCCAGCAGGAACAGCGTACTGGTATTGTTGGTAGTAATGGCAGGGGGGCAAGCTTCCGGCAAGGCGGCACTGCCGACTATGGTTTGTGCTGTTGCCGGCTGGATTAGTGAAAAAAGAAAAAAGACAGAAAAGAAAAATTGCATAAAGATATGTTTACTGGAAAATGACAAAACATTCACTCCTTTTATTATAAGATATGTTACAGTTATGCATATTCGTTATAGCTGCCAATTCTCCCTGCCGATTGCAGGTTAATGAAACTTTTGTCGGGGTGAAGTTTGCTGAATTGAAATAAAAAAAGCTTTCCTATATAATAAAAATATGACAGATCGGGTAGCACAAGCAAAGGGAAGGACGGAAGGCGATGGAACGAGAAAAAATGATGAGCCTTGATGTCGGTCGGGCGGCACTCAGGATTGCTGTCACGAGCAGCCGAGGGGAAGAAAATATTGTCAAGCAGGAGCTGGCAGACCAGCAGATCAAGGCGGCCGCCGTTGATTTTGGCGGGGAATTTACCGGGATTATCGTGAAAATTGTTGAGCGGGCCGTTGTCGCGGCGCAGCGGCAGGGAATTGTTCCTGACAATCATATCGGTGCCGGACCGGTTGCCGGAGCAGCAGCGGCTGCGCTTGAGCAGGTAAAACTTAAGGCACTGGGGTTTAATGTTGGCGGTAAGATTGGTATTGCCCGTCATAAAGAGCATCTCTGTGTGGCGATTTATATGGGAGTCGGGATGCTCAATCTAAATGAGCTCTGCGTGGGGCTCGCGCATCGATCGATCAAAGAAGAATAAGAAAATGGAGGGTTTTGCTTGAAACAGCCCTCCTTTTTTGTTAAAATATAGTTGATTAAATCAACCACTTTTTCAGGAGGTATTATGGATTATATAAATGCCGCGCATTGTTTCGATATTATTGAACGTCGTTCCCAGGCCTATATTGTGACGGCTTGTGCTGAGCTGGACTTAACTTACGCGGAATATGTATTATTGCACAATCTGTATGATCATGCTGGATCCAGGCAGGATGATCTTGCGGAAATGCTTTGTGTAGACAAGGCGGCAATTACCCGGACGATAAAATTACTAGAGGGAAAAGGCTTGATCAAACGGTTGCCGGGGGAACAGGACAAACGGGTCAAATATGTGTATCCTTCGGAGAAAGGTCTGGAACAGGAAGTTTTTTTGCGGGGGGTACTTCAGCGGTGGCTGGATTATCTTGCGGAAGGAGTAGACCCTTCCTTTGCTGAAGTTGTCATTGCAGGACTGCAGCTGTTGGCAGAGCGGGCACAGTCGGTAAATTTGCCTGATCTGGTACAAAAGAAATAGTACGGAAAATACAGGAGGTTTTTTTATGCTAAGAATAGGACAAAAAATATTGGCGGCCATATTGGTTGTCAGTTGCCTGGCCAGCGTTGCCGGCTGCGGAAAAAAAACAGAAGAGTCGCCGCCGGCGCAAATGGTAAAAACAATAAAAGCTGGTGGCGGCATCGACAGTAATAATGATGTTTATGCTGGCGAGGTTCGCGGCCGCTATGAAACAAATCTGTCCTTTCAGGTCGGGGGCAAGATTTTGTCCCGAAATGTACAGCTTGGCAGCCGCGTGCAGGCCGGTGATACGCTGATGCGGATCGATTCTCGTGATGCTGTAGAGACGGCTAACAAGGGAACGGCCCAGGTTGCGGCCGCACAGGCACAACTGACACTTGCGGAGGCAAATCTGAATCGCTATGCCCAGCTGTATGCGCAGGAGGCCGTCAGTTCGGCGACGCTTGACCAATATCAGTCAGCATACGATTCGGCCAAAGCGTCTTATGAACAAGCCCGGGCTCAGTCTGTGCAGGGGTATAATCAGCTTGGGTATACGGACCTTATTGCCGATAGTGCCGGGGTCATCAGCAATGTCCAAGGAGAGGCCGGACAAGTTGTCGCTGCCGGACAAACGGTTTTGACTTTGGTGCGGACGGATGAACTGGAGGTAGAGTTCAGCGTTCCGGAAAACAAAATAGCAATGGTTGCGCCAGGAACTAAAGTGGAGGTTTCTTTTTGGGCCATGTCCGGTGTCCAGGTAAATGGTGTGGTACGGGAAGTTTCCCCGATGGCGGATGCCGTCACCCGGACCTATAAGGTGCGCGTAAGTCTGCCGCAGCCGCCGGCAGGGATGCAGCTTGGCATGACAGCCAGCGTAAGCTGTAATAGTTCCGCTATGGCGGGAAATAGCAGTAGTGGGGACATAGTTCTGCCGCTGTCAGCAATTTATCAGACGGGAGCGGAGCCACAGGTATGGATTGTCAATGACAGCAATCAGGTGGAACTCAGGACTGTCGCTGTTGAAGCATTTGGCGACAATCAGGTGCGGGTAAAGGGACTGGCGCCGGGGACAATTGTGGTTACGGCTGGAGTGCATAAGCTTCATGAGGGACAGGTAGTCCGCCTTGAAGAGGGTGTGTCAAAATGAGGAATTTAACGGAGCTTTCACTTAAAAATAAGACGCTTGTCTGGTATTTTATCGTAGTCGTTTTTATTGCTGGGATTTTTTCCTATGAACGGCTGGGCCGGATGGAGGATCCGGATTTTACGATTCGGCAGATGCTGGTAACGGTTGCCTGGCCAGGGGCCAGCGCCCGCCAGATTGAGGAGCAGGTAACCGATAAGATTGAAAAAAAATTACAGGACACGCCGGGGCTTGATTACGTGAAGAGTTATTCCCGTCCGGGTTCTTCGGTTATCTATGTAAATCTGCGGCAGGATATCGATAATAAGAATATTCGTCCAACCTGGGTCGAAGTGCGAAACCTTGTCAATGATATGAAGGGCGATTTACCGGATGGTGTCCGCGGTCCGTTTTTCAATGACCGTTTTGATGATGTCTACGGCTCGATATATGCAGTAACCGGGGATGGCTATTCCTATGAAGAATTGCGGGCACGCGCCGAGGAAATCAGACGGCTGCTGCTTGGTGTCGATAGCGTGAAAAAGGTTGAACTGGTCGGAGAGCAGCCGGAGAAAATCTATATCGAGGTAGAAAACAGCAAGCTGGCACAGCTTGGCATCAGTGCACAAACGATTGCCAGTGCCGTAAAAACGCAGAATGAAGTCACGCCGGCCGGGATGGTCGAGACGCAATCCGATAATGTGTATTTGCGCATCACGGGAATGTTTGATGACATAGAAGCGATTCGCAGCCTGCCGATTCGCGCCAATGGACATACCTTGCGGCTCGGCGATATTGCAACCGTAGAGCGACGCTATGTCGAGCCGGCAGAGCCGAAGATGTTTTTTAATGGCGAACCGGCAATCGGCATTGCCGTGTCGATGGAGTCGGGCGGCAATATATTGACACTTGGCGATAATCTGTCTGATTTGATGGGAAAAATTAAACAGGATCTGCCGGTGGGCCTGGAAATTCATCAGGTTTCTGACCAGCCGCAGGTGGTCAAGGAATCGATCAGCGATTTCATATCGACATTGCGAGAGGCCATCATCATTGTTCTGGCCGTCAGCTTTTTGAGCCTGGGGATTCGCACGGGCCTTGTTGTTGCCGGCTGTATCCCCCTTGTCATCCTCGGGGTATTTTGTTTTATGAATATCTTTGGCATTGATCTGCATAAGGTATCGCTGGGGGCCTTGATTATTTCCCTGGGGCTCTTGGTTGACGATGCCATCATTGCCGTGGAGATGATGAGCGTCAAACTGGAAGCCGGACTGGATCGTTTCCAGGCCGCCTGCTATGCATTTGAGGCGACTGCCAAGCCGATGCTGACGGGGACGCTGATTACCTGTGCCGGTTTTATTCCGGTAGCATTTGCCAATGGTATGGCCTCTGAGTTTTGCAATGCCTTGTTTCCGGTTATTGGAGCGGCGCTAATTCTGTCCTGGATTGTTTCGGTTATGGTGGCGCCGCTTTATGGATATAAACTGATAAAAGTAAAAATCCACAAAGATGAAGCGGGGAAAATCGATCCTTATCAGAGTCGTTTTTATGTGCTGTTTCGCAAGATCCTGGTATTTTGTCTTAAACACCGGGCTGCTGTGCTCGGTGCTACGGCAATTTGCTTTGCACTGTCAGTGTTCCTGTTGAAGTTTGTCAAACAGGAATTCTTCCCGCCGTCGCTACGGCCGGAGATTATTGTTGAAATGATGCTGCCAGAGGGATCGTCAATCAAAGCCTCCGAAGAACAAGCGCAGCGGTTTGCCTCATTCCTCGGCGAAGAGTCGGGCGAAATTGAAAATTACTCTTATTATGTAGGAGAAGGGGCCCCGCGATTTGTGCTGACCACCGAACCGGTGCTGCCGGCCGATAATTATGTTCAGTTTGTGGTTGTGGCGAAGGATGTTGAAACCCGGGAGGACCTGACCAAAAAAATTGACAAAAAACTGGCGGATGAATTTCCTAATATACGCAGCAACATAAAATTTATTCAGACGGGGCCACCAGCGGCTTATCCTGTGATGCTGCGTGTCTCGGGTTACGACCATGAAAAGGTCCGGGCGATTGCCGGACAGGTGGCCGGACAGATGGCAGAAAACCCGAACTTAGAGCAGATTCATTTTGACTGGAATGAAAAAAACAAAATCATGCACCTGGAGCTCGATCAGGACAAGCTGCGGGCTCTGGGGATTTCTGGTCAGGGCTTGGCCCAGACCCTTTATACACAGCTGTCGGGGGCTTCAGTTGCCCAGTACTATGAAGGCGATCGTACGGTGGATATTATGCTGCGCCTGCGCTCGAAGGATCGTGAGGATCTTGGTAAGATCAAGGATGTGCCGATTTATCTCGGAGCGGCGGGGTATGTTCCCCTGGAACAGATTGCTAAAATAAGCTATGATGCCGAGGATGGCCTGATCTGGCGCCGGAATCTAGAGCCGACGATTACTGTACAGGCGAATATTCTTGAAGGGACCGCAAATGATGCGGCGCAGCAAGCTTACGCGGCGACAAAATCCATTCGTGATCAGCTGCCGCTTGGCTACAGCATAGAACCGGATGGAGCCCTTGCTGACAGTGAGGATTCATTGAAGTTTTTGATGGTGCCGATTCCGGTCATGATCTTTATCATCGTCACCTTGCTGATGTTCCAGCTGCGGAGTGTCCAATTGATGCTGCTGACAATGCTGACGGCGCCACTGGGGATTATTGGCGTCAGCCTCGGTATGCTGCTGACCAATCAGGCGATGGGTTTTGTAGCGGAGCTTGGTATTTTGGCCCTTGGCGGCATGATCATTCGCAATTCGGTAATTCTGATCGATCAGATTCAAAAGCATATTGCTGATGGGGAGGCTGAGTGGGAGGCTATTATCGATTCGGCTGTCTTGCGCTTTCGGCCGATTATGCTGACGGCGGCCGCCGCTATTCTCGGCATGTTGCCCCTGATGGCCAATACTTTTTGGGCACCGATGGCCGTGGCGGTTGCCAGCGGGCTTTTCGTGGCGACATTGCTGACCTTGCTGGTGCTGCCGACGATGTATGCTGCTTGGTTTGGTGTGGATCAGGGACGGTCTTCGCGGCGTTGGTGGAAAGAATTCTTTTCTTAAGTGACAATACAATAAATTATTACAAAATGGCTGCATCAAAAATGATGCAGCCATTTTAGTAAATTGTCTGGTGCAAAATGAAAAAATATCTGTGGCAAAAGACAAAGTTAATAAAACCTATTGACTTTGTCGGGTATATACCCTATAATTCAAATCATATTAATCATATATGCTTTTTAATAGAAAAGGGGATGAGCGCCATGAGTGAACAGAGACAGTATAAGTTTGAAACATTGCAGTTACATGTGGGCCAGGAGACTGCGGATCCGGTAACGGATGCCCGGGCGGTGCCGATATATCAGACAACCTCCTATGTATTCCATAACTCACAGCATGCAGCGGATCGTTTTGCGCTGAAAGATGCCGGTAACGTATATGGGAGGCTGACCAATCCGACACAGAATGTCCTGGAGCAGCGACTCGCTGCCCTTGAGGGTGGGGTAGCAGCTTTGGCCACGGCGTCGGGGGCAGCAGCTGTTAATTATACGTTTCAGGCCCTGGCGCATAGCGGCGACCATATCGTGGCGGCGACGACAATTTATGGCGGAACCTATAATTTACTGGCACATACGCTTCCTGATCAGGGCGTTACAACCACATTTGTCGATCCGGCAGTTGGTTTGTCTGGTTTTGAAACTGCAGTCAAAGAAAATACAAAACTGATTTTTATTGAAAGCATTGGCAATCCTAATGCGAATCTGATTGACATTAAAGCGGTGGCGGACATTGCTCATAAGCATAAGATCCCGCTCGTTGTGGACAGCACCTTTGCAACCCCGTATCAGCTGCGACCGTTTGATTATGGGGCAGATATTGTCATCCATTCGGCAACAAAGTTTATCGGTGGGCACGGAACAACGCTGGGGGGCGTTATTATCGACAGCGGCCGGTTTGACTGGATTGCTTCGGGTAAGTTTCCCCATCTCGTTGAACCAAATGCCAGTTATCATGGGATCAGTTTTGCCCGTGATATCGGCGCGCCGGCCCTGGTCGTCTTTATCCGGGCCTTGCTGCTGCGCGATACCGGCGGTACACTGTCGCCATTAAGTGCATTTTTGCTGCTTCAAGGGGTTGAAACTTTATCGCTGCGACTGGAGCGACATGTTGAAAATTCACTGAAAGTGGTCGACTATCTGCAGCAGCATCCAAAAGTTGCGCGGGTTAACCATCCCTCGCTATCAACGCATCCGGATCATGAATTGTATAAAACGTATTTTCCTAAGGGCGGGATTACGATTTTTACGTTTGAAATCAAGGGCGGACAGGCGGAGGCACATCGCTTTATCGACCAGTTACAGGTGTTTTCTCTCCTGGCCAATGTGGCCGATGTCAAGTCCCTCGTCATTCATCCGGCGACAACGACGCATTCGCAGATGAACGCTGCTGAGCTTGAAGCTTCCGGCATCCAGCAGAGCACGATCCGGCTGTCGATTGGCACGGAACATATTGACGATATTCTCTATGATCTCGAGCAGGCACTGGCTGTTGTTTAATAAAAATATATAGAAAAACCAGCGTTATAACCTAAGCTGACCTTTATAAGTTAGACCAAGAATCTAGTTTATGGAGGTCAGCTTTTTTATGTTTTACAGGAATGTGTGGCTGCTTGTGCTGATTTACAGCTTGCGAAAATCTTTGGAATCCTTTATCATAAAGTGTAAATAATGTGCTTTCTGCTTGAACAAAAAAATAATTTAGATAGCGAAATTTCAGAATGGGGGATTTACATATGAAAGATGAAACAAAATGTCTACATGCAGGCTATCAGCCGAAAAATGGGGAGCCTAGTGTCATGCCGATTGTGCAGAGTACAACCTACCGGTTCGATTCTACGGAACACATCGGGGCTTTGTTTGATATGCCGACAGAATTCATGTATTCGCGATTTGCGAATCCGACGGTTGATGCCGTGGAAAAGAAAATTGCGGCGCTTGAAGGCGGTGTTGGCGCAATGTGTACGTCCTCGGGACAGGCGGCATCATTGATTTCTGTGCTGAACCTGTGCAGTGCTGGTGACAGCCTGCTCTGTACGGCCGGTGTATATGGCGGAACGCTTAATTTATTTGCGGTTACACTGAAAAAATTTGGCATTGAATGCATTTTTATTGACAATGAAGCCAGTGAAGCTGAAATTTCAGCGAAGTTTAAAGACAATACCAAAGCGGTCTTTTCGGAAACTCTGGCAAATCCGGCGCTGAGTGTCTGTGATATTGAAAAATTTTCTAAACTCGCCCATGCGCACGGCGTGCCATTGATCATCGATAATACCTTTGCAACCCCGATCCTATGCAAGCCGTTTACTTTTGGGGCGGATATTGTCATCCATTCGACTTCAAAGTACATGGATGGGCATGCGTTGCAGGTTGGCGGGGTGATTGTTGACAGTGGTAAGTTCAATTGGGATAATGGGAATTTCCCTGATTTTACGCAGCCAGATGCCTCCTATCATGGGGTGGTATACAGCAAAGACTTTGGCGCACAGGCGTATATTATTAAAGCGCGGATGCAGCTGATGCGCGATTTCGGCGCCTATCCGGCAGCCCATTCGGCCTTTTTACTCAATCTTGGCCTTGAAACACTGGCTGTGCGCATGGAGCGCTATTGCAAGAATGCACAGCAGGTAGCCGAGTATTTTGCGGCGTCACCCAAGATTGAGTCGGTAAAATATCCGGGGCTGAAGCAGGATGCATATTATGCTCTGGCCCAAAAATATCTGAAAGGTGCAAGCGGCGTGGTCACCTTGGTCATTAAAGGTGGCAAGAGCAATGCGGTGAAATTCATGGACGGATTGAAGCTGGCCTCGAATGAAGTCCATGTGGCCGATATCAGGACCTGTGTTCTGCATCCGGCGAGCGAGACCCATCGCCAGCTCAGTGATGAGCAGCTGCTGGCGGCAGGAATCAACCCGGGAATGATTCGTTTTTCCGTCGGACTGGAAAATATAGAAGATATTTTGGCGGATATAGAGCAGAGTCTTAACGGTGTAAATTAAAAGAACCGGGCTGTCGCAGTTCAAGGACAGTCCGGTTCTTTTTATAAATTTCACATTTTTATTTTAAAGAATTCCAGTGCCGATGCAGACGGCGTAAGCAACAAAGGCAGCGATAAATGGTCCGACAATTGGTACCCAGGCATAACCCCAGTCGGAGTCCCCTTTAGTAGAAATTGGCAAAATTGCATGAGCAATGCGGGGACCGAGATCACGGGCTGGATTCAGGGCATAGCCGCTTGGTCCACCAAGGCTAAGGCCGAGGGCCCAGATGCACATGGCTGCCAGATAGTTGCCAAATCCCGGGGCCATTCCGGCAGTGCCGGTGACCAGCTTGCTGCCAAAGGCTGTGAGACAGATGAATAAAAAGGTCGTGGCGATAATTTCGCACAGGCAGGCAGCCATGTTGTTTTTAATCATGGCGCCGGATGTAAAAGTCCCTAAAATAGCGCCTTTGTCTTCGGTGACAGCCCAGTGCGGCAGGTAAGCCAGCCAAACAAGAACCGCTCCGACCATGGCTCCGGCAAGTTCACCGAGCATGATGGGCAGTGCCGTGGAGAGTGTGTAGGCACCAGTAAGTACTTTGAACAAGACCAGGGCCGGATTGAGTTCGCCGGCACCGCCGATGGCATTGCTGACAAAGGCGCCGAGCATTACGGCAAAAGCCCAGCCGGCGGTGATGGTAATCCAGCCGCCCCCCAGCACGCTGACATTTGCTCTTGACTTGTTCAGGTTGACATTTGCGCAGACGCCGCAGCCAAATGTCGTAAGAACCGCAGTTCCCATGAACTCCGCTAAAACGAGTGACATAATAATTCCTCCTTTTTTGTTCCAGGTGTTATCGGATACCTGGTTAGCTATTATATAAAGCAAATAGCGTGCCAAGTTGTTGGGAATGCAGAATATCCTTGTAATATAAGGGGGTGTGGGATATAAAGCGGGAAATCTTGGCTAAAAGGAAGGACAAACCAGCGGGCAATAATTCCCCGAGGCGGGGAATTATTGCCCAGCCAAGGCCAGTGCAAGGCGTATGTCACGGATTTATTCCCCAGCCTTGCAGGAAATCAGGCTAAGAAAGATAAATAATAACATAGTTAATGATTATTTTGGAGGCCGTATGCGATGCTGAATGGCGATATAAAGCCACTTTTGGAGGCAATTCACAATGGAATATGTGTTTTTGATAATACCGGCGTCATCATTGCCGCGAATTCTGCCTGTCAGCAACTGACAGGTTGTGCTGTGGCAGATCTGCTGGGGCGGGGCATTGATGATTTCGTGCCGAATTTGAATTCGCAGCATTTATATCAGACACCGGAACGGGTACAAGTAGGTATGCACCTGCCTGCCGGGAAGATCATGCTGGCGGAATTTTCACCCATCCTTGAGTCGGGACAGCTTTTAGGGGGCCTGCTTTTGCTGCGTGATGATGATAGGGTGCACGGTCTAAGAGAAGAGCTTGATCGGGCGCAAAGTACGATTGAATATCTCGAAAATAAGCTTACGCAAAAGACGGAGTCTGGCTGGTATGCCGGGCGCATGAAGAGCGAGTCTTCGGAAGACAAATTGCGCAGTCAGCTGAAGCCGGCAAAGGGATTTGAGAAATTCATTGGCATGAGCCCGAAGGTGCTGGCAGCTCTGACGCTTGCCGGCAAGGCGGCAAAAGTCAGCTCTACGGTGCTGATTCGCGGCAGCAGCGGGACGGGAAAAGAGCTTGTTGCCGAGGGAATTCATCAGGCCAGTCCACGGGCCAAGGGCCCCTTTATTAGGGTAAACTGTGCTGCCATTCCGGAAAATTTATTGGAAAGTGAATTCTTTGGCCATGAAAAAGGTGCCTTTACCGGAGCCATCAAGCGAAAATTAGGAAAATTTGAGCTGGCAAACAAGGGGACCATCTTTCTCGATGAAATCGGTGAAATGGAACTGAGCATGCAGACAAAGCTTCTCCGGGTCATCCAGAGCGGCCGTTTTGAGCGTGTAGGCGGAGAAAATACGATTGATGTTGATGTCCGGGTATTGGCGGCGACCAATCGCAATATGGAGCAGATGATCAAGGAGCAGTTATTCAGAGAAGATCTCTATTACCGGTTGAATGTAATTCCGATTTATCTGCCGGAGCTGAAGGATCGTCGGGAAGACATTCCCCTGCTGGTAGATTTCTTTTTAAAGAAGTTCAGTGAGAATTTTGATAAAAAAATTATCGGCATAAAGAAAGCGGCGATGGATATCCTGATAAATTATCATTGGCCGGGTAATGTGCGTGAGTTGCAAAATATCATGGAGCGAATTGTGGTCCTGCTGGAAGGGAAATACATAGAAGCGGAGGACGTCATGCTGGCCTGTAACCTGCAGGAACCGCCGGCAGATGAGAAACTGCAGTTGGAGCTGCCAACGGAAAATGATGTCTTTCCACTGGCTGATTACGAAAAGCAGATCATAAAAGTAGCGTTAGAAAAATATGGAAGCTACACGGCGGCGGGAAAGGCCTTGGGAATTACCCATAAAACCGTGGCGGCCAAAGCGCAAAAATATGGAATCAAAAAATAGTTGGAGGGAGTACAAGGTATGTCGAGTTATTTTGGCGAATTTTTTGGCACAATGATCATGATTATCCTGGGCAATGGCGTTGTCGCAAATGTATGTCTGCGCCGGACGAAAGCGGAGGGTGGCGGCTGGATGGTTATAACGGCTGGCTGGGCATTTGCCGTCATGGTGGCAATTTTTTGTGCGATGGCGGCCGGGGCTCCCCAGGCAGATATAAATCCAGCGCTGACGCTGATTAAGATGCTGGTCGGTATTTATGAACCCCTGCCGGCGCTGATTACGATGCTCTGCCAGACTGCCGGAGCCTTTCTTGGTGCTTGCATTGTTTGGTTACATTTTGGCCCGCACTGGGAGGAAACCAATGATAGCGGGCTCATCCTCGCCGTGTTTAGCACCGGTCCGGCAATACGGAAAAAAACCTGGAATTTGGTTTCGGAAATTATTGGAACCAGCATGCTGATCGTCCCCGTATTTTGCATCTTTTCCCGCGGGGTTGGCGGCGTTGTTCCGGGCGTGGGCCCGTTTATTGTGAGCATTTTGATCTGGTCTATTGGCCTTAGCCTTGGCGGAACGACGGGCTATGCCCTAAATCCGGCCCGGGATCTTGGACCGCGCCTGGCACATGCTGTATTGCCGATTGCTAATAAAGGCGAATCCGATTGGGATTACGCCTGGATACCGATTGTCGGTCCTCTGCTGGGGGCGGTATTGTCCTTTGCGATCTTGAAAATGATCTGCGTTATATAAAATAGCAGCTACAGATCTTAACGGTAAAAATAATCAAAACACCTTCCCCGGCAAAGCCTCTGCCAGGGAAGGTGTTTTTGATTAAAAATGATAGTCCAGACGAAGGGAATACGTTCTGCCGGCAGCAGCCTCCGCGGCGAAGAAATGTTTGTCAAACAGATTTTGTACGCTCAGCTGCAACGTCATATCCTTTTCGATTTTATAATTTAGGGAAGTGTTCATAAGGAAAAAAGCATCCTCTGAACCATATTCTCCGGTTACAGCGTCAGGGGTTTGCCGCTGACTGACATATTGGGCATCCAGCAGCCAGTTCCATTTCTTATGGGTATATTCAAGCCCGGCATGCAAAAGATGTTTGGGAATTTCATAATTTGTCTGCTCCTGCCCGCGAATGGTATTTTTTCCGGTTTCATGAGCATAGTTTAAATAGGATTTCCAGTCACTGTCTATCGTATGCTGCAGTTCGAACTCGAGCCCGCGACGCTTTGCCTGGTCAATATTATCGTAGATTTTATTCGTTGAAAAATAATTGATCTTATCTTTGGTTTTTACATCATAGAACGTAATCCCCACCGTGTTTTTTTCGTCAAGAGATCGTTTTATTCCAAGTTCAAAGGTGTCGGATGTTTCTGGCCGCAGATCGGGATTTGCCTGAACGGCAGACATGCTCGACGAAGAAGTTCGGTACATTTTATATAATGCCGGGGGATTGAAGGAATGACCATAGGAGGTAAAATATGTGGTCTGTGCATTAGGGCAATAAGAAAAGGCAATCTTTGGGCTCACTTCCGTAAAATCTTTGCCAGCATAGGCTTTGGTGCTGTTGGTATTACTGAAATACGAATAGCCGCCGCCCTTGCTGTAATGGTCAAGCCGTAAACCGGTATACATTTTCCAGTCCGCTGAAAGTGCATATTCGTCCTGCATGAAAAGGGCCAAATTTTTAGTGGAACCCTCACTTTTACTCGACAGGGATTGGATGGAGCTCCAGTCTCGCCAGTTTTTTATATTATACAGATGTTGGGTCATGGAGGCTTTTTCCCAGGCGAAGCCACCGACGATGGTATGCCGACCTAGATCTTTCCAGGTTTTTTGAAAATCAACCGTATAATTTTTGCTAGGATACTCAGACAGTGAGCCGGCCCCGTTCCACCCAATCGAAGTCGCAGCCGTACTCGCTGAACTATAACCTTCTTTATAGATATCATTCAGTCCGAGGCTGGCTTTGATATAGTTCTTGTCATCCTGATAGGTCAGCTTATGTATATTGGAGGCTCTTTCCCCGAGGTAGCCGAGGAAGTCGGACGGTTTAAACGTCACATATTTCCCGTCTGCGGTCAGGACAGTTCCGGAAAAGACAGGCTTGCCGGAACTGTCTAAGATATAGCTGAAGGGGTTGTTATACGAATAATTATAGGCATTATGAAGATATGTATATTTTAATGACCGGTTTTTATCCAGTTGATAATTAAAATTGATATCATAGTTTTCACTTGTCTTTGATTTTTCGCCACGTCCGCCGATTATATAAGATCCATCAGATAATTTTGGCAAGGCACCGCTGTAAGCGGCACTGCCCGTGGCTTTTCCGGCAGCGGTCCGAAAGTAGCCGCGGTAGCCATCGGTGGACCTGTTTTCATAACCGACGCCAAAGGATAATTTGTCAGTGACGGCGCCGGAAGCATGGAGGCTCTGCTGGAGGGTATGATTGCTGCCATAGCCCATCGTCATATCTATCGAGGTGTCTTTGCCGGCTTTTTTGGGAATGATATTGATAATCCCGGCAACAGCGCGCCCTCCATAGAGGGAGGAGCCGGCACCGCGAACAATCTCTATTCGCTCAATTTGATTAATTGGCAGGGTGTCCCAGCTAACGGAACCGTCATAGGAGGAGGAAATTGCCTGACCGTCATATAGAACTAAGATGTCCGAACTGCCAAAGCCCCGCATAGACAAACCATCTTTTGTTTCAGCGGTCGGTGACATATAGATGCCGGGCTCGGTTTGGAGAATTTCACGGACACTTGTCGCCTGGCGTTTTTTGATGTCAGCGGCCGTAATCACGGTTACGCCGGCGGGAACGGTATCCGTATTCTCCTGTATCCGCGTAGCTGTGATAATGACATCCTCGGCGGTATAGGTCTCGAGCTCTTCGGCAGCCTGCGCCGAGGTTGGCAGCGTCAGGCTCATTAAAACCATCGCTGCAGTAAATCCTGTTTTTTTCAATTCAATCACGCATCCTTTTGTCTTGTAAAATTTTGCAATCCTTGCATTGCCGACAAGAAAAAGAGAGCGAAATAAAAAAGCCTTTTTCTGCGCAACAGAAAAAGGCGAAATATCTTAAAGGCATAAGAATACTGCCAATTCGATAAATCCCCTCCCTATCTCTCGTAGGTAACAGCGGTGATTGTCAAATAAGGCAGTTCTCCTGACTCAGGATCATCGCGCATCTAAACCTTCCCAAAGCGTTTGGCCTCAGTGGTATCTCTTAGAATTGCTTCCCTTTACAGTGGCGGGACCGTGTTGGCATTGCACCAAGCTTCCCTATTAAGCCTTTACAGGCACCTTATCCCATATGTTTCATTTTATGATTAATCCCATTTATTGTAGCACTAAGTTTCGCATATGGCAAGAATAGGGATTTTTAAAAGCGTGCGAAAAGCTGCTTGCGGCAGTGGTATTGGCTGACGTGACGGGAATACAGAGGAAACCCGGTCTTCTTGTAAAAAGGCGAACATATATGCTAAAATGTTAGATGTTGATGAGAGGGGGGAGGCATGGACATGAAGTGGATCAGCCATGAAATACTGACGGGAGCCGTCGTCTATGCTTTTTCCGGGGATATTCTTTATGCAATGTTTAGTATGGCGGGCAGTGTCCTGCCCGACAAAATGGAGGGCAGTCCGCAAGCGCAGCGCAGTTATTGGAGCTGGCGTAGCCGTCATCGGGGGACGTCGCACTGGCCGGCCCCGTATTTGTTTGTGATCGCGCTGCTGCTGTTTGTCCATAAACTGCAGCTTGTACCGGCGGGGATGTGGGGGTTTTTGCTGCTGGGGATTTTTTTAATGATTGGCGCGCTGCTGCATATTTTAGAGGATGCGGTCTGCGGTAAGGTTCCGCTGATCCGGCGCCGACAGAAAATTGGCATAAAGTTATTTAGTGTGGGCTCGGTGACAGAGTATCTGTTTGTGTTGGGGGTAACTGTCCTGCTTTTGGGCGGGCGGTTGTGAAAAAAATGTATTTCAGGGATAGTTTTTTCAGCTGTCAGGCAAAATTTATCGTAAGTAAATATAAGCATATTAAAAAATGATAGGAGTAAACCTCCCGTTGTTTACTTAAATATAAACGTGGTTTACTGATAGAAATATATTTCGAGCAAAAATTTGAAAAAAATATAGAAAAGCACAAAAGAAAACGTTTTCTTTTGTGCTTTTTTGCTTGCCATTATCTATATTTATGCTAAAATCGGCAGTGCATGCTAATTTTTATCTTTTAGACAGAAGGGTGAACAATATGGTGAATACACGAAAGAAAGTCGTAGGGATTCTCTGCGGCGGCGGTCCGGCTCCGGGAATGAACAGCGTTATCAGTGCGGTGACGATGGAGGCGAGACGGCGCGGATGGGATGTCTATGGAATCTATGAAGGTTTTTCTCATTTGGCAAAAGGTGAAAAAGAGTATATTAAGTTAAATTATGATCTGGTAAGCCGGATTCATTTGACGGGTGGCTGTATGCTGCACATGTCAAGATTTAACCCAACCAAACGGGAAGAAGATCTGGCTATGGTTGTCAATACCTTAAATGAGATGGGGATTGCTTATCTTGTTACGATTGGCGGCGATGATACAGCGTACAGTGCTTCCTGCGTGGCTGCTTATGCGCAGGAATGCGGACAGAGCCTGTCGGTTGTACATGTGCCTAAGACCATCGACAATGATTTGCCGCTGCCACCGGGCGTGCCTACCTTTGGGTTTGAAACGGCACGAGCCGTGGGAACACAGCTGCTGGAAAATCTGATGGAGGATGCGCGTACCACCAATAATCGCTGGTATTTTGCCGTGACCATGGGCCGTACGGCCGGGCATTTGGCCCTTGGTATCGGAAAATCAGCCGGGGCAATCATTTCCCTGATCCCGGAAGAGTTTACGGAAGACAAGGTTTCCCTGCAGAAAATTGTCGATATTCTTACCTGTTCGATTGTCAAACGCTATCTGACGGGACGCAACTACGGCGTGGCGGTAATTGCAGAAGGAATTATCGATAAAATTGATGAAGCAGATCTGCGCTGCCTGGGCGATGTAAGTCTTGATGAGCACGGACATATTCGTTATGCCGAGCTTGATTTTGGTGAGGTTTTGAAAAAGGCCGTACTGGAAGAGTTGAAAAAAGTTGATATAAAAATGACGATTGTTGATGAAAAAATGGGGTATACGCTGCGCTGTGCGCCGCCGATTTCGTATGATATCGATTACACGCGTTCGCTCGGCTACGCAGCCGTGCGCTTCCTCAGTGAAGGCGGCAGCTCGGCGATGATTACGATGGAGAACAACGAATCGGTGCCGATTCCGTTTTGTGACCTGCGCGATGAAAATGGTCATACCAAGGTCCGTTATGTCGATATCCATTCAACGCATTACCAGCTGGCCCGTGATTTCATGATCCGTTTGCGCCAGGAGGACCTGGATGATGTCCAGATGGCAAATATGTTTGGCCTGTCGACAGACGAATTTAGTGCACGCTACGCCTATTTACTGGAATAGTAGGCAGAAATCCAAAAACCACCCGCAGCTTCTTTTAAAGAACCTGCGGGTGGTTTTGTTTTCAGAGCAGTTCGCTTAAATTGCGCATGATTTTTTTATGTGGCAGGACGGAAAATTCGCGGGCGCTGGTTGTCCCGGTAGTGACGGCGGCAAAGTCAATGACCGCATTTTGGGCGGCGCGGGCATCAATCAGGCTGTCACCCGTATAGAGAATTTCCTGCCGGCTGACGCCAAAGCGTTCGAGGGCGAGCAGCAGGCCTTCCGGTGATGGCTTGGGGATATCCACATCTTCGCGGCCGATAACGAGGTCAATCAGATGCTCCACGCGGTCGGCATGTACTTTTTCCATAATCCGTGTGCGTTTTTTTGTTGAAATGATGCCGATATGGCAGCCGCGTTCTTTCAGCGAGGTCAGTGTAGGAATGGTTTCGGGAAAGAAAAAAGTGTTTTTTGTCATCAATATATCGGATTCCCGGCTAAACTGCTGTTGCAGCTTTGTGATGATGGACAGATCACTTTCGCCGGTGACCTGCTGGAGGGCATCTTCCATCGGGAGGCCTATGGTTCGCTTTATGTCATCGACGGGGATCTGCGGATAATGGTTTTGTTCCAAAACGCGCTGAAAACAGCCGACGATGCCTTTTTCTGAGTTGGCGAGAGTATAATCGAAATCGAACAGATATATTTTGTAATTCATCAGCAAGCTCCTTGTGTTGAAGTAGTCGGATAAAGGGCAGATACCTGCATTATATCACAGCCGTGATTGCCCTGCCAGCAGGAGGAATTCAAAAATGTGCTATAATATAGCACAGAATACTATTGGGTAAAGGGGATACGTGTTTTGGCAGAAAAGGAAATGACTGAAAAAGTAAAGGAAATGGTGTGGCGGTTTTATCAGGAGAATCCGTATATTCAGCATCTTGGCATCGATATCGTCTCAATCGAGGCTGGCTGTGCCCGGCTGAAGCTTACGGTAAATCGCGAACACACGAATACATATGCGATTGCCCATGGCGGAGCCCTGATGTCGATGGCTGACACGGCGATGGGGGCGGTCTGCCTCAGCGTCAACAAAAAGGTGGTCACGCTGGATATGAACATGAACATGATGAAGGCTGTTCCGGAGCATAAGACGATTTATGCGGTCGGTAAAATTCTGCATGACGGGGCTCGGACGATGGTTGCCGAGTGTGATCTTGTTGACGAAGGCGATACATTATATGGGCGGGCGCGGGGAACTTTTTTTGTGCTGGATCCATTGGTTCGTTGAGAGCCTCATGGGTGATATTTATTTTATAAGGATGACAGGGGATACTACAGTGCGTTTAACAGGAATATTTTGGGGTATTTTAATTACTATGGGGCTGCTGATTCGTCCGGCGCAGGCAGCAGATCTCGATTTGACGGCGCAGGCTGCCATTGTTGCCGAAGCCTCTACCGGGCGGATCGTCTATGAAAAAAACAGTGCGGATCGAAATTTTCCGGCGAGCACGACGAAGATGGTGACACTGCTTGTGGCGCTTGAAACGGGAAAGCTGGATGATATTGTCACGGTGTCGCCGGCAGCTGCAGGGCAGGAAGGCTCCGGTCTCGGTCTCAGTGCCGGTGACCGAATTCGCTTTTCTGAACTGCTGGAAGGCATGATGCTGGTTTCAGGCAATGATGCGGCCTTTGCAGCCGCGGAGCATTTGGCAGGATCGGCAGCTGCGTTTATGCCACAAATGAATGAACTGGCCCTGCGGGCGGGGGCAGTTCATACGCATTTTGCCAATCCGACAGGGCTTACGCAGTCGGATCACTATACGACTGCGGCAGACCTGGCGAAGATTGCTTTATATGGTCTGCGCAATGAGGATTTTTCCCGGATTGTCGGACTGGAAAAAAAGACGGTCCGCTGGGAAGAGCCGGCAGGAAAAATGGTGGTAGCAGAGAATACGAATGAGCTTTTAGGGCATTATCCAGGTGCCGATGGCGTAAAAACAGGGTATACACAGGCTGCCGGAGAATGTCTGGTGGCTTCGGCTAAGCG
>JBOFWE010000055.1:0-3000 GCA_051653465.1 Selenomonadaceae bacterium | reverse complement strand
CCGATGTGATTTTCTACGAGACAACCTCGTTGGGAATTCGCAAATACCCGGTTGAAAAGCTGATGCTGGACCGGCAGTTTGAGGAAATCAGCACGATATACGGAAATGTAACCGTGAAAAATGCCTATCATCATGGAGCGTGCATCAAATACAAGCCGGAATATGAGGATTGCCGCAGACTTGCCACCGAAAAGCAGCTTCCACTGGGGCAGATCTATCAGGAAGTTTATAAAGTTATCGAGGCGAATAAAGATGGTAAATAATGAAAAATATACCGAGCTGCTCTCTTATTTACAGCAGCTTGGCCGCGTCGTAGTTGCTTTTTCCGGCGGAGTCGACAGTACGTTTTTGCTCAGGGCGGCAAAAGAGGCTCTTGGCGAAGAAAATGTAAAAGCTATTACGATAGCGACGCCCTATATTCCCCGCTGGGAGCTTGAAGAAGCAAAAGTTTTTGCCAAGGAAATGGGAGTCGCGTTTGAACGAATGGAATTTCCCCTGCCGGAGGCAATTAAAAATAATCCGGAGGATCGCTGCTATCTGTGTAAAAAAGCGGTGTTTACTACACTAAAAGCAGCAGCCCTGGCGGGCGGATTTCAGTATGTTGTCGATGGGACAAACCTTGATGATCTCGGCGATTATCGGCCGGGACTTAGAGCTTTGGCTGAGCTTGAAATTAAGAGCCCGCTGCGGGACTGCCGCCTGACCAAAGCGGATATCCGGCAGTTGTCGCAGCAGCTGCGGCTTCCGACCTGGGATAAGCCCTCCTATGCCTGCCTGCTGACACGGATTCCCTATGGGCAGGAATTGAAAACAGAAGATTTTATAAAAATTGAGCAGGCGGAACGCTATCTGATGCAGCTTGGCTTTCGGGCGGTCCGGGTGCGCCTGCATGGAACGCTGGCCCGGATTGAGGTTCCGGCCGCGCAGCGGCGCGAGCTTTTCGATGAGCAGCTGCTCACGCAGATTTCTTCTCAGCTTAAGGCGTTTGGCTTTCGCTATGTAACGCTTGACCTTGAAGGCTACCGGACAGGCAGCTTTAATGAGGGACTTGTGACAGGCGGTGATAAGAGATGAATAAAGCGGATATACGGACTTTGCTGCAAAAAGTAGAGTCCAAGGAAATCGGCGTGGAGGCCGCACTGAAGGAAATTGAGGATTTGCCCTACAAGGATCTTGGCTTTGCCAAGATTGACAACCACCGCGAACTGCGTGTCGGGTATCCGGAAGTCATTTACTGCGGCGGCAAGAGTGCCGAGCAGGTAAAGGCCATTGTCGAATTTATGCTGACCAAGGACAATAATATCCTGGCAACCCGGGCGAGCGAACAAATGTACGAGGTAGTTAAAACAATCTGTCCGTCGGCCCGGTATAATTCGCTGGGGCGGACGATTACAATCCGGCAGCGGGACATAGAACTGTCAGAGAGCTATATTGCCATCGTTGCTGCTGGGACCTCAGATCTGGCAGTTGTGGAAGAAGCAGCCGAAACGGCAGCGATTCTTGGCAACCGGGTAGAGAAAATTGTCGATGTCGGAGTTGCCGGGATTCATCGTCTGTTTGCCCATATGGCGGTTATACGCGGGGCAAAAGTGCTGATTGTCATTGCCGGAATGGAAGGCGCACTGGCCAGTGTTATTGGCGGGCTTGTGGATAAGCCGATCATCGCGGTGCCGACAAGTGTTGGCTACGGGGCAAGCTTCAATGGCCTGGCAGCGCTCTTATCCATGCTCAACAGTTGTGCCAGCGGCGTCAGTGTGGTCAATATCGATAATGGCTTTGGTGCAGCCTATAATGCCAGCATGATCAATAAGCTTTAAGCTGGATGATTATCTATAAGAAACCAGGCAATTACTTAACGTATAAGGAGACGAATGGACATGGAAATGAAAAAACTGGGGTTTGGCTTTATGCGCCTGCCACTGAAAAATAAGGAAGAATCTACCGCCATTGATTTTTCGGTACTCAACCAGATGGTGGATTCTTTTTTGGCGCAGGGCTTCACGTATTTTGATACGGCCTATATGTACCATGGCGGCCACAGTGAAACCGCCATGCGCGAAGCACTGGTAAAGCGCTACCCGCGGGACAGCTTTCAGCTGGCCGATAAAATGCCGACGATGTTTTTAAAGCAGGCGGAAGATCATGAACGAATCTTTAACGAGCAGCTTGAGCGCTGTGGTGTTTCTTTTTTTGATTATTACATGCTGCACAATTTAGGGGTAGTGAACTATCAGACCGCGGAAAGACTCGGCAGCTTTGCCTTTATCGCTGAGAAAAAGCAGGAGGGTCAGATCCGCAAGATTGGCTTTTCCTATCATGATGATGCCAAACTGCTCGATGAAATTCTGACCAAACATCCGGAAGTCGATTTCGTTCAGCTGCAGATCAATTATCTCGATTGGAACAACGAAAGCATCCAGTCGCGCAAATGCTATGAAGTGGCAAGAAAGCACAATAAACCGGTTATTGTCATGGAGCCGGTAAAGGGCGGCAATCTGGCCAACGTTCCGGAAAAAGCCGAAGCCCTGTTTAAAGCGCATCACCCGGAGCTGTCGGTCCCTTCCTGGGCGGTACGCTTTGCGGCCAGCCACGACGGTGTCTTTATGGTCTTAAGCGGCATGTCGGACTTGGCACAGCTGACCGATAATACCAGCTACATGGCGGATTTTCAGCCGCTGTCTGCGGCTGAGACCAAAATTGTCGAGCAGGCAACAGCCATTCTCAATGAAGCGATTACCGTGCCCTGTACGGCCTGTGGCTATTGCGTTGATGATTGCCCGCAGCAGATTGCCATTCCGCGTTATTTTGCCCTTTACAACACGGAGAAACAATCAAAGCCAAGTGCGTTTTCCACGCAGCGTGTTTACTATGAAAACTGTACCAAGACACACGGCAAGGCCTCAGACTGTATTGAATGCGGACAATGCGAAGCGCACTGCCCACAGCATATCGAAATCGTTAAGCATCTAAAAGATGTGGCGGCTGTCTTTGAAGGTTAAG
>JBOFWE010000054.1:0-16927 GCA_051653465.1 Selenomonadaceae bacterium | reverse complement strand
TCCGGAAAAGATGGGGAAACTCCTCGGGGCAATTCCGATGGGCGCTTTCTTTGCCAATCTTGGTGCCAGCATTGGTACTTCCCTTGGCATGGTAAAGGCTATGGGGCTTGCTGATGAAAGACCGTTGCCGAAATTTGCCTCGCAAACGTTTGCTTCGATGCTTAAAAACAAAAAACAACCGGCTTCAGACAAAAAAGTAGTATTCTTCCCTGGCTGTGTAATCAATTACAATGAGCCGGAAGTTGGCATGGACTTTGTTGAAGTCATGAATCAAAATGGCTATGAAGTCCTGATTGAAGACGATTTTGTCTGCTGTGGTTCGCCGCTCGTTACAACGGGCTATATGGCAGAAGCTAAAGCCAATGCAACGAAGAATTCCAAGCTGATCAAAAAATGCATCGATAAAGGCTATCCGATTCTGACGATCTGCACTAGCTGCAGCCTGATGCTCAAACAGGAATACAATGAATTGTTTGAACATGAAATTCCGGATATTGAAGAAAATGCAAAACATATCTTTGATGCGTCGGAATTCCTGGTAGATCTTGCCCAGAAAGATCAGTTGAACAAAAACTTTGGCGAAGTAAGCCATAAGTTCATGTATCATGCGCCGTGCCATTTGCGCGCACAGGGGATTGGTTTGCCATCGCTTGAATTGCTCCACCTTGTACCAGGTGTACAGGTAGAAGATCTCGATGCTGGCTGCTGTGGTATTTCCGGTAACTATGGTTACAAAGCGGAAAATTATGATCGTTCGATGAAGATTGGTGAGAATTTGTTCAATGCGGTAAAAGAAAGCCGTGTGGATACAGTTCTTACAGATTGCGGTACTTGCCGGAATCAGATTTCTCATGGGGCGCAGGTTAAAGCAAAGCATCCGATGACGATTCTTGCGGAATCCTACAAAAACAAAAAATAAGCATAGTGCAGCTCGTAGTGTGCTGCTGCTAGGCGAAAAAGGCCTCCTGCTATGGCAGGAGGCCTTTTTGTATATGCTATAAAGGGTTGCTGATCACCTTGCGGTGTTTATACGAGGTGATAGCTTACCAGGAGGTGTACCAGCTGGAAAGATCCTGCGTGCTGGTGACGGGAACCTTATCATTGCCACCGGGATATTTGAAGAAGAGAATTTTTGTGCCGGCTTTTGATTTTTGGGCATAGACAATATCCTTGCGGATCACAAAGAAATCCCCCTGTTTGACATGATGTTCTTCGTTCGTTGTGAGATTCAGGTATATGCTTTCCCCGGCCAGCATATACATATATTCACTGGTCCGCAGATGGCGATGCGGCTGCTCGGTGGTGAATTCTTTGTAGCTGGTGATGCCAGCTTCCACATCTTTGTCATGGATATAGCTGAGCAGCTGTGGCCGGGCAAGTTCCCCCGTCAGATATTGGCGGCTGGAATCCTGCAGGGAAGACGCAATTTCCTTTTCTGGTAAAATTTCAAAATGTTTCATAGAAGATGAACTCCTTTCTGTTTTCGGGCAATAAAGGCAGCAACGCGAAATGAGGCATATTGGACGGCATATAAGCCGTTCCAATATGCCTCATTTTGACCTGGGTTCCCGCTGTTTAGCGGGAAGGGCATACTTTTATGTTTATCCCCTTCGCCAGATATTTGTTCAACAGGTTCTCCTCAATGCCGTCATCGGTGAGAATCATGTCAATATTTTTTGACGGCAAAAAACTTGCGGTGGAAACATTCTCAAATTTTGAAGAATCAAGTAAGGCAATGATCCGCTTGCTGCTCTTCATCATGGCCCGTTTGAGTTCGACCTCATAGATATTAAAGTCCGTCAGCCCTTCGTCGAGCGTAAAGCCATTTGCTGAGACAAAGGCCAAATCAATATTGATATGGTTGAGCAGATCGATCCCCAGAATCCCTTCAACGGATCCGGCATATTTTGTGACAATACCGCCAATCAAAATAACGGTAATATTGGGGTTCTCTTTTAAAGTCAGCATGGTATAGATGCCGTTGGTAATGACAATGAGCTTATTGAAGTTTTTGAGCTTTTTCGCGAGGGATAGCGCGGTGGAGCTCCCATCAAGTAATATACACTGGTTATTTTGAATGTATTGCAGGGCACCGTCGCTGATGGCTTGTTTTTGGAGGCTATTTTTATTTTCCCGGGTTTTAAAATTAAACGTATTCGATCCTGTTGCCCCGGGATCGTCATTTTCTGCCGGAGAAGTATCCTTTTTCAGCACACAGGTGGCGCCGCCATGCGTTTTATGGATTAAATTTTGTTCATGCAGCTTATGCAGATCATTGCGAATCGTTGCCGGAGATACAGATAATGCATCGCATAATTCGGTGGTTGTTACCTGTCCTTTTTCGGCCAGCAGATTCAATATAAATTTATGGCGTTCGATTGCAAGCACGATAAGATTCCTTCCTTAGGGGTTGATAGCAACCCGGTTTATTTTCATTAATAACTGAATATTCTTTTGATTCTGCCAAGAAACGCAATAAAAGCTTGTCGATTTTGGGATGAAAAAAGGGTAAAGCAAAAGGCAAGCTTATTATCAGAGGATAAATCAAATGTATATGTATAGTATATAATAAAAAAAGATAATAATCAACAAATTTTAATAAAAAACAAAGCCGGTTATTGGTTAAAAAAGAAAAAGAGAGTAAGTTTGAGGCTGGTTTGGCAAAATGCCGCAAGACCTTATGTGATGAGGGTTCAGGCACAAGATTTCTGTGGCCGAAGATAAGGAATTATTGAAAAATAGCGTTTGTTTGTTTTTTTGCAATTAAGAAAGTAAAAAACAATGAATTGAGGGCAAAAAAACAATGTTTAACTAGTGAATTTTACTTAAAGTTATGGACTTTATTAGAAAAATTATGTTTTTAAATAAAAAAAGATAAAAAACGCTTGCAAATAACAATGGATAGTGCTAATATACAATCAAGAAAAGAAAATAAAAACAACAAAAGTTGTAAATCAACAATTATACAGCAGACAAAGTGGAGGGATATTGATGAAGTTTTTTATTGATACAGCAAAAGTAGAGGATATTAAAAAAGCGAACGCTATGGGAGTTATTTGTGGGGTGACGACCAATCCGTCGTTGATTGCCAAGGAAGGGCGCGATTTCAATGAAGTCATTGCGGAAATCGCTTCGATCGTGGATGGTCCGATTAGCGGCGAAGTGAAAGCGACAACAACAGATGCTGAGGGAATGATTGCTGAAGGCCGGGAAATTGCCAAAATTCACCGTAATATGGTGGTGAAAATTCCGATGACGGTAGAAGGTCTTAAGGCGGTAAAGGTGCTTCATGCGGAAGGCATTAAGACAAATGTAACGCTGATCTTCAATGCAGCGCAGGCCTTGCTGGCAGCACGGGCTGGAGCTTCTTATGTATCGCCGTTTCTCGGACGTCTAGATGATATATCGGTTCCGGGGATTGACCTGATCCGCACCATCGCGCAGATCTTTAAAGTACATGGAATCAAAGCAGAAATCATCTCGGCTAGTGTCAGAAACCCAATTCATGTAATTGATTGTGCTCTTGCCGGAGCGGATATTGCTACCATTCCTTACAGTGTATTTGAACAGATGACAAAACATCCGCTCACGGAACAGGGAATTGCAAAATTTCAGGCAGATTATAAAGCCGTATTCGGCGAATAAACAAAAAGGAATGGATAGCGTGGATACATTAAAATTACAACAGCTGGCTAACCGGGTACGGAAAAATATCATCGAGGCTGTGCATTCGGCAAAATCCGGACATCCGGGAGGCTCGCTTTCAGCCGCTGACATCTTTACCTGCCTGTATTTTGACGAGATGAACATCGATCCGAAGGATCCAAAAAAAGAAAATCGTGACCGGTTTATTCTATCGAAGGGACATGTTACGCCAGGGTATTATTCAGCGTTGGCAATAAGGGGATTTTTCCCGGAAGAAGACATCAAGACCTTTCGTCATACCGGATCTTATTTACAGGGACACCCGGATATGAAACATATTCCCGGGGTGGATATGTCAAGCGGCTCTCTTGGCCAGGGACTTTCGGTAGCCGTCGGCATGGCATTGTCGGCAAAACTTAGTGCTAAGGAGTATCGTGTATATTCTCTGCTCGGTGATGGAGAAATCCAGGAGGGGCAGATATGGGAAGCTTCGATGTTTGCCGGAGCCCGTAAGCTTGATAACTTGGTTGTCATCGTCGATAATAACGGCTTGCAAATCGATGGTTCTATTGAAGATGTCTGTTCGCCATATCCGATTGATAAAAAATTTGCAGCGTTTAATTTCCATGTGATTCATGCCGATGCCCATGATTTTTCCTCACTGCGGGCAGCATTTGCGGAGGCGAAAACAATAAAAGGGATGCCGTGTGCAATCATTGCCAAAAGCGTCAAAGGAAAAGGTGTATCTTACATGGAAAACCAGGCCGGTTGGCATGGGTCAGCACCAAATGATGAACAGTATAAGCTTGCCATGGAAGAGCTGGAAAGAGCAGGTAAGGCATTATGTCAGAAATAAAAAAAATTGCTACTCGTGAAAGCTATGGAAACGCTTTGCTGGAGCTTGGTCAGGAACATGAAGATCTCGTTGTTCTTGATGCTGATCTGGCAGCGGCAACAAAGACGGGCGTGTTTAAGAAAGCATATCCGGAGCGTCACATTGACTGCGGCATTGCCGAATGCAATATGATGGGCATTGCTGCCGGGCTTTCTTTGACGGGAAAGATTCCGTTTGCCAGTACATTTGCCATGTTTGCAGCTGGCAGGGCTTATGAACAAGTACGAAATACCATTGGCTATCCACATTTGAATGTCAAAATTGCCGCGACACATGCCGGCATTTCTGTCGGTGAGGACGGCGCCACACACCAGTGCAACGAGGATATTGCCTTGATGCGCACCATTCCGGGAATGACGGTACTGTGCCCGGTCGATGATGTGGAGGCAAAGGCGGCGATAAAGGCAGCCTTTGCGTATAAAGGACCGGTATACATACGCCTTGGACGCCTGGCAACGCCGGTGCTCAATGACCCTGCAACCTATGAATTTCAGCTCGGTAAAGGCGTTGTCCTGCGCGAAGGCTCGGATATGACAATTGTGGCAACAGGACTTTGTGTAGCGCCGGCTTTGGCAGCGGCTGAAGAACTAGCCGCTAAGGATAAAATTGAAGCGCGCGTGATTAACATTCATACGATCAAACCGCTCGATGAAGAACTGATCGTAAAAGCTGCACGGGAAACAAAAAAGATCGTGACAGTGGAAGAACATTCAGTGATCGGAGGCCTTGGCGCTGCCGTAGCGGAGCTACTGAGTGAAAAAAATCCGGTACCAGTAATGAGGATTGGGATTCAAGACCGGTTCGGCGAGTCGGGTCCGGCAACAGAATTAATCGAAAAATACGGTCTTGATGCTAAAGGAATTTATCATACGATCCATGCCGGTTTATAAGCGGCCTGTGATCTTGCCATAAAATTCATTACATTGACCAGCTGGTGGGGCTGGATTGAGAAGAGACGGAGTTGATTTAAATGAAAATTGCAATTGGTTGTGATGAAGCCGCATATAAATTAAAAGTTGAAATTATCCATTTTTTAGAAGGAAAAGGAATAGAAGTTGATGATTTCGGTGCTGCCGAAGGCGATGTCGTCCTTTACCCGGATGTTGCCTATACAGTCGCGGATGCCGTCGCCGCTGGTAAATATGAACGGGCAATTCTCGTCTGTGGTACCGGAATTGGCATGTCGATTTGTGCCAACAAGGTACCGGGGGTACGGGCAGCGGTTTGTCATGATCCGTTTTCTGCCGAACGTGCCCGCAAAAGCAACAATGCACAGATCATGTGCATGGGCGAACGCGTTATCGGACCTGAACTTGCAAAATACCTGGTGAATATCTGGCTGGCCTGTGATTTTGCCGGTGGCGGCTCAGCTCCGAAGGTAGACCGGATTAATGAACTGGAACAGGCCCATCTGACAAAATAGCATGATTTTAACCGGAAAGGTAGTAATGTACAATGCGTTTGCAGCCAGCAGGCTTGACAGGGGCTGTGAACGCAGGCATTATGAGAATACAGCCCGCCGTCATATATAGGTGAAAGAATCGTCGAATAATTTAAAATTCACGCAATCCTTTGCGATTGCGGTGGCAAGGCTGTAGATAAAAGGAGATAGATGTAGATGAAGCTGTCAATGGAAAATGTGGATCAGCTGGGAATCAATGAACTTCTTGGTCAGGAAATGGAATGTTCCTGTGGGAAAAAACATTATATGGAAGTCGATAAGGTAATTATTCAAAATGGTGCCGTGGAACTGGTGGCCGACATTTTAAATAAGTATAATTACAAAAAACCGCTCGTTATCTGTGATACCAATACTTATGCAGCCGCAGGGGAAAAAGTCATCGGAATTTTAGAAGCAAATAAAATTTCCCATAAGCTTTTTGTCTATGAAGTGGAGCGCGATCTTGTCCCGGATGAAACAGCCCTGGGGCAGATGCTGGTGCAGGTAGAAAAGGATACGGATGTGCTGCTGGTGGTCGGATCCGGAGTATTAAATGATCTGGCAAAATTCATCAGCAAACAGACGAAACTGCCGGAAATTCTTGTCGCTACAGCACCCTCTATGGATGGCTTCGTTTCCAATACTTCGGCGCTGACGCTGAACAACCTGAAATCAAGTGTAAGTTGCAATCTGCCGCAGGTCATTATCGGTGACGTCGATATTTTAAAAAAGGCGCCGAAACGAATGATTTTGGCTGGGTTGGGTGACATGATTGGCAAGTATTCGGCATTGACGGACTGGGATCTGAGCCTTGTCATCAATAATGAATACTACTGTGGCCCATCGGCTCAGATTTCGGTAAAGGCGATTGAAAAATGTGTGGACAGCATAAACAAGCTTGGGGCCGATGGTGAATTTGACGATGACTCTATCAAAAACATCATGGAAGGTTTGATCCGCACGGGAATCGCGATGAGCTATGTGGGCAATTCTCGCCCGGCATCGGGCTGTGAGCATCATATGTCGCATTACTGGGAATCGATGTTTCTCTTTATGGGGCGGGAAGCTTTGCTTCACGGAACCAAAGTTGGCCTGACAAGTATTCTTGTAGCCAAGATTTATGAATGGTTTGCCCAGGAAGGACCGCTTGATTTTGCGGCGGCCGAGGCAAAAATCCGCGCTTTTGATGAAGCGGACTGGCAGGCAAAAATGCATAAGTTTTATCAGAAGGCAGCTCCGGAAATTATTGCAAATGCTAAGAAGGACCGGCGAAATGATGTTGAGCAGCGTTTACAACGACTGGCATTTATCAAGGAACATTTTGCCGAGGTTATGGCTGTTGTCAAATCGGCCCAATCCTTCAGTTTGGTTGAAAATATAATGAGCAAGGCTGGTGCGCCGCTCAGACCGCAAGACGTGGGCATAGAAAAAGAGATAGTTCACAACAGCATATTGGTGGCCCATGAGGTTCGTCAGAGGTATACGATTTTAAATATGCTCAATGATCTTGGCCTGCTTGAGAAATATGCAGGACTCGTTGATGATTTTATTGGCAATGACCGCGGCTAGAGATAGCCTGAGGAAAGGAGCGGGATTCCTTTGTGGAAATACGTAATTGTGCTGATGGGATTTTACGTGCTGCAGATGTACATGGCTTACCGGCAGATGCAGCATTTCAAGCGTACAATTCTCGATCTTCGTGACCAGGGAGTCATGGGGCTCGGCGTAAAAAAGAGCAAGCTGGGGCAGGGCCGAGTGGTCGTCCTGGTCAGCAATCCGGAGGGCGAAATCTCAGTGGCGCGGGTGATGTCCGGGATCAGTGTCTTTGCCCGGTTTCGTGAAAAGCAGGATCTCTGTGGAATGCATGTTGACCAACTGCTTGCGCTCAATTCCGGCAAAAGCAAGGAGCAGGCGGCGATTCGCCAGGCCCTGCTGCAGATTCAGCAAAAGTTGACAGCTCCGCTGCCTGTCGTACAGTAAAAAAGACAATGCTTGTCTGAAAGCTGCCGCAAAGAAATTCCTGGATAAGGGCAGCTTTCAGCTTACATAAGTGGCAAGAAGAAAGGAGTTGAATATTGGCGTTAAGGAAAGGGTATTGGCTATTATTTTCCAACGGTATATATTAGATGATCTATCTATAATGAGGAGGCTATAAAATGGAAGCACTGGGTAATTTAGCAGCAGGGTTTATTTCATTATTCCAAAGAGGTGGCGAAAGCTTTGCCGGCATGGTAACCGGAATGCTGCCGATGATCATTGTCTTGATCACCGCAGTAAATGCCTTAATCAATATTATCGGTCAGGACAGAATAGATTCCATCGCCAAGTTCACCGCAAAGAATATCTTCTTGCGTTATACAATCTTTCCGGTACTTGCTATGTTTTTCTTAGGCAACCCGATGGCATACAGCTTGGGCAGATTTTTGCCGGAAAAATATAAACCGGCCTATATGGATTCGGCCATCAGTTTTTGTCACCCGATTACCGGTCTTTTTCCTCATGCCAATCCGGCGGAACTTTTTGTATGGCTTGGCATAGCCCAAGGCGTTACGGCGCTTGGTCTGCCGACGGCTGAATTGGCAGTCCGTTACTTTATCGCGGGTGTTATTGCGATCTTTATCCGCGGGCTGGTAACAGAAAAAATTACACTCTATATGCTGAAAAAGAACAACAGCAAATTGCTTCAGGACTAAAATAGGTTGTTCTGGAATATGGTTTACGGCTTAAATTTAGAAAATTTAAAAGAGGTGTAATATTACATGGGTAATGTAATCAGAATTGAAAAAGGTCCAAACGGCTGGGGCGGACCATTAACGGTACAGCTGACAGAGAAAAGAAATAAAGTTGTCTGCATCACGGGCGGCAGTCTGCATCCGGTGGCAGTAAGAATCGCACAGCTGCTCAATGCCGAGCTTGTAAACGGTTTTAAGACCGGGGTTCCGGATGATGAAATTGCGGTTGCTATTGTGGATTGCGGTGGAACCCTGCGTTGTGGAATTTATCCGAAAAAAGGCGTGCCGACGGTCAATGTAACACCGGTTGGGAAATCGGGTCCGATGGCTAAATTTATTGTGGAAACGATATATGTTTCTGATGTAAAAGAAAATACCGTAACCTTGCTGGAAGGTGATGCTGCGGTTGATATTCCAGTTGCGGCAGCAGCTGTTGAAGCTGCTCCGGCGGCAAGTATCGACGAAGAACCGGCCGCCAAAGGCAATGTTCTGGCCCGTTTTGGTAAAGCCGCTGGCGGCGTAATCAATATCTTTTTCCAGGCAGGCCGTGATACGATTGATATGGTGATCAAGACAATTCTGCCGTTTATGGCGTTTGTCAGCATGATCGTCGGGATCATCCTGCAGACGGGGCTTGGTGACTTTATCGCGGCGGCAATTTCGCCGTATGCGGGAAGTCTGGGCGGCTTGCTCGTGATCTCGATCATCTGCGGTTTGCCGGTACTCTCGCCATTGCTTGGTCCAGGGGCCGTTATTGCGCAGGTTATCGGGGTATTGCTCGGGACACAGATTGCTGCCGGGGCCATTCCACCATCCTTTGCTCTGCCAGCACTGTTTGCGATCGATACGCAGGTTGGCTGTGACTTCATGCCGGTTGGTTTAAGTCTGATGGATGCAGAAGCGGAAACGGTTGAAATCGGTGTGCCGGCGATCCTGATTTCGCGTGCTATCGCTGGTCCGTGTGCCGTAATTGTTGCTTATTTTGTTGGGATGGGCTTGTTTGCCTGATCAATAGGAAAATTTACGGGAGTACAGATGCCAGCCCAATGGACTGGCATCTGTTTACCCCGGGGCATTGCCAGGGCACAAAGCAACACCTAATAACTTATGGTGTAGGAATAATTCCTACAAGGATTACAGAGAAGTCTTACAATAAAATCAGAATGTATCTGCTGTTTTTATTTTTCTGAAAATGAGATAATAAGACAAGGGATTTATCTAAATAGTAAGAAAATATAAAAGGGGCAGGATTGTCGATAAGCGGGGAATAAAGATGAAACCAACCATTGTAATTGGCAGTGACCATGCAGGCTTTATGATGAAAGCCTTTATTGTAAAAAGGCTCCGGGAAGAAGGCTTTCTTGTTGAGGACCTGGGAACTGATTCGGAAGAATCGGTGAGCTTTGCTGAAATTGCCCGGCCAGTCGCGACAGCGGTAGCTGCTTCTGGGGAAAAATGCGGGATATTGATTTGTGGTACAGGAATTGGCATGTCGATTATGGCCAATAAAGTAAAAGGAATCCGGGCAGCGCTGGTACATGATCTTTTTTCCGCGAAGGCGACCAGAGAACACAACGATTCCAATATTTTATGCATGGGAGCAAGAATTATTTCTGAAGCCATGGGCTGGGAAATTGCTCATACCTGGTTGCATACGGAATTCTTAGGTGGTAAGTATCAGCAACGGCTGCAGTTTATCACCGATTATGAAAATGAAAACAAACAGTGAAAACACAGCCGGCTTTGCTGCAGGGCAGGAAGACTGACGTGAAGCGGGACAATCTGAAGCTATAGATGAGGTGAAAGCAATGAAATACGAAGTGGAAGTTTTAAAAGTCGGTGAGTTTGTGCCGGATATGCTGGAAAACGGAGATATGGTCATCTTTGATGATTGTCCTAATGATACGCTGGCGGACGTGTGTTATATGCATACCCGCTGTGAGATCACAGCTCCGATTGAAGTCGGCGATACGGTGCTTGTCGGAACGAAGTCTTATCGCATTACGGCCATTGGTGAGGAAGCCTTGCATACCTTGCAGGAACTCGGTCATTGTACTTTCAAATTTGATGGCTTGCCAGAGGTGGAACTTCCCGGACAGATCAGTCTGGACGGTGAAGAAATGCCTGATTTACTGAACATTGGCGATAAAATTTGCATAAAATAAACAGATACAGTAAGCGCAGATGAAAAGCAGCAAAGGAGCGGTTTTTATGAAAGAGTTAGGCGAAATCAAATGTTTCCTGCTCGATATGGATGGGACGATAAATTTGGGGCAAAATCTGTTGCCGGGAGCCAGAGAATTCATGAGCTATCTGAAGGAAAGTGGACGAGAGTTTCTCTTTCTGACCAATAATTCCTCGAAGGACAGTTCGCATTATGTAAAAAAAATGACAAACCTTGGCATCCCTTGTGATGCGGATCATGTACTGACTTCAGGTGATGCTACGGCAATTTATATAAACAATTTAAAGCCGCAGGCCCGGGTGTATTTGATGGGAACGCCAGAGCTTCAGCATGAGTTTGAACAGGCAGGAATCGTGCTGACAGATGAGGATCCGGATTTTGTCGTTCTTGGATTTGATATGACGCTGACTTATGCCAAACTCGTGAAAGGCTGTGACTTTGTCCGTCAGGGACTGCCGTATATCGCGACGCATCCTGATTTTAACTGTCCGGTGGAAAACGGTTTTATTCCAGATACGGGTGCGATGATTGAATTAATCAAAGCATCTACCGGTCGGACGCCGGTTGTTATCGGCAAACCAAATCGTGAGATTATTGAAAGTGCATTTAAAAAACGAGCTGGGTTTAAGCTCGATGAATTTGCCATGGTGGGCGACCGGGTGTATACAGACATTAAGACGGGGGTAAATGCGGGAATTACTTCTATTTTGGTATTGTCTGGAGAATCTACCGTAGAGGATTTGGCCAAAAATAATGTTGAAGCGACATTTGTCTTTGACGGGGTTGGCGATATATATAAGGCCCTGCGGGCATATGATAAGGAACATAAATTAAATTAAAGTCCACTTAGGGAATTCGCTTATTACAAGCTTTCCATATTTTGCCATTACAAACACGCTGGTTGTCAAGTCCGGCGTGTTTGTTGTTTTTTGATGAAAAGTAACCGTCAGGAAAAAATAGGTGGCGGACTTAAATTTTTTTTTCTTTTTCCGATATAATGGCATACAGGGTGTATATGCCTGTGAATTTTATGAAAGGAGGAATGGCGATAATGAATCCACTCGATCAGGTTTCGACCGGTGCCGGCTATGCCTCGGCAGTTTCACTGACAGCGACAAAACCGGATGCAGCAAGTTCTTTTGCCAAGATGCTTGAACGCATGCGGACCGGGAAAATTGACACCGATGAGATTACGGGCAAACCGGGAGCTGTCGTTACGTCAATAACGCAGACAATGAGCGATGGCTCAATTAATGTTCTGATTCTTGTCGACGGCAAGGTTGTTGCGGAGCATAAGTATGCCGGAGCAAAAACAGCAGATGGCGAAAATGCAAAACTGCTGGATACAAAAACGCAGACTCTGGGAAAAATTGGAGCTGATGGCAAATTTGGCGTGTCAAATCCCCTCAATCAGACGACGGGAACTGAGGGAAGCTCAACTGCTATGTCCGATTTGAATGCCTTGGCAGGAACCTCTTTTTTTGGCAAGTAAAGTAAGTTAGAAACGTAAGGATGCGTGACGATAAAAATGGATTTTTTAATGGCAGAAAAATAGCCGCACTGCTTTTGTAGCAGCGCGGCTATTTTTTGTGCCGAAATAAAACAAAAATATGCTATTGGCGGCTAGTGAAAGGAAAATCAGACAATTTTTGTCGTCCAGTCTTCGACATTCCAGATATCGGTTACCCAGCCCGTGTAGAATTCTGGTTCATGGGAGACCAATAAAATAGTGCCTTTGAATTCTTTTAAGGCTCGCTGAAGCTCTTCCTTGGCATCTACGTCAAGATGGTTTGTCGGTTCATCAAGGACGAGTAGGTTGATTTCCTTCTGCATGACCTTGCAGAGGCGTACCTTGGCAGCTTCCCCGCCGCTGAGAACCATCATCTTGCTGGTGATATGTTCGTTGGTAAGGCCGCAGGCGGCAAGCGCAGCGCGGACTTCATAGTTTGTCATGCCGGGATACTCCTGCCAAATCTCTTCGATGGCCGTCCTGTCATTCCCCTGTGCACTTTCCTGCTCAAAATAGCCAGGTTCGACGAATTCCCCGTGTTCAATGGAACCGCTAATCGGCGGGATCAGCCCGAGCAAGGTTTTTAAAAGGGTTGTCTTGCCAAGTCCATTGACGCCGTGGATTGCGACCTTTTGACCGCGTTCGAGCTGGATATCAACCGGACGGGTCAGCGGCTCATCATAGCCGAGTACGAGTTGTTTGGCATCAATGATGAAGCGGCTTGGCGTGCGGGCGGAGCGGAACTGAAAGTGCGGCTTTGGTTTTTCCTTCGGTTTTTCTAAAACTTCCATTTTGTCGAGACGTTTCTGTCGGCTGTTGGCCATGCCGCGGGTGGCCACGCGCGCCTTGTTGCGCTGGATGAAATCCTCCATGCGCTCAATTTCCTGCTGCTGGCGCTCGTAGGCGGCGTCTTCCTGGCGCTTGCGGATGGCATACATTTCCTGAAACCGTTCATATGTGCCCGTATAACGGGTCAGCGTGGCACTTTCCACGTGGTAGATGACGTTGACGACAGCATTGAGGAAGGCAATATCATGTGAAACCAGAATAAAGGCATTTTCATAATTTTGCAGATAATTTTTCAGCCAGTGAATATGATCGACATCAAGGTAATTTGTCGGTTCGTCGAGGATCAGGATGCTGGGATTTTCAAGCAGAAGCTTTGTCAGCAAGACCTTTGTCCGCTGCCCCCCGCTGAGCTCAGATACATCCTTGTCGAGCCCGATGTCGCGCAGGCCAAGCCCGCTGGCTACTTCTTCGATTTTTGCATCAAGGGTATAAAAACTGTTTGCTTCGAGGATATCCTGGATATCGCCGACATCGGCCATCATTTTATCGATTTCCTCAGGGCTGGCATCGCCCATTTTGTCATAACAGGCCAGCATTTCAGCCTCCATCTTGTACATATCATCAAAAGCTGTGCGCAGGGCATCGCGAATGGTCATGCCTTTTTTCAAAACGGCGTGCTGGTCGAGATAACCTACGGATACGCGGTTGGACCATGATACCTTTCCCTGATCAGGGGTGAGCTGGCCGGTAATGATATTTAAAAAGGTTGATTTTCCTTCGCCGTTGGCACCGATCAAAGCCACATGTTCGCCTTTGAGCAGGCGGAAGGAGACATCTTCCAAAATTGTGCGGGCACCAAATCCCTGGGATACGTGTTCAACATTTAATATGCTCATAAAAGCCACCTTTACTTCATTGATAGAAGTAGAATACCGTATAAAGGGGATATTGGCAAGAGTGACAAAGGAAATAAAGAAGATATCGTGGCGGAATAAAATGTAAAAAACAATAGACAAATGTTTTTTACAAGGGGAATGGTTTAACAAAAATCAAAAAATAGTGTTGCAATAAAATGGATGTTGTGCTATTATACATATAATTTCATTTTGTTAAAAGACGATGATAAGGAAAAGTAAGCAGGCAGGATTATTACAGAGAGCCGGGGAGGCTGGGAACCCGGTATAGGAAGGTCTGGTGAAGTTCCCCTTGGAGTTGCCCGCTGAAGATCTGTTGTAGGCGGTGACGGAGCCTCTGCCGTTAAAAGGAGGAGAGTATCGACCATAAGGTCCGTACTTTGCAGAGATATTCACTTTGGTGAATAAGTAAGGTGGTAACGCGAGCGCAGCCTCGTCCTTTGTAGGACGGGGCTTTTTTTGTGGAAAAAGGAGTGTGAGGCTATGGCGGCGTTGGGATTTTTAGGGCCGGAGGGAACACATAGCGAAGAAGCGGCGTTGTATTTAAATGGACGGCGTAAAGAAAAATGGCGTCTTGTTCCGTATCCCAGTATTTATGAAGCGATTCAGGCGGTGGCCGATGGTGAGATTGAGCGCTGTCTGGTTCCGGTGGAAAACTCGATCGAAGGAGATATCAATATCACGCTCGACACGCTGGCACATAAGGTCGATCTGGAGGTTGAGCAGGAGCTTGTCTGGCCGGTGCATAATCAGCTGCTGGTGAAAGATCCAAAGCAGGAAATTGCCCTGATCTTATCACATGCGCAGCCGCTGGCACAATGCCGGGAATACATTAAGCTTCATTATAAGGGTGTGGAAATTCGCCAGGTGGCGAGCACTGCCCGGGCAGCAGAAATCGTTGCCGGAGTGCATGACAACTATGCGGCCATTGGAACGCGAAGGGCGGCGCAGCTATATGGTTTAACCGTGGCGGCAGCAGACATTCAGGATGATAAGACGAATTGCACGCGGTTTTTCCTGCTGCGCCGGCCGGCGGCGGAGAAGCCGGTACATGCCGATAAAACCTTCCTGGTCTGCCGGATTGACGGACAGGCCGCCGGTAGTCTGTGTGAGGTGCTGCTCGAGTTTGCCTCGCGCAATATCAATATGACCAGGATTGAAAGCCGGCCGGCGAAAACTGGACTGGGAATATATGTGTTCTTTTTTGAACTCGATGCGACGGCTCCGGCCGGCGACATTGAAGCGGCAATCGATGCCGTAAGAGCAAAGAGCCTGTGGCTGAAAAACCTGGGATCTTTTCCGGTAATAGAGGCAGACTGTAAAAAATAAAAAAGAGAAAAAGGCGGGACTAAAATGATTATTATTATGACTCCGGAAGCAACAGCAGAAAATATAAAGGCCGTAATTGAAGCGATTCAGGGGGTTGGCTTGACCGCACAGGTTATGGAAGGCGCGGCTCAAAAAATTGTCGGTGTTATCGGTGATAAAACGCGCATGGGTTCACTGGCAATCGATGCCATGGATGGGGTAGAACAGAGCATTGCTGTTTCAAAAAGCTATAAGCTGGCCAGTCGTGAATTCCATCCGGCCTCGAGCGTAATTGATGTCGATGGGGTGAAGATCGGCGGGGGCAATGTCGTTGTTATGGCTGGACCGTGTGCGGTTGAATCACGCGAGCAGCTGTTTGAAGCAGCTAAAATCGTTAAAGCGGGTGGGGCACAGTTCCTGCGCGGTGGGGCGTATAAACCGCGGACGTCGCCGTATTCTTTTCAGGGGCTTGAAAATGAAGGGCTCAAATATTTGGCAGAGGCCCGCGAACTCACCGGACTGAAAATTGTAACGGAAGTAACAGAAGTGGAGGCCGTTGAGGTGGTTACGCAATATGCTGATATGCTGCAAATTGGCGCGCGTAATATGCAAAATTTCCGGCTGCTCAAGGAAGTTGGCCGCGGATCAAAGCCGGTTCTTTTGAAACGCGGTTTGGCGGCAACCCTCGAAGAATGGCTTAATGCAGCCGAATACATTATGAGTGAGGGCAATCAAAATGTCGTATTCTGTGAACGTGGAATCCGGACCTATGAAACCTATACGCGCAATACGCTTGATCTCAGTGCGATTGCTGCCATCAAGCATTTGAGCCATCTGCCGATTATTGTCGATCCGAGTCATGGGACAGGAAAATGGCGGATGGTAAAACCGATGGCATATGCAGCCATCGCTGCCGGGGCTGATGGGTTAATGATGGAAGTGCATCCAAATCCGGCCAAGGCTCTTTCGGATGGTCCGCAGTCCCTGACACCGGAGAACTATCAGGAGGTCATGAATGGCATTTTCAAGATCTCTCAGTTCATGAAGGATGAGAATCTGGCGATTGATTGCTTATAATTAGAAAAGAGTCCGGAAGGTATAGGCTAAAGGCAGTATACCTTCCGGACTCTTTTGTATACAATATTGTTTTTGGGGAGGGTTTACAAACAAGAAGAAAAGCGCTATAATTACATCAATATTCAGAATATATAAATAACAATTTAAGCAATATAAAGTGTTGACAATCCTTTAGAAAGCGTGTAATATAGTACAAGTCGCTGATGACAACGGCCGCGAGAAAAACGAGAGTTTCCTTCCCGCCAAGCCGCAGAAAAAAAGAGGTTGACAAACTTCTTCCAGCGAGATATACTATAAAAGCTGACTCAAGCAGCCAGCACGGTGTTCTTTGAAAACTAAACAATGCAGCAATAAAGAACTATGTAACACATGGTTCAAGCCAGATGTGCGGGTTTGACGCAAGTCAAACCAATCAACTTCAAGCATAGCTT
>JBOFWE010000053.1:0-26058 GCA_051653465.1 Selenomonadaceae bacterium | reverse complement strand
GAACTTGATGAAATTATCAATGCCTTGATCACGGCGGATCAGGCAGAGAAAATGAAGCAGGTCAAGTGATGGCGGGCGAAGTATGGACGATCGGCAGCATTTTGAAATGGACAGAGCAGTACTTTGGCACCAAAGGGGTCGAATCTCCGCGCCTTGATGCCGAGGTGCTGCTTTCCCATGTCCTGCAGCAGGAGCGGATTTATCTGTATGTACACTATGATGAACCGCTGGAAGAGGCTGAACTTACGGCCTTTCGCGAGTTGATAAAGCAGCGGGCCCGCCGCATTCCCGTCGCTTATATCCTTGGCTTGCGTGAATTTATGGGCTTGAATTTCAAGGTTTCACCGGCAGTGCTGGTGCCGCGGCCGGATACGGAAATCCTTGTTGAAGCCGTTATCGAACGGCTTCAGGCGAAAGAAAGGCCGGTATTTCTTGATATTGGTACAGGCAGCGGGGCTGTCTGCCTGTCATTGCTTAAATATTTGCCGGCCGCTGCCGCCTGCAGCGTCGATGTATCACCGGCGGCGCTTGAAGTTGCCGGAGAAAATGCCGCTGCCTTAGAGGTTGCGGATCGGATTGAATTTTTTGCCGGTGATCTTTATGCGCCGGTTCAGGGGCGGCTGTTTGATGCGATCGTGTCCAATCCGCCGTATATTCCAGATGCTGACATCGCCGGGCTCGAACCGGAAGTCCGTGACCATGAACCGCATCTGGCACTGGCTGGTGGAACGGATGGACTTGATTTTTACCGCCGCCTTGTGGCGCAAGGGGAAGAGCGGCTTAGCCCGGATGGTTTTATGGCCTTTGAGGTCGGCATTGGGCAGGCAGCAGCCGTTGCGGCCCTGGCGTCGGGGACAAAGACGCTCGGGCGGGCGGAAATTCTTCGTGATTATGCCGGCATCGATAGGGTTGTTATTTTGTGGAAAAATCCGGCAAATAAAGCAGACTAAGGGCTGTATTGGGGATAGGAAATGGAAACGAAAGTTATAAAAATAGCCGGGGCGGGAGATGCTGCCCTGGAGGCTGCAGCTGAAATCATAAAAAATGGCGGACTGGTGGCTTTTCCAACCGAGACTGTCTATGGTCTTGGTGCTAACGGGCTTGATGCGAGAGCTGCTGCCGGCATATACCAGGCGAAAGGGCGCCCGTCTGATAATCCCTTGATTCTGCATATTTGCGGGATTGAGATGTTGTCGATGATTGCTGCCGAGGTCACCGATTCGGCAAAGAAGATTTTGGCGGCATTTTGTCCGGGGCCGGTGACCATCATTTTGCGCCGTAAGGAGATTGTCCCGCTGGCGATTACTGGCGGACTTGATACGGTGGGGATTCGAATGCCTGATAACGATATTGCCCGTGAATTGATCCGGCGTGCCGGTGTGCCGGTAGCTGCCCCCAGTGCCAATATATCGGGCCGGCCGAGTCCGACAACGGCTGCGGCCGTTTTTAATGATTTAAATGGCCGGATTGATATGATTCTCGATGGCGGTGCCTGCGAGTTTGGCGTTGAATCAACAATTGTAGACTGTACGGGGGCCGTGCCGACGGTATTGCGTCCGGGGGCGATTACCCTTGAAATGCTCGAAGAAGTGCTGGGAACCGTGCAGGTTGATCCGGCCCTTGCTGGAGAAAATACGGTGCCCAAGGCTCCGGGGATGAAGTATACGCATTATGCCCCGAAGGTCCCGCTGACGCTGCTGGAGGGCTCTCCGTCGAGACTGCTCCAGGGATTCCGGGCGGAAATTTCCCGCCTGGCAGCAGCCGGAAAAAAGACCGGCGTGATCGCAAGCCGTGAGGTGGTCGAGTCCCTGCCAGAGGGGGTTCCGGCCTTTGTTTACGGAGCGCAAGGAGATCTTGAAGCAATTGCTGCCAATTTATATGAAGCTTTGCGCAGCTTTGATAAAACTGAGGTGGATGTTCTTTTAGCAGAAGGTACGGGGACGGAGGGGCTGGGGCTGGCGATCATGAACCGCCTGCACAAGGCCAGCGGCTTTCGAAGTATCCACGTTTAAAAAAATTTTTCAACAGGGAATACTTGTGGTAGAATAAAAAGACGGCAAAAGATTTTGACGCAAAGCGGGGGACAGAAGGATGGAAAAAATTCTGTTTGTCTGTACAGGTAATACATGCCGCAGTCCGATGGCGGAGGTTTTGCTGCAGGCTAAAATCGAGACGGCGGCAATGACAACGGTCTTTTCGGCCGGGTCGGCCGGATTGGCCGCCGTTCCGGGGCAACCGGCTTCACTTAATTCCTGCCGGGCGGTAGCTGAGCTGGGGCTCACCCTGAAAGGCCATACATCGACCATGCTTTCCCGGGAGCTGCTGTTGGGTGCGGCGCTGGTGCTGACAATGACCAATGCCCACCGGGAGGCCATTGTACAGGCTGTTCCGGAGACTGTAGAGAGGGTGTTTTCCCTGTCGCAGTATGCTGGAATGCCAGGCGAGATTACAGATCCCTATGGTGGTGATCTGGATCGTTATCGGCAATGCTGCAGTGAAATACAGCAAAAGATCGATGCGGTGTGGAGAAAACTAAGATGACGGAGATGAGACGATGAAGATTACAATAGGCTGCGATCATGGAGCTGTTGAACTAAAAGAAGAAGTGAAAAAAGTTTTGGCCGAATTTAAGGATATTGAAGTCAAAGATATCGGGACCTTTGGGGCCGAATCCGTGGATTATCCGGATATTGCCGAAAAAGTATGTGCGGATGTTGTCAGTGGAGCGGCTGATCGCGGGATCGTTCTCTGCGGTACCGGGCTTGGCATTTCCATTGCGGCCAATAAGATCAAAGGGATCCGGGCGGCGCTCTGTACGGATGTCTTTTCGGCCCGCATGTCCCGGGCGCATAACAATGCCAATGTGCTTGCCCTCGGCGGCCGGGTAACTGGCTTTGGGCCGGCAGGCGAGATGGTTCGTGTCTGGGTGCAGACTGAATTTGAAGGCGGTCGCCATGCCCGTCGGGTTGACAAGATCACTGCGTTAGAGGAAAAATAAGCTTTGACAGGCCGCTGAGGCATCGGTTGAAGTTATTTATAAATAAGGCCATAATTTCTATCTAAATAGGAGGAACATTGATGAATTTGTTAGACCCTTTAGTTAAGACAGATCCAGAAATTGCCGCACAGCTTGATAGGGAATTAAACCGGCAGCGCAATAAGCTTGAACTGATTGCATCAGAAAATATCGTAAGCACAGCGGTGATGGAAGCCCAAGGCAGTGTGCTGACGAACAAATATGCGGAAGGCTATCCGGGAAAACGCTATTATGGCGGCTGTGAATATGTAGATGTCGTTGAACAGGTGGCAATTGATCGCGCAAAGGAACTTTTTGGCGCGGCCTATGCAAATGTACAGCCGCATTCAGGGGCCCAGGCCAATATGGCGGTGTTTTTCTCCTTGCTTACGCCGGGTGATACGGTTATGGGGATGAACCTCACAGACGGTGGACATCTGACGCATGGCAGTCCGGTTAATATGTCCGGCAAATACTTTAAAATTGTGCCGTATGGTGTTGACAAGGAAACGGAACGAATTGATTATGATGCTTTGCAAAAGCTCGCGGAAGAATGTCACCCGAAGCTTATCGTTGCCGGAGCCAGTGCCTATGCCCGCACGATTGATTTCCCGCGTCTGAGTGAGATCGCTAAGGCCGTCGGGGCGTATCTGATGGTTGATATGGCCCATATCGCCGGGCTGGTGGCTGCGGGACAGCATCCATCACCAATGCCGTATGCGGATGTTGTAACTTCAACGACCCATAAAACACTGCGCGGTCCGCGCGGGGGGCTGATTCTCTGCCGTGACGAGGAATTCGGCAAGCAGTTCAATAAAGCCATTTTCCCGGGAATTCAGGGTGGCCCGCTGATGCATGTCATCGCAGCTAAGGCCGTTGCTTTTAAAGAAGCCCTTGGTGAAGACTTTAAAGAGTATGCCCAGCAGGTTGTAAAAAATGCCAGCGTACTGGCGGATACACTGACGGCAAATGGTTTCCGTATTGTGTCCGGCGGGACCGATAACCATCTGATGCTCGTCGATCTTCGCAGTAAGAATCTGACGGGTAAAGCAGCTGAAAATCTGCTTGATGAGATTGGCATTACAGCCAATAAAAATACAATTCCGTTTGAACCGTTGAGTCCGTTTGTTACCAGTGGCATCCGCCTCGGATCGCCAGCGCTTACGACCCGCGGCTTCAAGGAAGACGATATGAAACAGGTAGCAGAAATTATTGCCCTTGTTTTAGATAATCCAGAAGATACAGCGGCACATGCTAAGGCCCGAGAAAAAGTGGCTGCGCTTTGTGCCAAGTATCCATTATATTAAAAGGTGGAAGATGTAATGTCAGATTTAAACGTGCACGTAATTGATCATCCGTTGATTCAGCACAAACTCACGCTGATGCGTGAAGAAAGCACCGGGACTAAAGATTTCCGTGAGCTGTTAGAAGAAATTGCTATGCTGATGGCCTATGAAATCACCCGCGATTTCCCGCTGCAGGAAGTTGAGATCCAGACTCCGGTAGCTAAATGCAAATCGAAAGTGCTTGCCGGCAAGAAGGTTGGCGTGGTGCCGATCTTGAGAGCCGGATTGGGTATGCTCAATGGGGTAGTGAACATGATCCCGGCAGCCAGAGTCGGCCATGTCGGCTTATACCGCGATCCGAAAACCCTCAAACCGGTTGAGTATTATTGCAAACTGCCAAGCGATGTCAGCGAACGCACACTGATCGTGGTGGATCCGATGCTTGCTACCGGCGGCAGTTCGGCAGCGGCTTTGACGCTGCTCAAGGAAAAAGGTGCGAAATCCATCGTTCTGATGTGTCTCGTTGCCGCGCCGGAAGGAATTAAGCTCGTGAATGAAGAACATCCGGATGTTGAAATTTATGTGGCTTCCGTTGATGAAAAGCTCGATGACCACGGGTATATCGTTCCGGGACTGGGCGATGCCGGCGATAGAATTTTCGGCACGCTGTAAGAAGGGGATTGTATGGAAATCAAGCCGCGTCCGGAATGGACAGAATACTTTCTTGATATTGCCAAGTCGGTTGGCCGTCGGTCGACCTGTCTGCGCCGCCAGTATGGGGCGATTATTGTCAAGGATAAGATCATCATCAGTACGGGCTATAATGGCGCTCCCCGAGGAGAGGCTAATTGCATTGATACCGGTGTCTGTGAGCGCGAACGCTGCAATGTTCCTAAGGGACAGCGCTATGAGCTTTGCGTAGCTGTGCATGCGGAACAAAATGCGATTGTGAATGCGGATCCCGGCAAGATGAAGGGGGCGACGATTTATATCGTCGGTTACAATACGGATGGCACACTGGCTTCGGGGAAACCCTGTCTGCTGTGTCGCCGGATGCTCCGCAATGCCATGTTGGACAAGGTCGTTTATATTGAAACGGATGGTTCGGTTGTCGAGTGCGACCCGAAGGATATCGTTTAAGAAGAGCAGCTCTCAGAGCTGCTCTTCTTTTCGCTGTTTCCAGCAATTACAGGCTTGCACGGTGGTTTGGTACCAAAGAATTTCGTTGACAGGCCTGCAGGCGTGAGGTACAATTGGTTTGTTGTATTAAGAAAAGGGGTGGCAACTTACATGCCGAATTATATTTTGGCGTTTCTTATTGCGCTGATTGCTGCGTATGTCGTGACGCCAGGTGTTATTTCTTTGGCAATAAAGACAGGAGCTATGGATGCTCCGGATCCGCGCAAGGTGCATAAGCGTCCGATTCCGCGGCTCGGTGGCATTGCAATTTATCTGGCCTTTATGGCAGCGGTATTGTTTACCGTAAATATCACCACAGAAATCATGGGTCTGCTTTTAGGCGGGACTGTGATTGCCGTCGTCGGGATTGTCGATGATTTTAAAAACCTGCCGGCGAAGGTTAAGCTCATGGGACAGATTCTGGCAGCCTGTATACTGGTTGCTTTTGATATAAGAATTGACTTTATCAGCGATCCGTTCGGTGATTTCTTTTATTTGGAATACTTTGCGGTGCCGGCGACGATTTTTTGGATTGTCGGCCTTACGAACACAGTCAACCTGATCGACGGGCTCGACGGGCTGGCGGCCGGAGTCTCCACGATTGCAGCAGTTACAATTCTCATTGTGGCCCTGCAGCAGGAGTATTTACTGGTGGCGGTGCTGACGGCAGCGCTGGCTGGCGCGGCATTTGGCTTTTTGCACTATAATTTCAATCCGGCCCGCATTTTTATGGGCGATACCGGCAGCATGTTCCTGGGCTTTATGCTCGCAGGGATCTCGATTATCGGTGCGGTTAAGAGCGCAGCGACGATTGCCCTGATTGTGCCGATTCTTGCTCTTGGTCTGCCAATTTTGGATACGACCTTTGCCATTGTCCGCCGTTATCGCGGCGGGGTACCGATCTTTAAGCCCGATCGGGGGCATCTGCATCATCGTCTGCTTGATCTCGGGTTCACGCAGCGACAGGCAGTGCTGCTTATGTATGTTATCAGTGCGGTGCTCGGCCTTAGTGCCATTGCCCTGAGTGAAGTCAGCGGGCGCATTGCCGTGATGATTATCATCGGGGTCGTGGTAGCGGTTGTCTTTGGGGCCAAGAAGCTGGGCATATTTGACTTGAAAAAATCAATAGAATCACATTAAACAGAAGGCAGGCGCAAACCTGCCTCTTTTGCAGATTAGACGCAGCAAGCAATATAGTTTAGACGCAACAGTAGGTTGAAAGGAGATTTGTATGAAGAAGAAGATAAAGGTGATGACGGTTTTCGGCACGCGTCCGGAAGCGATAAAAATGGCGCCGGTCGTGCTTGAACTGGAGAAGTATCCGGAGCTGATTACGCCTGTCGTTGCCGTTACGGCCCAGCATCGCGACATGCTTGACCAGGTCCTGCATTTGTTTGCGATTGAGCCGGATTATGATCTTGATATCATGGCTGCCGGACAGACACTGTTTGATATTACGACGAAGGCGATGATGGGGCTCAATGAGGTCCTGACGAAGGAAAAGCCGGATATTGTGCTTGTTCATGGGGATACGACGACAACGTTTGCCGGAGCATTGGCGGCATTTTATCATCAGATTCCAGTGGGTCATGTTGAAGCGGGGCTTAGAACACATAACAAATATTCGCCGTTTCCAGAGGAAATGAACCGTAAGCTCACCGGATCGTTGTCAGATCTCCATTTCGCTCCTACCGAGACGGCGGCGGGCAATCTGCGCGGTGAAAATATAGCCGAACCGTCTATATTTGTTACGGGAAACAGCGTTATCGATGCGCTGCATAAGACCGTGCGCGAGGATTATCCGTTTGAAAATGAACTTTTGCGCACCATTGACTACAAGAATAAACGCATTGTATTGGTGACGACGCATCGCCGGGAGAACCTGGGCGAGCCGATGCGCCATGTCTATAAGGCATTAAAGCAGATTATTGACGAATTTTCTGATGTGGAAATTGTCTTCCCCGTGCATAAGAATCCGAAAGTACGGGAAGTCGTTGAGCAGGAACTTGGCGGACATGAAAAGGTTCATTTGATCGATCCGCTTGATTATGAGCCGTTTGCCAATTTGATGCATCGGTCCAGCTTGATTCTTACGGATTCCGGTGGTGTCCAGGAAGAGGCTCCGGCCCTTGGCAAACCAGTACTGGTGTTGCGCGATACGACAGAACGTCCGGAGGCGGTGGCTGCCGGGACGGTTAAATTGATCGGTACGGATCGTCAGCGCGTATACGAAGAAGCCAGATGTCTGTTGGCGGATAAGGCTGAATACGATCGCATGGCTAGTGCCTGCAATCCGTATGGTGATGGCCAGGCTGCCCGTCGCATTGTCCAGGCAATTCTCTACCACTATGGGCTGGAAGAGGAAAAGCCGGATAGTTTTAAGGCACAAGTTTGATTTATTGGGGGAGCTGCGCAGCAGCTCCCTCTTTTGGCATTAAGGAAGAAAAGCAGACAACGAAAGGATGAGTCAATTGCAGGATGAAAGACGGCGGACGAGTTCCGAGGAAAACAAACGCAGCGATAAAGGTCTGTGGCAGACGGCAGCCTTTGTCAGCGGGCTGGGTATTTATTTTGCTGTTGTCGTTGGGATATGCATTTTCATTGGCAGGAAAATTGATGAGTCTTTTGGTACGGGTCCGTATGGAACATTGGCCGGAATTGTCCTTGGGTTTCCGGTGGCGATCTACTCCACCTACCGGAAAATCAAGGGCATCATATAAAATAATAATGATGATCATTTAAAAAAATGATTAAAAATCTGGGATTTTAGCTTGAACAATCCCAATTGCAGGCTGTATAATGAAAAACAGTGATAATTTGCCATTTTAGGCGGTTGTGTTCCAAAAAAATATAGAGATAAATGTATTTTATGGAAGAAATCACTAAACCAAAGCGAAATTCTTCGGGGAAAGCAGTGTCTTTGTCGTTTTTAGCAGGGGAAATGCCTCTTGTTGTCGAATGTAAGGAAGCTGGATGAGTTTAAATCGCTTCCGAATGAAATATTCGGAAGGCAGGCTTTGGAAAAGGCAGATATTCATTGCAAAAATGGCAGATGTCATTGGAGGAGGAATATGAAAGAAATTTTATCAGCATGCAGCAGGCGGGTCGTTTGGCAGCTCGGCGCAGCTACAGCTGTTATAACGGCTGGTATGTATGCCGCTGGCAAGCTTTTTTTGGTGCCTGCTTTTTTTATTGGGTACCTGCTGGCAGCAGCCTGTTGGTGGGCCTTGATTTATCGGATATGGAAAAGTTCCCGGCAAAAGAGCATAGCCAGGGCAAAGCGCCAGATGCAGTTCGGTTTGGGCTTGCGGCTGCTTATGATTTTTGTCGTGCTGTCGACGGCGATTCGGATTTCACTCGGGGTCTTTTGGTCGGCGGTCGGAGGATTTACGGTCCTGTCCGTTTTATTGATGGCCAATATCATTGCATTTGCCGGTAATGGTAATGCTGATGAAGAATAATTTCATAACTTAGGAGGGATACGTATGCATGAAATTGGCGTTCGTGAGGTTGCTCATGTCGCAGGGCTCACATTTAATGTAGAGACACTGTATATGACATGGCTGACTATGGCGGTCATTTTATTGCTGGCTTTTCTGGCAACGCGCAGCTTAAAGCTTGTGCCCAGTGGCTGGCAAAATTTGATTGAAATGGTTATTACGGCACTTCATGAACAAATTGATGCGACGATGGGCGAACGCGGCCGGATGCTCGCACCAATGATTATCGCGTTGTTCCTGTTTTTGCTGGTGGCAAACTGGATCGGACTGGTTCCGACCTTGTCGTCGCCGACAAATGACCTGAACACGACGCTGGGACTGGCACTGCTGGTCGTGGTGATGCTGCATGTGCTCGGCTTGTACTTTAAAGGAATGGGCTATATCAAGCATTTCTTTCAGCCGGTAGCACCGTTTGTCATCATCAATATGATCGAGGAGGTTGCCAAACCTATCACACTGGCTTTTCGTCTATTTGGTAATATTTTGGCAGGGGAAATTCTCATCATCATTTTACTGAAGCTCATGCCGATCTGGATGCCGGTGCCAAGTGTTATCTGGCTGGCATTTAGTATCTTTGTCGGTGGGGTACAGGCTTTCATCTTTACGATGTTATCCATGGCGTATTTAGCCAATGGCGTCAAACATGACGACCACTAATGAACAAAAAATATAAGTAAATTATTTAAGGGGGATTTTTTTCATGGAAAATGCAATTATGGTAGCAGCAGCATTAATCGGAGCAGGTCTTACAATGGGGTTGGCAGCAATCGGAGCCGGTATCGGTGATGGTCTCGTAACGTCTAAATTTATCGAAGGCTTGACTCGTCAGCCGGAAGCCAAATCGGCACTCTTTACAAATACCCTGATCTCCGTTGGTTTGATCGAGTCCATGGCTATTATTGCGACAGTTGTTGCGCTCATCATGTTATACGCAAATCCGTTGATTCACTAAGATGTTTAGGGCGACTGCAGTATTGCCGTCGCCTTTAGTTCGATACATGATGTAAGGAGGTAGCAAATTGATTGATATAAATCCAACGCTTCTGGCGCAGATAATAAACTTCCTCATTTTGGTTATACTGCTGAAGGCAGTTGCTTATAAGCCAATCGTGAAGATGTTGAAAGAACGCGAAGATAAAATTGCGCAGAATATCAAAGCGGCTGAAGATGATGAAATCAAAGCCAAGGCTGTTTTAAAGGAATATCAAGAGCGCCTTGCCGGAGCCAGAATTCAGGCACAGGAAATTGTTGATAAAGCAGAAAAACGGGCCCAGGAAGAATATGATGCCCGTGTACTTGAAACAAAAAAAGAAATCGAGCAGATGCGCAAACATGCAGAGCTTGAGATTTGCCGTGAACGTGAGCGGGCAGTAGCTCAGCTTAAGGATGAAGTTGTGGCGTTGTCGGTGGCGGCAGCGGGCAAGATCATCGGGGCTAATCTCGATGCTGCCGGCAATGAGAAGCTTGTCGGTGAGTTCATTCAGCAGCTCGATAAGGATAAGATCGGTGAATTGTCATGCTGAACATTCAGTTAGCAAACAAATATGCTGTGGCAATATTTGAATTGGCTCAGGAAGAAAACAAGCTGGAAGTCTATGGAATTCAGCTTGATGAAATCTGCCGGCTGATTTCAGGACAGGCAGATCTGAAGGCTTTTATGAATAATCCCCAGGTGCAGCCACAGGCGAAACGGGAGCTCTTCAGTAAATTGTTTAAAGAAGACCTGGCTTCTACGGTTTACAATTTCATTATGCTTTTAATCGATAAGCGTCGCGAGTCTTTATTGGAAGCGATTGTGGAGAGATATCAGGCTCTGTCTAATGATGCCCGCAATATCATAGAAGCAGAAGTTACCGTGGCCGCTGCGCTCAGCCAGGGGCAGCAGGAACAGTTAGTGGCGAAGCTAGAGCAGGTAACCGGTAAAACGGTGCTGGTCAGCACGCGCATCGATAAGAGCATCCTCGGCGGCATTGTTGTCAAGCTTGGTGACAAGCTGATTGACGGCAGTGTGATTCGCCGGATGCAATCGTTGCAGAAACAGTTAATGGCAAATTAAGTTATGAGATTGGGGTGACAGAGTAGTATGAAAATGAATCCAGAAGAAATAACAGCCATTATCAAGGATCAGATCAAGAACTACAATATTGATCTGAATGTTGATGATGTCGGAACTGTTATCGAAATTGGTGATGGTATTGCTCACATCCATGGTTTAGAAAAAGCTATGGCGGGAGAATTACTTGATTTTGGTAATGATATATTCGGGTTGGTATTAAACCTTGAACAGGACAATGTTGGGGCCGTGCTCCTTGGCGGAGATACGGAAATCAAAGAAGGCGCTGTAGTAAAGCGTACCGGTCGGATCATGCAGGTTCCGGTTGGTGAAAATATGGTCGGCCGTGTTGTCGATGCCCTCGGGCGTCCGATTGACGGCAAGGGACCGATCGAAACAACACAGACGCGTCCGATTGAATATCCGGCGCCGGGGATTGCCGACAGAAAATCTGTCCATGAACCGCTGCAGACCGGTTTAAAAGCGATCGATGCCCTCGTGCCAATCGGCCGTGGACAGCGCGAATTGATTATCGGTGACCGTGGCACGGGTAAAACGGCCATTGCGGTTGATACGATCATCAACCAAAAAGGACAGAATTGTATCTGTGTTTATGTTGCCATCGGGCAGAAGGCATCCACCGTTGCCCGCGTAGTGAAAACACTGGAAGACAGTGGTGCTATGGCTTATACAGTCGTCGTGGCAGCAACTGCAGCTGACAGTGCACCGCTACAGTACCTGGCACCTTATGCCGGGGTTGCGATTGCAGAATACTTCATGTATAAGAGCCAGCATGCGCTTTGCGTCTATGATGATCTTTCCAAACATGCTGCTGCGTATCGTGCAATGAGCTTGCTGCTCAGAAGACCACCAGGACGTGAAGCATATCCGGGGGATGTATTCTACTTGCATTCTCGTCTGCTGGAACGGGCAGCGAAATTGTCCGATGAGCTCGGCGCTGGTTCGATCACGGCGCTGCCGATCATTGAAACGCTCGCTGGTGACCTTTCCGGTTATATTCCGACGAACGTTATCTCGATTACGGATGGACAGATCATGCTGGAAACAGAAATGTTCTATTCTGGCGTGCGTCCGGCGATCAATGTTGGTCTTTCTGTATCGCGTGTCGGCGGCAGTGCCCAGATCAAAGCGATGAAACAGGTTGCCGGCAAGATGCGTCTTGACCTGGCGCAGTATCGTGAACTCGCTGCGTTTGCTCAGTTTGGCTCGGATCTCGATGCGGCAACGAAAGCACAGCTTGACCGCGGGGCCCGCATGGTTGAAACATTGAAACAGGCGCAGTACTCACCGCTTTTGGTACAGGATCAGGTTCTGGTCATCTATACGGCGGTTCGCGGCTTCCTCACCGACATTCCGGTGGATCAGGTCGTTCGATTCCAGCAGGATTTCCTGAAATTCATCAATTCGAATCATCCGGAAATTCCAGCGGAAATCGCCCAAAAACAAAAACTCGACGATGCGCTTGAAGATGCAATCAACAAGGCCATCGCTGAATTTAAGGAAACAGTTTCATATAAAAACGCATAAGGCAGTGAGGTGATTTTAATTGGCTAGTTTACAAGACATACGCCGTAGGATAAAGAGTGTAAAAAGTATCCAGCAAATCACAAAAGCCATGAAAATGGTAGCTGCTGCCAGACTGCGCCGCGCCCAGGAGGCGGCTGTGGCCAACAAGCCTTATGCCGCTAAAATGCGTCAGGTTATCACTGATATTGCCAGCAAAGCCGGAGATGATGTCGATCATCCGCTCCTCAAGGTTCGTGAAGACGGAAAGAAACTTTATCTGGTGATTGCTTCGGATAAGGGGCTTGCTGGAGCTTATGCCAGCAGTGTGTTCAAGGAATCTGTGGCACATATCGGCGACAAAGCGACGGCTGACTTAATTGTTGTTGGCAAAAAGACAAAAGAGCATTTTGGCAACCGCGATTACACGATTGTTAAAGACTTTATCGGCATCAGCGAGCGTCCGGCTTATGACGACGCCCGCCGGATCGCCCAGGATCTGATTCGCCGCTTTACCGAAGGCGAATACAAAGAAGTCTGTATGGTGTATACCAGATTTGTTTCTGCTATCAGCTCTGTGCCGACGACAATTCAACTGTTGCCGTTTGCCGGGCTTGGCGAGGGTGAGGTAAAATCAGCCGGAACGGAATATATTTATGAACCTTCCGCTGGTGAAGTGTTAGGATTCTTATTACCGCAGTACTTGGTAACAACAATATATGCGGCGCTGCTCCAGGCTTCTGCAAGTGAGCTGAGTTCCCGTATGACCGCGATGAGCAATGCGACGGACAACGCGCAGGAACTCATTCAGAAATTAGACTTGCATTATAATAAAGTGCGTCAGGCAAACATTACCCGCGAGATCACAGAGATCGTCGGTGGTGCTGAAGCCTTGAAGTAAGGAGGTTTTCATTAAGTGGCTAATGGTAAAATAGTACAGGTTATTGGACCTGTCGTAGATATCGAATTCCCGGCAGAGGCTTTGCCGGAAATTCTGAACGCAATTGTCATCCAGGGTAAATCCGGAGATTTAGAAATTGATTTGACGGTAGAAGTAATGCAGCATTTGGGCGACAGCATCACACGCTGCATCGCAATGAGTTCCACCGATGGATTGACAAGAGGGATGGATGCGGTGGACACAGGTTCGCCGATTAAAGTTCCTGTCGGCAACGAAACACTCGGTCGTGTATTTAACGTCCTGGGAAAAACAGTCGATCATAATCCGGCGCCGGTTGGCAATAAGGAATTCTGGCCGATTCATCGTCCGGCACCTCATTTTGACGAACAGGAAACTTCAACGCAGATTCTCGAAACGGGGATTAAGGTCGTTGATCTGATTGCGCCGTATTCCCGCGGGGGTAAGATCGGCTTGTTCGGCGGGGCCGGTGTTGGTAAGACCGTTCTGATCATGGAACTCATTCACAACATCGCAACGCAGCACGGCGGCTATTCTGTATTTGCCGGCGTTGGGGAACGTACGCGTGAAGGGAATGACCTCTGGTCTGAAATGACGGAATCCGGGGTTATTGATAAGACGGCTCTCGTATATGGTCAGATGAATGAACCGCCAGGAGCACGTATGCGTGTAGCCCTGACCGGCCTGACGATGGCGGAATACTTCCGCGATGTGCAGGGACAGGATGTATTGTTGTTTATCGATAATATCTTCCGCTTTATTCAGGCAGGCTCGGAAGTGTCGGCACTGCTCGGGCGTATGCCGTCCGCCGTTGGTTATCAGCCAACGCTGGCAACGGATGTCGGTTCCCTGCAGGAACGCATCACGTCGACAAAAAATGGCTCCATCACATCGGTGCAGGCTGTATACGTGCCGGCCGATGACTTGACTGACCCGGCGCCGGCAGCAACGTTTGCGCATCTTGATGCCACAACGGTTCTTTCGCGTCAGATCGCCGAGCTCGGTATTTATCCGGCCGTTGATCCGCTGGATTCTACGTCTCGTATTCTTGATCCGCATGTCATCGGTGAGGAACATTATGTCGTTGCCCGCGGTGTCCAGGCAGTTTTACAGAAATACAAGGAACTTCAGGATATCATCGCCATTTTGGGGATGGAAGAACTGTCTGATGAAGATAAGCAGACTGTTGCCAGAGCCCGTAAGATACAGAAATTCCTCAGCCAGCCGTTCTTCGTGGCGGAAGTATTTACCGGTTCGCCGGGTAAATACGTATCGCTGAAAGATACGATTCGTGGCTTTAAGGAAATTTTAGATGGGAAATGCGATGATCTGCCGGAACAGGCATTTTACATGCAGGGAACCATTGAAGAGGTAAGAGCAGCGGCTAGCAAAATGCAAAAGGAGGCATAATAATCCATGGCTAAGATTAAGCTGGAAATTGTCTCTCCTGATAGCGTCGTCTATACGACGGATATCAGCATGCTGATTGTCCGCTCCACGGGAGGGGAACTTGGTATTTTGCCGCAGCATGCTCCGCTGGTCACCGGCCTTAATCCGCATGCGATGCGGATTAAGATCGATGAGCAGGAAGAACTTGTCGCTGTCAGCGGCGGTTTTATGGAAGTTCAGCCGGACAAAATTACTGTGCTGGCGACAGCGGCAGAATTGCCGATCCACATCGACATTAACCGGGCAAAACAGGCATATGCCAGAGCCCAGGAGCGTCTCGATGCTTTCCACAAGGAAGTGCCGCCGCGCACGGATATTGACTGGAAGCGCGCCCAGGCAGCGCTCGACCGCGCGAAAGCACGCTTGATTGCAACAAGAACTTCGCTGGACAAATGATATAATAAAAACGGACCACCCTTTCAGGGCGGTCCGTTTTTATTATAATATGGTTTTTATCCCGAGATAGGTGAAGGTGAGTCCGAGCAGGACATTGACCGCGATGTTGATCAGGGCAGCAAAGCCGCGCCCATCGAGCAACAGTTGTAAGGTTTCATTGCTGAAGGAAGAAAAGGTTGTAAGCCCTCCCAGAAAACCAACCATGACAAAAAGCCGGATCTGTTCGGTTACAATAAGTTTTTGCGTGGTAAAGGCGAAGAACAGGCCGATGATGAAGCAACCAATCAGATTTACCCCCAGCGTGCCGAGAGGAAAAGAAGGCCCGAACTTAGCCAGCATAAAATTGGAAAATACATAGCGGACAGCGCTGCCAATGCCGCCCCCAATCATGACAATAAGAATATTTTTCAAGGGGAAACTCCTTTGTAAGACAAATTTAAGATGTGACAAAAATAATTGTACGGCAAATAAATGAAATTGACAACTGGTTTTATGTAAAAGGAAAGGCCGCGCCGGAAGAAATCTTCACGGGCGGCCTTTCTTTTATTTTTTCTCCAGTTCATCGGCGGTGAATCCATAAGGCAAAATTTCGGATAATGATACGGTTTGGCAATCGCCCTTCATATTCGCCATGGTGATGCGTGGAATCTTAAATTCAGCGATGACCTGACGACAGGCACCGCAGGGAGGGCAAGGTCCCGGGGTATCGGCAATAATGGCGATTGCCTTAAATTGACGTTCGCCGGCCGCCACGGCGGTAAAGATAGCAGTCCGCTCGGCGCAGTTGCAGAGGCCGTAGGAGGCGTTTTCCACATTACAGCCGCTGTAAACTTTGCCGCTGACGCCTTCAACCGCTGCTCCTACCGCAAATTTTGAATAAGGGACATAAGCGTTCTGACGGGCTCGGCGGGCTGCTTGCAGCAAATCCTCTGTATTTTTCATTGGGCAGTATCCTCCGGAGAAAGGCAGACACCGTTTTTGTCAACGCGGGCCAGTATCAGCGGTTTTTTGACCGGAGCAGCCGAGCGGATCGTAATTGCCTGGCGATAAAGGTTTTGTGCCTCTGGCAGCGAGTTTGCCTTATTGGTGTAAAGGGTGGCAATAATATCACCGGATTTTACGTAATCGCCGGTTTTTTTCTGCATGATAATGCCGGCAGCAAAATCAATGGCGGATTCCTTGACTTCCCGTCCGGCACCAAGGATAACCGATGCCAGACCACATTTTTCTGTATCCATATGGGAAATGTAGCCGCTTTTTTCAGCCAGGATAAAGCCAGCATGGCTGGCGGGATCAAATTTCCCTGTATCCGTGAGGAAGGATATGTCCCCGCCCTGGGCGCTGACCATTTGCTGTAGTTTTTTAAAGGCGGAGCCATCGGCAAGGGCGTCTTTGGCCTGCTGGCGGCAGGCGCCCAGCGAATCGCCGCCGGCCAGTACCAGCATGTTCGCTGCGATTTCTACGCTTTCTGCGGTCAGGTCTTCCGGCCCGCAGCCCTGCAGGGTATAAACGGCCTCAATGACTTCGAGGGAATTGCCGATGGCTGCCCCGAGCGGCAAGTCCATATCGGTGATGAGGGCCGCTGTTTTGCGACCATTGGCTTCGCCGATGGCGACCATTTTTTGCGCCAGCAGCACGGCATCGTCAAGTGTCTTCATAAACGCGCCGCTGCCGGTCTTTACATCAAGTAAAATGGCATCGCTGCCAGCGGCTAATTTTTTGCTCATGATGGAGGCCGCAATCAGGGGAATACTTTCTACTGTCGCCGTTACATCGCGCAGAGCATAAAGTTTCTTATCGGCGGGAGCTAAATCGCCGCTCTGTCCGATAATGCTGAGACCATAGGTGTTGACGATAGAAAAAAAATCGGTCTCGGAAAGATCGGTTTTAAGCCCTGGAATGGACTCGAGTTTGTCAATCGTGCCTCCGGTATGCCCGAGCCCGCGCCCTGACATCTTAGCGACTTTAGCGCCGCAGGCGGATGCGATCGGCCCGACGACGAGGGAGGTCTTGTCGCCAACACCGCCGGTGCTGTGCTTATCAACCTTGCAGCCGGAAATTGGCGAAAGATCAATCATTTTCCCCGAATTTGCCATGCAGAGGGTGAAGGCACTCAGCTCCTCATCGGTCATTCCCTGAAAATAAACGGCCATTAAAAAAGCGCTCATCTGATAATCCGGGATCGAATCATCGGTATAGCCCTGGACCAGATAGGCTATTTCTTCGGCGGTAAGGGCATTGCCGCCGCGTTTTTTCATGATTAAATCATACATTCGCATTGTTGGGCCTCATTTCTGATGGATACTGTTTTAAGATTTGGGGCAGAACGCTTTGTCCGGCAGTGGTAATCGGCAGAGAAAACAGATCCAGAATCGTTGCCGCGATGTTGGCAAATGTTGGAGCAGTTTTCAAATCGACCCCCGCATGGATTTGCTTGCCGAAAATTAACCAAGGTACGTATTCCCGTGTGTGATCGGTTCCGGCGGCACCGGGATCGCAGCCGTGGTCGGCCGTAATCATCAGGACATCCTCATCTTTCATGCGTGCCATGAACTGGCCCAGCTGCAGATCGAAGGCAGAGGCGGCTTTGGCATAGCCGTCAATGTCACGGCGGTGTCCGTATTTCATATCAAAATCGACAAGGTTGACAAAGCACAGGCCGGAAAAATCATCTTCCAGACAGGCGATGGCCTGCCGCATCCCGTCGTCATTACCGGTAATTGTCTGGCTGCGGCTGATTGCGCGTCCGGCGAAAATGTCAGAGATCTTTCCGATACCGATTGTCGTCAAACCGGATTCGCTTAAGGTGTCGAGCATGGTAATGCCTGGTGGCAGCAGCGAAAAGTCGTGGCGGCGTGGCGTGCGTTCAAAGTCTGGATAACTGCCGGTAAACGGCCGGGCAATCACGCGTCCGACACCATGGACACCGGTAAGAACGCTGCGGGCCTGGCGGCAATAGTCATAGAGCTGCTCCGGGGCAATGACTTGTTCGTGAGCAGCAAGCTGCAGAACACTGTCGGCCGAAGTATAGGCGATCAGGTCGCCGGAGGCAAGGTGTTCGCGCCCATAATCGTGAATGACGGCTGTTCCGGAATAGGGCTTATTGCAAAGCAGTTTACGCCCGAGCGCAGATTCCAACTCTTTTATAAGCGCAGGGGGAAAGCCATCCGGGTAGGTGGGCAAAGGATTTGATGAAAGAATGCCGGAAATTTCCCAATGTCCGATGGTCGTGTCCTTGCCTTTTGACTGTTCCTGCAACCGGCCAAAAGCGCCAAGGGGCTGCACTGTTTTCTTGCCGCAGGTGATGCCTTCAATATTGAACAGACCAAGCTGTTGCAGATGATCTGTCTTGTAAAAGGGTGAGTTCACAATGCTTTTTAGGGTATTGCAATCATGGTCACCATAGGCTGCGGCATCAGGAGCCTGCCCAATGCCGAAACTGTCGAGAACGATGAGAAATACGCGATGAATAGCCATTTAGTCGATCTCCTTCTATATCAATTTTCTGCTTGCTGATAGAAAAATCTATACTTCGATTCTAGCATGTGCGTGGAGTGAATTCAACCGAAGGCCAAAAGCATTTGACAAGCCGTGAACTAGCATAAGGAATAAATAAATGAAATTAATATCCATATTTGAACGATTTTAATTATTTTATTGCTATATATAATATAAAAATGAAATTATATTGCAAAAATGCCTAGCTTATGTTAGGATCATAGTGTAAGAAAAGGCAAGGGGCTAGTTTTGGAAAGGAGTGGAATTCTATGAGAATAATGGTTACCGATTCCTATCAGGAGATGAGCCAGGCGGCGGCGAGAATTCTTGCCGGTCAGCTCTACTTAAAGCCCGACAGCGTATTGGGACTGGCTACGGGCAGCACACCGCTGCTCATGTACCGCAAGCTGGTGGCTGTGCATAAAAAGCTGGGACTTGATTTTTCTGAGGCGACAAGTTTTAATCTCGATGAATATATTGGTCTCGCAAAGGAGGATCCGCAGAGTTACCATTATTTTATGGAAAAGAACTTTTTTAGCCAGATCAATATAAATAGAAAAAATGTTCATATTCCGAGCGGGGTTCCCAAGGATATTGAAGCCGAGTGCCGGCTCTATGACCGCTTGATTGAAGCTAAGGGCGGAATTGACTTACAGGTCCTGGGGATTGGTGAAAATGCACATATCGGGTTTAATGAACCAGATATTAAATTTGAGGCAACAACACACAGGGTAAAGCTTGATGCGGCGACAATTAAGGCCAATTCACGCTTTTTCGCTGATCCGGAGGCTGTGCCGCGTTATGCGATCAGCATGGGAATCAAGACGATTATGCTGGCCAAAAAAGTTGTGCTGCTCGCCAGTGGGAAAAATAAGGCGTCAGCTATTTATAAGACGATTTATGGCGGCGTTCGGCCGGATGCGCCAGCCTCCATCCTGCAGCTGCATCAGGATGCGATTCTTATTCTTGATAAAGGGGCTGCCGCGTTGCTGCCGGACGGGCTCACGAAGGTTTAAACGCGGCATTTTCAAAAACAGAGGAGGAAATATTTTGGAGGATCTTTTGCATGTAATCAAGGGCAAGCTGGTGGTTTCCTGTCAGGCACAGCCGCAGGAACCGCTGCATAGTTCATTTATTATGGGACGGATGGCCCTCGCGGCCAAGGAGGGCGGAGCGGTAGCCATTCGGGCCGAGGGCGTCGAGGATATCCGGGAAATAAAAAAGGTCACAGGATTGCCGGTTATCGGGCTCATCAAAAGAAGTTATCCCGATTCTGATATTTATATCAGCCCGACGGCCGAGGAGGTGAGAGCGCTGATTGATTCGGGCTGTGAAATGATTGCACTTGATGCGACCTTACGCGTGCGCCCCGGAGGAGAAAGACTGGAAGACCTCATCAGGATGATTAAAGCAGCCGGAATTTTGGTTCTGGCCGATATTTCAACCTTTGAGGAAGCCTGTGAGGCGCAGGCGCTGGGGGCGGATTGTGTGTCAACAACCTTATCTGGATATACGGAGTATACGCCTGTGCTTACCGGGCCGGACCTTGCGCTTATTGAAAAGCTGCACGGCAAGGTAAACATCCCGGTGCTGGCCGAAGGGCGGATCAATACGCCGGAGGATCTGAAGGCGGCGTATCGTGCCGGCGCCTATGCGGCTATTGTTGGCTCGGCTATTAGCCGGCCACAGCTTATTACGGCAAAATTCACCGCTGCTCTGCCAGAATAAGCGTAGAGCCGAGAAACTGCGGGGATGGTATTTATTTCATGTCATATAATTATGAGGAGAGGTGCAAAATATGAATATGTTTCATCAGACGGGGCAAAGTGCATTCTTTGAAAAAGCACAGCGATTCGGAAAATCCTTTATGCTGCCAATTGCGGTTTTACCGGCAGCGGGCTTGCTGCTGGGAATCGGCGGCGCTCTTTCCAACCCTAACTCTATTAAGGCGTATCCGTTTTTGAATATTGCCTGGCTGCAAGATGTGTTTACAATTATGGCCGGGGCCGGAACGATTGTGTTTGCCAACTTAGCGGTTTTATTTGCTGTCGGCATTGCTGTGGGACTGGCCAAATCCGATAAAGGAACGGCCGGCTTGGCAGCTATACTAGCCTTCTTGGTAATGAACGCCAGCATTAATTCCCTGCTTAAGATCACAGGGCTACTGGTCAAAGATAATCTGGCGGGTGCCGGTCAGGGGATGACGCTCGGCATTCAGACGCTTGAGACCGGGGTCTTCGGCGGGGTTGTCATCGGGGTGATGACATATTTTCTGCACAGTCGCTACAATAAAAAAGAACTGCCGCAGTTCCTAGGGTTCTTTGGCGGCTCGCGTTTTGTGCCGATTGTCTGCTCGTTTGCTGCTATTTTTGTCGGGGCGATCATGTTTGTTGTCTGGCCCCATTTTCAAAAGATTATCTTTGGCATGGGCGCGATTGTTGATGCAACCGGCTATATTGGGACGCTGATCTATGGTTTTGTTTTGCGCATGCTGGGGCCGTTTGGGCTGCATCATATTTTCTATCTGCCGTTTTGGACGACGGCGCTTGGTGGCAGTGAGGTCATTAATGGGCAGCTCGTAGAAGGAACACAGCGGATTTTCTTTGCGCAGCTCGGTGATCCAACGACTACGCAGTATTATATTGGGATTTCGCGGTTTATGTCCGGACGCTTTATTACCATGATGTTCGGACTGCTCGGGGCCTGTCTGGCCATGTATCATACCGCAAAACCGGAGAATAAAAAGGTTGTCGGCGGCTTGTTGTTGTCGGCCGGACTGACCTCTTTTTTGACAGGGATTACGGAACCGATAGAGTTTTCCTTCCTGTTTGTGGCCCCGGCCTTATATGTTCTGCATGCTTTCTTTGATGGCTGTGCCTTTATGCTGGCGCATATTTTACAGATCACGATCGGGCAAACTTTTTCCGGTGGGTTTATCGATTTCATTTTATTTGGTATACTACAGGGAGCAGATAAAACGAACTGGGTTCTGGTGCCGCTTGTCGGGGTGCCGTGGTTTTTCCTCTATTATTTCTCCTTTAAATACTTAATTCTCAAGTTTGATTTTAAAACTCTTGGTCGTGAGGATGCTGAGGAATTGCCGGCAGAGACCGCAGTTCCGGCCGATCATGCGGAAAAATCCGGTCTGATTATCAGGGGACTTGGCGGTCTGGCCAATATTATTGAACTCGATTGCTGCGCGACAAGGCTGCGCGTTACAGTAAAGGACAGCAGTAAGGTGTCTGAGGCGCTGCTGAAAGAAAGCGGTGCCCGTGGCGTTTTGCAGAGCGGTAAGGGCGTACAGATTATTTATGGCCCGCAGGTTACAATTATAAAAAATGAACTCGAGGAGATTTTGAACCTCTGAGGACAAAACGAGCGGGGATTGAGGCTGCCATGGCAATATTAGAAGAATTAAATGCTCCGACCTTTAAGACATCAAAATCTGACCGGGTGCTGATTCGTTATATTCAGGATAACATTCAGCTGGTAGCGCGCAAGACGATATCCCAGCTGTCACAGGAAAGTGGGATTGGAGAATCTACGATTACGCGCTTTGCCCGTAAAATGGGATTTTCCAGCCTGTCGGCATTTAAGCTGGCGCTGGCAGAAGAACTTACGGATACCAGCCAGCGCTATATTATAAATCGCGATATTGCCGCCGCGGAATCGGTTGAGCTCACAGCCCGGAAGCTGCTTGATACCAATATCGGCATGATGGAGAAGACCTTGCAGCTGCTTGATTTTGAAACGATCAGCGGGAGCTCGCGCCTGTTACAGCATGCCCGGCGAATACTGTTCGTTGGCTTAGGCAATGCCGGATACATGGCCAAGGATTCAAGCTATAAATTTTCCCGGATTGGGCTTGACTGCACGGGGACAGACAATAGCCATACGATGATTGTTATGGCGGCGTTGCTTCATCCGGAGGATTTGCTGGTGGCAATTTCACATTCCGGAGAGACGGATGAAATCATTAAAACGGTGGAACTGGCGAAGCGAAAAGGCGTTAAGACGATTGTCATTACGGCCAATAAGAAATCTACGCTGGCTGTCCTCAGTGACCAAGGGATCTTTTACGAAGCAGAGGAGACGCTGCTTGAGACTGGGTCTATTCCGGTAAAGTTGGCGCAGTTTTTTATTCTTGATTTGATTTACACCCAGGTGGTAAAGGAGATGGCAGATGTGGCCGCGGAAAATAAACGGCTGACAACCGAGGCAATTTCCTATTTACATCGGCAGCCGGGAATGTTAGCAGAAGGAAACAAGTAGCATGACATTAAAAGCTGCGGCATAATTTGCCGCAGCTTTTAATGAATTTACCATAGAACGGGGTGGGCAGATGAAGGCAATTATTCACGGAAGGATCCTGGCGGAAAATGAAATTTTACGCGGGCAGGTACTGCTTTACGATGAGCAGATACGACGAATTATTCCGGAAGCTGAGTTCGATCCGGCAAGTGTAGCGGAAATATTTGATGCGGCGGGGCAGTATGTTTCGCCCGGGTTTATCAATATGCATATCCACGGCTGCTGCGGGGTCGATGTGATGGACGATGCGGACGGTGCGCTGGAAATTATGTGCCGGGCAATGGCTGCGACAGGGGTTACCTCTTTTTTGCCGACGACGATGACATACGATATTCCTCGAATCAATCGAAGCCTGCAGCGCATTCAGCGGGCGATGGGCTCGACTGTGGGCAGCAGAATCCTCGGAGCGCATGTGGAGGGGCCGTTTATAAATGCGGTCTATAAAGGGGCGCAGGCCGCGCAGAATATTATGACGGCAGATTTTTCGTTGCTTGCGCCATATCGTGAGGCCGTAAAGATCATTACACTGGCCCCGGAATGTCTGTCTGACTTTGATTTTATCAGGCAGTGTCACGATTGTGGTATAATTGTTTCATTGGGGCATAGTGCGGCCGATTATGAACAGGCTGCAGCCGCTTTTGCTGCCGGTGCAACCCATGTCACGCATATGTTTAATGCCATGGGGCCACTGCATCATCGCCGCCCGGGCTTGCTTGGCGCAGCGATGACGTTGCCGGTGAGCTGCGAAATTATTGCGGATAACATTCATGTGCATCCGGTCGTACAGCAATTGGTTTACCGGGCTAAAAACCGGCGCGAGATCACACTGGTTACGGATTCGATGCGGGCTTGCCTGCTGCCGGACGGTGAATCCGAGCTGGGTGGGCAGCAGGTTTTGGTTAAAAATGGAATGGCAACGCTGGCTGATGGGACTATTGCTGGCAGCGTGCTTACCATGAATCAGGCGGTAAAGAATTTTAAAGACAATACAGGAGCCTCCTTGACAGAGACCGTTGCCATGGCGTCGGCAAATCCGGCCAGGGAACTTGGCCTGCCGGCAGGTATTATCGCGCCTGGCAAATGGGCGGATCTTGTGATTTTCGATAAGGATATAAAAATATGCCGGACGATTGTCAATGGTCAGGTCGTCTATGACCGGCTGACGGACGGTGGCTTGGAAAGTTTATTATAAAGGGAGATAGTGTGATGTTTGGATTATTTGGCGGTAAAAAAATAGAGGTGTTTTCTCCGGTAGCAGGCAAGGTAATCGATATTAGCGCGGTTGCGGATGAGGTGTTTTCTGCGAAGATGCTCGGCGATGGGTTTGCTGTGGAGCCGGAAGAGGATGTAATCTATGCTCCCTGCGATGGTAAAATTGCCCTGGTAGCTGCGACCGGACATGCGGTGGCAATTGAAACAAATGGTGTGGAAATATTGATTCACATTGGGATTGATACGGTTGAACTGGGCGGCGAAGGCTTTTCGGCCTTTATTCAGGAGGGCGATGTCGTCCGGCGCGGGGATAAACTCATTGCCTTTGATCGGGAAATTGTAAAGTCGCATGGTAAAGCTTTGACAACGATGGTTGTGCTGACCAATATGGAAGATAAGGTGAAGAAACTGGCCAAGGAGCTGGGATCGGATCAGGGCAGGGTTCTGCAGGCAGAACTAAAATAATTTATGGGGAAAGTGGATGGCAGGAAACTGAGCAATGACCTGCAGCATAGCAGGAGGAACATGCCAGAAAGCGAAGGTTGAAAAATGGAACGTGAGCAATTATTTCAGCTGCCTGTATTGCGAAGCCGATATCGCGATTTAACAAAGGCAGAACGCCGGATAGCCGATTATATTGTCGAAAACGAAAAACAGATTATGGCCCAGACAATTGCTGATATTGCCGAGCAAACAAGAAGTTCGGAGATTACGGTATCACGCTTTTGCAAAAAGCTCGGGTTTAATGGACTCCAGAGCTTGAAAATCGCCTTAGCCGGTGATTTGGGGATGGCAGAAGAGCCTGGGTTTGGCGATGTAGGGCAGAACGATTCCTATAAAGCCGCTGCCGGGAAATTGTTCCATAATATAAACGACGGCCTGCAGGATACCTTGAAGTTGCTTGATTTTAATGCTGTTGAGCGGGCAATAGAACTGCTTTTAGGGGCCCGAACCCTGGCCGTCTATGGTCTTGGCAATTCGGCAATTGTCGCCCGCGATATGGAAATGCGCTTTATGCGCTTGGGGCTCCTGGTGCACGCATATGATGATGCGCATATGCAGGTGGCCTCTGCCGCGCTGCTTGGCGAAAAAGATGTGGTTGTCGCTGTTTCGCATACCGGTACCACCCGAGAATTGCTGCAGTCAGTTGGCATAGCGAAAAGGAATAAGGTTCCGGTAATAGCCATTACAAGCTATGTCAATTCCCCACTGGCGCGTCAGGCAGATCTTGTATTGCATGGCATGGGACGGGAGCTGAGTGTCTGCTCGGAAGCCGCAGCTTCCAGGTTTGTCCATTTAGCCATTGCCGATGTATTGTATACGGGTCTTTCCTGGAAAAACAGGGAACTGCATATGAAGCGAATAGACTGCCTGCACCGGGCCTTGGAAGAGAAGAGAAAATAAAGGGATAAGATGATTTGAAAAAATAAAATGAAAGGGGTTGACACAGGCAGGTAAAGCATGTAAAATAATACAAGTCGTCAGGGGATGACGCCGATCTTGTTTTTAAAAAAGTCAACAAAACAGTTGACAAAAAATAAAAAACAAGATAATATATAAAAGCTGATTCAAGCAGTCAGCACGGTGTTCTTTGAAAACTAAACAATGCAGCAATAAAGAACTATGTAACACATGGTTCAAGCCAGATGTGCGGGTTTGACGCAAGTCAAACCAATCAACTTCAAGCATAGCTTGAAACAATTTCTTAACTATTA
>JBOFWE010000052.1:0-8065 GCA_051653465.1 Selenomonadaceae bacterium | reverse complement strand
TACAAGTTTGCCGGCAAATTCCGGCTTAAATACCAGAGAAGGAACAGGTGATCAGAGATGAGCGAAGTTTTATTGCATTATACACGTGCCGGTAAGGTAGAGGATATTCACCGTGGTGATATTGTTGCTGTTGATACAGCGGGAAACATTGTGGATTTTGTCGGTGATGCCCATAAAAAAATGTTTTGGCGCAGTGCCGCCAAACCATTTCAGGCGCTGCCGTTTGTCAAGCGGGGTGGACTTGACAAATTTTCGATCAGCCCCAAGGAACTGGCCATTTTGGTTTCCTCGCACAGCGGGGAGCCGATGCATGTGGAACTGATTGAAATGGTTTTAGGCAAGCTGGGACTTACGACAGAGGTGCTTGACTGTGGTCCTGCCCGCCCGATGAGCGGAAAGGCCGCCAAGGAATTGACGGAAAATCGGCAGAAACCACAGCCTGTTCACAATGCCTGCTCGGGGAAACATTCCGGTATGCTTGCTTTATGCCAGATACTGGGGGTTACTGTGGAGGGCTATACAAAACCAGAGCATGAAGTGCAGAAGATTATGCATAAGGCAGTGGCTATGGCAGCGGATGTGCCCGCAGACCAGCTTGAAATTGGCATTGACGGCTGTGGGGTACCGGTATTTTATCTGTCGCTATACAATATGGCCCTCGCATATGCCAGACTGGCGGCTCCGGAAAAAGGTAACTGGGGGGAATATGAGCCGGCTGTGGAGAAAATCCGCGATGCCATGTCGGGTTATCCGGAAATTGTTGCCGGAACAGGGCGTATAGATACGATTGTCTCCCATATAACGAAAGGCCGGATTATTGCGAAAATCGGTGCCAATGCGGTATACTGCCTCTGCGCAAAAGATAAAGGGATTGGTGTGGCCTTTAAGATTGAAGACGGAAGTTACGGAGCTATAAATCCGGCTGTAATCGGTGTTCTCAAGCGGTTGCAGCTCGTCAATGAGGAAGAATATGCACAATTGATAGAAAAATTTCCTCCGGTATTGAAAAATCATCGCGGGGATGTAATCGGAACGATTGAGACCATGTTTTAATTTTGAGCAAGACAAAGGCCCTGCCATTTGGCAGGGCCTTTGTCTTGTTATTCGGCTGGCGGGGAATCCGGCACAGGTGATTCCATACTAGCAGGGTGTGGTTCTCCCTGGGGCCTGTTCATCATAAAAAAAGGGAAATCTTTTTTTTCAGGGACGAGGTCGGATTCTGTTAAGCCGAGCTCCTTGGCTACATCATGCCAACTGTTGTTAATTTTCTTTTTGTCGAGAACAGACTGTACAGCTGTATGCGTCTTGTTTGCCAACTTGCCGGCAAAGGCGATATCATGAGGCTGGTAGCCGGCTTGGAGCAAATCCCTGACGGACTGTTCATCGAGCCCGGAAAATTTGACAACCTGGCGAATCATCAGTTTTTCCCGGGCCTGGTGAAGCTGGGCCCGATCAAGACTATATTTTTTCTCAAGCTCAGGCCAGGAAACGGCAGCTGTTTTATCTGCAAGAACCGTGCGCAGTGACTTGCCGCTGGCTTCACTGAAGATCAGTGCCATATGAAGATCGCGGGGGCCATTTCCCAGGGCAAAAAAGTCTTTGAGTGTCTGCTGTTCCACTCCAAGTTCGGCAGCGGCCTGTTTTATAAATTTGTCCTGGTGGCCTTTATCAGACTGGCAGATGGCGGGTTCGTTTTTTGCGGCAGCAGCAGAAGCATTTTGCATAAAGGGTACAGCAATCCCTCCTATGGCAAAAGCTCCGGCCATTGCGAGCAGGATAGCTTTCTTCTTTGTTGTTTGTATAGACATGTAAATCCCTCCGTTGTTTGTGTTTTGTTTACCTGTAATCAATATAATTCAGCTGAATTTGAATCAAATTTGAAGTTCCTTGGAATTGTCTAAGAAAGCAGAAAAAACACCTGAACACAGGATGTAGGGAAGGATTTTTTTCTTGATTATATGGATTTGATAGGCTATTATTATATGGAGTTGTTTCTGAGGGATATTTAGCAAATAAAGGAGATAAGACGATGCGCTCCAGCATTTTGGATTTACTGCGGCAGGCCGAAGGGTCATATATTTCTGGTGAAGAAATCGCCAGACAGCTCAGTGTTTCACGTACGGCTGTGTGGAAGCATATGCACGAACTGAAGCTGGCAGGTTATGCGATAGAAAGCCATTCGCGCAGCGGTTATCGGCTTTTACAGACACCGGATTTACTGCTGCCAAACGAAATAAAAAACGGTCTTGCGACCAAGACTTTTGGTCGAGAGATAAAATATTATAAAGAGGTCGTATCGACTAATAATGAAGCCAAGCAATGGGCCGCCCAAGGGGTACCAGAAGGCACAATCATTGTCAGTGAGGCTCAAAATGGTGGCCGTGGACGATTGTCGCGGGGCTGGTTTTCTCCGCCCCAACAGGGAATATGGTTTTCTCTGATTCTTCGCCCGGGATTTTTGCCGCAGGAAGCACCGAAATGCACGCTCTTGGCAGCTGTTGCCATTGTTAAGGCAATCCAGAGCCAAACCGGCATTGTTGCCGGCATAAAGTGGCCAAATGATATTTTATACCAAGGGAAAAAGCTGGTGGGAATTCTGACAGAGATGAGTGCCGAGATGGATGGCATCAATTATATTGTCATTGGCTCTGGCATCAATGTGAATACGAAATTGGAGGAGTTTCCCGAAGAACTGCGGCCAATTGCTGCTTCCCTGGCCATGATAGCCGGTAAGAAATTTTCCCGTCTGGAGCTTTTGCGGCAAGTCCTGCTTGAACTTGAAACCTTATATGGCCAGGTGCGCCAGAACGGCTTCGCTCCAGTGCTCGCTGAATGGCGGAAAAACTCGGTGACGCTTGGGCACCAGGTCAATGTAATCGGCATAAATGAAAGTTTTTTCGGCCGGGCCGTTGATATCGATGAAGATGGAGCTCTGCTCGTTGAAAGCGATGGCGAGTTAAAACGTGTTTTAGCCGGAGATGTGTCCATTCGTCCGGCCATATAGAGATGAGATCATAAATAAAAAAACATGACGATAGTCATTGGAGGAAAGAGCATGCTTTTAGTTTTTGATATTGGTAACAGCAATATCGTGTTAGGAACTTATGAAGGAAAACGGTTGCTGAAGCATTGGCGTATATCTACGGATCGTCAGAAAACCGGTGATGAATACGGGATGCTGATCAACAGCTTGTTCAGCTTTCAAGGAATTAAGATGAGCGATATCAGCGCCATTATCATTTCCTCTGTCGTGCCGCCGCTCGTTGTACCGCTCGTAAAAATGTGCCAACGTTATTTTAAGATAAAACCACTGGTCGTTGGGCCGGGAATCAAGACTGGTGTTCGGCTTAAATATGAAAATCCGCGGGAAATTGGTGCCGACCGCATTGTCAATGTTGTAGGTGCACATGAGCAGTATGGTGGCCCACTGATTGTCATTGATATTGGAACGGCAACGACGTTTGATGTTGTTGATGAAAACGGTGATTTTCTGGGCGGGGTAATCGCTCCGGGGCTGGGAAGTTCAGCGGAAGCTCTGTTTCAGCGGACGGCTAAATTGCCGCGTATTGAATTGGTGACACCGAAAAGTGTAATCTGTCGCAATACTATCAGTGGGATGCAGGCCGGAATTATCTTTGGCTTTGTCGGGCAGATTGATGAAATTGTGCATCGCATTAAGGCTGAGATGGGAACTGAACCCAAGGTTATTGCCACCGGGGGGCTGGCAACTATGATTGCCAAAGAGTCAAAGACGATTGATAAAATCGATCATTTTTTGACCCTGACAGGACTCAGAGTTCTCTATGAGAGAAATATATAAAGAAACCAGTGGGCTGTGAAGGTGGCAGCTCACTATTTTTTGAGGGGAAGAAACGATGTTTATAGGAAAGCTTGAGTTTAAAAATCCGGTTTTTCTGGCGCCGATGGCGGGCGTGACCGATATGGCTTACCGCATTTTGGCCCGGGAACTTGGCTGCGCTCTCGTCTATTCGGAAATGGTCAGTGACAAGGGAATAAAATACCGCAATGTGCATACACTTGACATGTTGAAGACATCAGCGGGAGAACGCCCACTGACGATGCAGCTTTTTGGGGCACAGCCGGAATCACTGGCGGAAGCTGCTGCTTATGTCGAGCGTCTTGGCTGCGCTGATATACTGGATATCAATATGGGCTGCCCGGCACCAAAAATCGTAAAAAACCAGGAGGGTTCGGCCCTGATGCGTGAGCCGGCACGTGCCTTTGCCATCATGCAGGCTGTAAGGCAGGCGGTAAAGATGCCGGTGACGGTAAAAATGCGCAAAGGCTGGGACAGTGAAAATGTCAATGTTGTCGAAATGGCCAAACTGGCCGAGGCGGCTGGGATGGACGCCATTGCTGTCCATGGCCGGACAAGGGAAGAATTTTATCGTGGGCACGCTGATTGGAATATCATTGCTGAGGTAAAGCAGGCGGTCCAGATCCCCGTTATCGGCAATGGTGATATTCGCAGCGGTCAGGATGCGGCGCGGATGATGGAGCAAACAGGCTGTGACGCTGTTATGATCGGGCGGGCCGCGCAGGGGAATCCCTGGATTTTTCGCAAGGTCAGCGAATATCTGGCGACGGGGAAAGAAACCCCAGAGCCCACGATGGGAGAACGATCGGCGTTGATTCTTCGCCATCTCGATATGTTGCTTGCCTATAAAGGTGAGTATGTTGGTCCGCGGGAGATGCGCAAGCATGCAACCTGGTATACAAAAGGTCTGCTGCATGGGGCGCACTTAAGAGAATTATTTAATAAGGCAGAACGCCGGGAGGACTTTGTCGAGATTTTGGAGCAAATGCAGGCTTGTGATTTTGCCGCTGGAAAATGTATGAATTGACAAAAAAACAAAAAAAACATATAATACTTAGTAATCATTAAGATGTCTACGTAACGGTGTCAAGTTTTTGCTTGACACTTATTTATATTGTCTTAATGCCGGTGGAAGCTGAGGGTTGGGATTTTGAGGCTGCAAGCGCGATAATTCTGATTCAACGGCAGCTTTCCCTCATTTCCAATTTTAAGTGATAAAGGGGCGCAAAGACATGGCTGATAAGCGGGTAATGTTAACTGAAGAAGGCTTAAAAAAACTAGAGGAAAAACTTGAAAATTTAAAGAGTGTGCGACGTATAGAGGTTGCCGAAAGAATAAAACAGGCAATTGATTTTGGTGATATCAGCGAAAACTCCGAATATGAGGATGCCAAAAATGAGCAGGCATTTATTGAAGGGGAGATCATGACGCTGGAAAAAATGCTGCGCAACAGTGACTTGATTAAAGATGATGACAAGAGCATTGATGAAGTGCGTCTTGGCAATACGGTAGTGATTCGTGATCTTGAATTTGATGAAGATCTGGAGTACACGATTGTTGGTTCGGCGGAAGCAGATCCGACGGATATGAAAATTTCAAATGAATCGCCGGTTGGCGAAGCTATCATGGGACAAAAAGTCGGCAGCACAGTGGAAGTCCATGTTCCAGCTGGCGTACTGAGATATGAGATCATAGAAATCAAAGCTTAATGTAGATAGGAGATTCGGATACAGCATGACAGAAAAGAAAGAACAAGTGCTTTTAGACAGCGATATGAATGAACTGATGAAGGTTCGTCGGGAAAAAATGGCTGCTTTTGAAGCAAAAAATATCGAACCGTTTGGTCGCCGGTTTGAAGCCACACATCATGCCCAGGAAATCATCGATCAGTATGATGAACTGGAAGATAAGACTGTAAAGGTTGCTGGTCGTTTAATGGCTGTGCGCGGTCATGGAAAGGCTAGTTTTACGACATTGATGGATATTACCGGTAATATTCAGCTCTATTTCAAACTCGATGTCGTTGGGGAAGATCAATATGAAAACTTCCGCCTGCTCGATATCGGCGATATCATTGGCGTTGAAGGGGTCGTATTTAAAACCCACCGCGGTGAAATTAGTCTCAAGGTGACTAGCTTTGCCCTGCAGGCAAAGTCACTGCGCCCATTGCCGGAAAAATTCCACGGATTAAAGGATGTAGAGGTTCGTTATCGTCAGCGGTATCTTGATTTGATTGTGAATCCGGAAGTGCGCAGTACCTTTATTGCTCGCAGTAAGATTATCAAAGCAATCCGCAGCTATCTTGATGAACGCGATTTTTTGGAAGTGGAGACGCCGGTTATGCATCCGATTGCCGGTGGAGCAGCTGCCCGCCCGTTCATCACGCATCATAATGCCCTTGATATGGATTTGTTTTTGCGCATAGCTCCGGAACTTTATTTGAAGCGATTAGTAGTTGGCGGACTGGAGCGTGTTTATGAGCTGGGCCGTGTATTTAGAAATGAAGGCATTGATGTCCGCCATAACCCGGAATTCACCTCAGTTGAAATTTATCAGGCGTTTGCAGATCACAATGATCTGATGGATATAACAGAGGGGATTATTGTTGAAGCGGCGATGAAGGTTCTCGGCACAACCGTTATCAATTACCAAGGAACAGAAATTGATCTAAGCAAGGTGCGCCGCATCAGCATGAACGATGCTGTGCTGGAAAAGACAGGAATTGATTTCAGCCAGGCGAAAACGGTTGAGGAAGCCCGCGCAATGGCAGATTCCATTCAGGTCCCATATGACAGCAAACACGGAATTGGTGGAATTTTAAATGCGGCGTTTGAAGAAAAAGTGGAAGAGACACTGATTCAGCCAACTTTTATCACGGGACACCCTACGGAAATTTCTCCGCTGGCCAAACGTAATAAGGAAAACCCCGATATTACCGATCGTTTTGAAATCTTTATCTACGGCCGGGAGCTTGCCAATGGCTTCTCGGAACTCAATGACCCGATCGACCAGGAAGGCCGCTTCCTCGATCAGGTAAAACAGCGTGAATCCGGTGATGATGAAGCACATATGATGGATAAAGATTATATTACGGCGCTTGAATACGGTTTACCGCCTACGGGCGGACTTGGCATCGGCATTGACCGACTGGTGATGCTACTCACAGACAGTGCCTCGATTCGCGATGTTCTTTTATTCCCGCATATGCGGCACAGATCTGAATAAGCTTGTAAAGAAGGCCCTTCCGGAACGATCTCCGGAAGGGCCTTGCTGTTTTATGATTAAGCTTTTTTGCTTAAAGGGAAAATAAAATTCTTGAGGTTTGCTTTTTTTAACAGTCGCCAGCAGGCTCCTTTTGACAGTTCAGGAACTGTCCCCCGCAGACTGTATTCGTCATGATAGGATTGTCGATCCTTGTAGGAAAACATGAAATCATTTTCGTGGTTCCAGCCAAGTAACTGTAGCTGGACCGTGCTATGCAGGATGATCGACTGATCCCAACCGGCATAGTATTGAATTTCTTTGACATCGGTAATCAGCAAACAGACAATCAAATCAGCTGAAAGCTTTTCTGCCAGACATTTCAAATTCGCCGGGTTTTGCAAAGCGGCATTGTCGTAATCCAGTTCAGTTATCGCGGTCTGAATTTCCTCTGGCGGAAGATAGACAACAGCTTTTAGCGTGTTGTTGAGGGGGACGTGAAGTTCTTTTTTTAATAGCTCTGCTAAAGTATTTTCCAGCTGCGGCTGATATAAGGCAGAGGCCTGTCGAAGTACTGGCAGGACCGCAATTCGTTTTGGCGGAGAGCCAGGTGCGCCAAAACAAAGCGCGGACGGCAGTAGAGACAGGAAAATAACAAACAACAGAATACAGATTTTTTTTGACAAAAAATCACCTCATTTATGATGTATTTGCTATAGCTAATTATAGCAAATAAAATAACAGAAATAAATTAAATAAAATCGTTGACAAATAACAAAAACTCATGTAACATAATACAAGTCGTCAAGCGATGACAGCCAGCTTGCTTAAATGTTTTTAACAGTTTCCAAGAAACAAGTTGACAAAAATAGTAAGTTGGGGTATTATATAAAAGCTGACTCAAGCAGCCAGCACGGTGTTCTTTGAAAACTAAACAATGCAGCAATAAAGAACTATGTAACACATGGTTCAAGCCAGATGTGCGGGTTTGACGCAAGTCAAACCAATCAACTTCAAGCATAGCTT
>JBOFWE010000051.1:0-6325 GCA_051653465.1 Selenomonadaceae bacterium | reverse complement strand
GTGATGCAGGTATCGGATGTTGTTCAGTCCAATTCGGCAACAGCGGAAGAGAGTGCGGCGGCCAGCGAGGAACTCAATGCGCAGGCGGAACTGCTAAAGGAAACCGTGGGGCATTTCAAACTGCGTGACGGCGGAGCTGATAAACAAAAGAAATACAAGGATAAAGATTCCCAGGGAACAAAGAAAATAGCTTATGAGGATACAAAAGACAAAAAAAAGCTGACGCATATCAATTTGAGTGATGATGAGTTTGGCAAATATTAACAAAGAATCGATAAGGCTGGCAGGTGAGCGGAATGATTGAGCTGACGGATGAGCAATATTTGGAACTGGTCGCCTATATCAAGCTGCGGTTTGGCATTCATTTGGGCATGCAGAAGCGCAATCTTGTAAAGGGGCGGATGCAGCGCATTTTTTCCCGGCACGGGTTTGACGGCTTCAAGACGTACTTTGCCTATTTGACGCAGGATGTAACCGGAAAAGCCGATGATGAACTTGTCAATGCCATCACGACAAATCACACGTATTTTATGCGGGAAGTAAGCCATTTTGATCTTTTTGCCAAGGAGGTATTGCCGTTTTTGTATCAGACGGTAAAAAATCACGATCTGCGCATATGGTGTGCTGCCTGTTCAACGGGGGAAGAGGCCTATACCCTGGCGATGCTGATTGCTGATTTTTTCTCGACGAAAAAAGAAAACTGGGATACAAAGCTGTTGGCAACGGATATATCCTCAGAGGTTTTGCAGCAGGCACAAAAGGGGATATACTTGAGCGCGGATTTTCAAAGTTTGCCAGAATCATGGCGGCGACAGTACTTCACCCGCTGTGATGCCGAGCATTATCAGATCAAAGGGCAGGTGAAGGCAGGCGTTATTTTCCGGCAGTTCAATCTGATGGAAGAGGTTTTTCCCTTCAAAAAGAAATTTCATACGATTTTCTGCCGGAATGTGATGATTTATTTTGATGATGCGACGATAAAAAGTCTGATTAAAAAGTTTTATGATCTTTTGGAACCGGGAGGGTATCTGTTTATCGGGCATTCAGAGGTTTTGGAACGCGGAACGACACCATTTCGTTATGTTTCGCCGGCAGTTTATAGAAAGGGATGATCCAGATGTCTGCAGTTAAGGTTTTAGTAGTCGATGACTCCTTGCTTTTTCGTGAAATGCTGGCTCGGGGATTAAGCGCTGATAAAAACATTGAAGTGGTGGCGACGGCAAAGGATGCCTTTGATGCTCGTGATAAAATTCTTGAATATCATCCCGATGTTATGACCCTGGATATTGAAATGCCACGGATGAACGGGCTGGAGTTTTTGCGCAAATTAATGCCGCAGTATCCTATTCCGACGATCGTGATCAGCGGTGCCTCTAACTCGGTGTTTGAGGCAATTCAGATTGGCGCGGTGGACTTTGTGAAAAAGCCTGAGGCCAATTCTTTGTCGGCCCGCAGTGAGTTCATCGAGGATCTCATTGTCAAGGTTAAGACGGCCGTGGTGGCAAAAATTCAGAAAGCACAGCGCTTTCACCCGGCAGCAGTTCATAAAAATCATGAAAGGAACATCAGCAGCAAGGTGAAAGTAATTGCCATCGGAGCCTCTACGGGGGGGACGGTCGCATTTGCCAATTTATTGACATCGATTGAACCACCTCTGCCGGGAATTGTTGTTGTCCAGCATATTCCACCGGTTTTTTCCGAAATGTTTGCCAAACGCCTCAATTCGATTACGCCGTTTGAGGTCAAGGAGGCACAGTCGGGTGATCGTATTTTGCCGGGAACCGTACTGATTGCCCCGGGCAGCCAGCATATGCAGGTGAAAAAAAGTGGTATGGAGTATTTTGTGAATTGTTTTTCCGGCGAAAAGGTCAATGGGCATTGTCCCTCCGTAGATGTGCTGTTTCAGTCCGTTGCTCCGCTGGGAGGACAGGCAATCGGCGTTATTCTGACAGGGATGGGCTATGATGGTGCCAAAGGACTTTTACAGATGCGCAAGGCCGGAGCCAAAACGATCGGACAAGATGAAAAAAGCTGTGTCGTTTACGGCATGCCCAAAGCGGCCTTTAACATCGGGGCGGTGGAAATAGAGGTATCGCTAAATAAAATTGGTGAAAAAATTTGTTCTTTTGTATAAAATGCCAGGTCCATTCTTGCAATGCATCTGTTTATGCCGTATAATGATAGCGTAGAACAAAAGGGATGGGTGTGCAGGCTTGATGGATTTGCGTAACGCAGGTGTTTTGGCAAATTTTCATATGGTTAGCTCCGCAGAGAAACTGGTTTTTTCCCTGCAGCTTAAAGCCGGTTTTTTTCAGCCGGCAGCAAAACTACACACTAGAATTCCAGCTGGACCGACCTATTGGTCCTTGTATTTAAAGATGCTTATTTCAGGCCTGAAGAACAGAGTTTGGGGCCGGGGTCGTATATGCCATGGGATAAGTATGCCCGGAAACGGGCGGATGATATATGAACAGAATATTTGGTACTGTGAAGAGATGCAAGGTAGAAATCTATGCTTTTTTACGGATATATATAAAACCCAGTTAATACTATAAGAGTGTTGGCTGGGTTTTATGTGTTTGTGTAAGGAGCAGCAACGGGAAAGAACATTTGCCGTAACCAGTATGACACAAAAAAATGGTTAATGTTATTCTGTAAACTAATGCAAGTGGTTGTTTTTAGCAGGAAGTATTTGTCAGGGGTGTTTTAAACCGGTAGTTTCAGATCCTTTTTGTTAGCTGGCAATGCTTGGCCAAATTGCTGAGCGACAGGCTGGATCTTGAAATATAAATCATGAAAAGCAAATAGACGCCGGCAGCGGCAAGCGGCTCGGTGTCTAGGCGGATTCAAGGGGGATGGTGGATTTATGAAAGTGGCTATAATTATGGGAAGTGATTCCGACTGGCCGATCTTAAAACCGGCAGCGGAGCTTTTGAAACAATTTGGCATTGAGTGCGAAGTCGTTGTCGCTTCGGCGCATCGTACACCGGGAAAGGTTTGTGAGGTCGTCACGACGGCACCGCAGCGCGGTGTTGGTGTATTTATTTCGGCAGCTGGCGCCGCAGCGCACTTGGGTGGTGTAATTGCCAGCTATACGACACTGCCAGTTATTGGCGTGCCGATCAATGCGACCGCGCTCAATGGAATGGATGCGCTTTTAAGCACCGTTCAAATGCCGTCCGGCGTACCGGTGGCAACAATGGCAATCAATGGGGCCAAAAATGCAGCGATCTTTGCTGCCCAAATTTTTGCCGTTGGTAATCCCGAACTTCAGGAAAAGCTTCTTGCCTATCGAAAAAAAATGGTGGAAGAAGTGGAAGCCAAGGCAGCACGGGTTGCCGCTCAGATTTAATCCAAGGAAAACAAATACAGCTAAATCTTAATTAAAATAAATGGGGGCATTTTTTATGGAAAAGAAAGCATTATATGAAGGTAAGGCAAAACTGATGTATGAAACGGAAAATCCAGATGAATTGCTGGTTTATTATAAGGATGATGCCACCGCTGGCAACGGTGCAAAAAAAGGGACAATTTTGGAAAAAGGCATCATGAACAACAAGATATCGGCATTTTTCTTTGACTTGTTAGCAAAAAATGGCATAGAACATCATTATGTCAGCATGCCGAGTGACCGGGAAATGATCGTTAAAAAGCTTGACATCATTCCACTGGAAGTTGTCGTTCGCAATGTCGCTGCCGGCAGTCTTGCCAAGCGTCTCGGGCTGGAAGAAGGAACAAAAATGTCACAGCCGATTGTTGAACTCTATTATAAATGCGATGAGCTCAACGATCCGATGATAAACCATTTTCATATCAAGGCCATGAATTTTGCTACCCAGGAAGAAATCAATGAGATTGAAGCCGCTGGTTTAAAAGTAAATGAAATCATGACGAAGTATCTGGCAACAAAAAATATTGAACTCATTGACTTCAAACTTGAATTTGGTAAATTTAAAGGGAAAATTATTCTTGGCGATGAAATTTCCCCGGATAACTGCCGTTTCTGGGATAGTGAAACCCACGAGAAACTCGATAAAGACAGATTCCGCCGTGATATGGGAAATGTTGAGGATGCCTACAAAGAAATTTTACACAGATTGACAGGTGAAGTTAGGTAAATGATTGAAATAGAAGCAAACAAATGGAAGGAAGAGTGCGGCGTTTTCGGTGTGTATTCTCATGAAGAAGATGTATCGATGATGACGTATCTCGGGTTATATGCACTGCAGCATCGTGGGCAGGAAAGCGCGGGAATCGCGATTACTGATGGCGCCTGGATGGACGTTTCCCGAGGGATGGGACTGGTAAATGAAGTGTTCCGCCATCAGGTGCCTCATATGGACAATCAGTATATCGCCATTGGTCATGTGCGGTATTCGACAACTGGTTCAAGCCTTCTGGCGAATACGCAGCCGCTGATCGTAAATTATTCCGGCGGTAAAATCAGTCTGGCGCATAATGGGAATTTAACTAATGCGGCCGAAATTCGCCATCAGCTGGAGCAGGATGGAACGATTTTTCAGACGTCGATTGATAGTGAGGTTTTTGTCAATCTCATTGCCAGATCACGCAAGACTGTTATTGAAGAAAAAATTATGGAAAGCCTGAACAAGATACAGGGCGCCTACTGTCTGACAATTATGACGGAAAACAAGCTGATTGGGGTGCGTGATCCGCAGGGCTTTAGACCGCTGTGTATTGGCAAACTCGACAATACATGGGTGATCTCATCAGAGTCCTGTGGCCTTGATGTCGTCGGAGCTGAGTTTGTCCGTGATGTGGAACCGGGGGAAATGGTTGTCATTGATGAGGAAGGGCTGAAATCTTACCGCTTTGCTGCGCCGACCAAACGTGCCTCCTGCGTATTTGAGTATATTTATTTTGCCCGTCCAGACAGCGTGATTGATGGTCAGAGTGTCCATGATGCCCGCTTTATGATGGGCCGGATGCTTGCCCGCGAAAGCAAGTTTAAAGGAGATATCGTCATTTCCGTGCCTGATTCCGGGACGACGGCAGCTACCGGTTTTGCTTTTGAATCTGGAATTCCATTTGTTGAGGGACTGATTAAGAATCGTTATATCGGCCGCACTTTTATTCAGCCGACGCAGAAAAAACGTGATACTGCAGTCCAGCTCAAGCTCAATGCCATCCGTTCGGCTGTCGCTGGGAAGTCTGTCATCATGGTAGATGATTCGATTGTTCGGGGAACGACCAGCGGAAAAATTGTCCGCATGCTGCGCAATGCCGGAGCCAAGGAAATTCATATGTGCATCAGCTCCCCACCGATCGGGTATCCATGTTACTATGGGATTGATACCTCGGTACGGAAAGAACTGATTGCGGCAACCAAGACGGTTGACGAAATTCGTGAATTTATCGGTGCGGATTCGCTGCACTTTTTGACGATTGAAGGGCTCAAGCAATGTGTTGCCGATGTTGATGCGGAAGGCATGTGCTATGCCTGCTTTAACAGCGCGTATCCAGTGGATACGCCGCAGCAGGAAACATCCGGTACCAATAAATATGTATTTGAGCAGCATAAGTAAAAATAAATGAAAGCAGCCAGATTATCCATAACAATATTGTTATGGATAATCTGGTTATAACACCTAGCGGGAAAGGCGGAGAGATTTATGGCAGAAGAAAAACAGGACAAGCTCACATACCGTGATGCAGGAGTGGATATCGATGCAGGGAATTATTCGGTTACGCTGATTAAAGACAGCGTGAAAGCTACGTATCGGCCGGAGGTTTTGGGCGATTTAGGCGGTTTTGGCGGTTTATTTGCCTTAAACAGCGGCAAATATAAGGAGCCGGTGCTGGTGTCGGGAACCGATGGTGTTGGTACTAAACTTCGCCTGGCTTTTATGTTGGACAAGCATGATACGATCGGACAGGATGCTGTCGCTATGTGCGTAAATGATATTCTGGTACAGGGTGCCGAGCCGCTGTATTTCCTCGATTATTTGGCTGTTGGCAAGCTGGAACCGGAAAAAGTGGCCGCGGTTGTCAAGGGCGTGGCAGGTGCCTGCAAGGAATCCGGCTGTGCCTTGATTGGCGGGGAAACAGCTGAAATGGCAGGCTTTTATGCCGATGGTGAATATGATATTGCCGGCTTTGCCGTCGGTGTTGTCGATAAGGCGAATATTATCACGGGTGAAAAAGTACAGGCCGGGGATGTTCTGCTCGGGCTGCCGTCAAGTGGCGTGCATTCAAATGGATATTCGCTCGTGCGCAAAATATGTTTTGAACGCATGGGCTTTAAAGGCGATGAATATATAGACGAGCTTGGTAAAACAATTGGCGAAGAACTTTTGACGCCGAC
>JBOFWE010000050.1:0-5896 GCA_051653465.1 Selenomonadaceae bacterium | reverse complement strand
TGTATTATCTTTTATACATTCAGTCGAGTGCGATTGTACAAAAAAATATTCTCGAAAAGAGAGATCTTTTAATGACGCAGCAAAATAAACTTTGGGAAGCGGAATTCTCCAGACGGGAGCAGGCCGACTTGCTGTTTCGCCAGCAGCGGCATGATATGCGGCACCATAATGCCGTGATTACCAGTATGCTGCGGGAGGGCTTGTCGGAGGAGCTGGTGGCGTATATGGAGAGCTTACGGACAATGGACGAGCACACGGATAATAGAGAATATACAAAAAATCCTATAATAAATAGCATTTGCAATGTATATAAGCAGCAGGCAGAAAGAATGGGAATTAAGATGGAGACTGTGATCAATGTACCTGAAAATCTGGCAGGAATGAATTCGATTGATTTGACTTGTATTATTTGCAATGTTTTAGAAAATGCCTTGGAAGGTTGCCAGCGACTGCCAAACCATACCGCTTGTGAAATTGATATGAAGATGAAATATAAAAAAAATCGGTTATACCTGCAGGTGAAAAATACCTGTGCCGACGGTATTGTATTTGAAGAGGATCTGCCGGTTACGCAAAAGGAAAAAGGCGGGACTGGAATTAAAAGCGTACTGTATACTGCGGAAAAGTATCAAGGAACAGCAAGTTTTTATGTGCAGGAGGGAATATTTATCACGCAGATCGTATTAAATACGTAGTTAGAAAGGAAGCGGACCCCGATAGAAGAGCTCGTGCGTTCATGCATGTACAGCCTGCTTTGCGTTGGCTAGGATATAGAAGTCCGTTAATTAATATAAAGGGAGAGAGCTAAATGGCTGCTTTGCTTGAGAAAAAAATAACTTGGATAAGAGAAAATTTATTAACATTCAATCTCTTTTGTACTTTATTGCTGGTTTTATGTGCGTATATTTTGCGGGGAAGTACCCCTCGTATATTGAAAGAAGTAGGAAAATCTTTTGGCAGTCTGGCTGCGATCATGGGGTTTCTTTGCTTGCTGTACTATTTTCTGCGAGAGGCCTTTTTGAAATTAGATAAGACGAACAAATTCTCTGTTGCTTTACGTACGGTGATTAAAAAGTTGATTCCCCTGCTGAGGCTTATGCATCCTGTTATCGGCGTAGTGATGTTTTATTTTTTGACAGCACATATTTTTTCTATGCTGGCCAATGGTGTAAGGTACAATGGAAGTGTTTTTATTCTGGGGATGTTTGCAGCAGCTTTTTTTGTTGGCATGTTGATCTTAGGCTTCAAAATGAAAAGTAAACCCATCTACAGGAAGTATCATCGTTTATTGTCAGTCTGCTTAGTAATGGCATATCTAGGTCATCTTTTTATTCGATTCACCGTATAAGATGAAAGAGGATAACTAAAGGGATACCTGACAAATTTGCTGTAAGAAAAATCTTTGTGCAGTTTTTGCGAGGTTGCAACTGTTGTGTTTTTTAAGAATTGTATCTAGAGGTTTTTATTGCAAAAATAAAATATATATTTTATAATGAAACCTATGATTTTGGGATATAAGTCGTACTACGTTTTATGGCATTTATGGTAGAGTTTTGTTTTGGTTTTTATAAAAAGTAAGACAATATCTATAAAGTGAAGTGATAAAATGATAGTTGCGAAACGATATGATGAAGATAGTACAATAAGGGATTTTATCAAGACGGTCAAGTTAAATATTTGCATTTAGCTTGACCGTTTTTTATATAAAAACAGATTATTTTGAATATAAAAATATATCAGCAAACTTATTGAAAAATAAGGACGCAAAGCTATGGGTCTAAAAACAAGCATTATGGTTTATGACTGCCAGGTTGCAATTGAATTATAAATTGTGGCCTGGTTTATTTTTTATTAGGAAGACTGTTTTGCAATGGGGGGATATATTATAAAGATTTTAGGTATATTAGGTATATCTTAGATGTTAGCGTAGGGAGGGCTTTTGATGGAATTGATCGTTAAATCTGGTTTTTTTTTATTGAAAACAGGCTGTATGTTAATGCTTTTTGGGGTGATAAAGGTTGTAATAAAGTTTGTTTTTGGTTCGCGGTTAGACTTTATTATTGATAATTTCCCTTTTTTTGTTATAGCAGGGCTTATATCAGCTGTAATTGCGAAATTTAAAGGAGGGAACTTTTGGATTTGGTGGCTTGGCGGGGCATTTTTCCCGATTATGTCAACGATTATTGTTCTGAGTTTAAGTAGAGAGGAACTGGAACTGAAGTGAGTTATATCAGTTTAGATGAAAATAGTATAAAAAGTAAGGATGATTTGAATACGAAATAACAAATTAATCATAGGAAAGTATGACTTTATAGAGCGAGTGCTTTTGGCTGTATGCTAGAAGCTAGCGTGTTACAGGGATTTTTACCATATCATCAATAAGTGAATAGGCTGAGTTTATTGGAAATGCAGTTTTTCAATTTTAGGCTGAGAAATTTGAATGGAAAAGCTGGCATATCAAGAATTTGATGAAAGATGTGATAAATATTATGCGAAGTTTAAAATTTGATACATTTGTATTTGAAGGAATGGAAGCTTATCGAAGAAATGAATATCAGTTGGCGAATGATTTGTTGGATAAGGCATTATTAATGAATAAAGATAATTATTTAGCTGAGTTATGGAAAATAAGAAGCCTCGTAATGTTAGAAAAACAGGAAGACGCGTTGCAAGTAATAGAAAAATATATGCAGAAAAAGTTAGACTTCAGACTCAAAGAATTGTTAGAAAAATGGAAAGATATTTGTGTCCGAAAGAAGACGGAAGAGATTGATGTGATAGAACTGAAAAAACTAAATGAGGAAACGGATCTATTGCAAGAAAAATATCAGCATCAGAGAAATATTAGAATAATAGATTTGGTTTTTTTGGATATTGTAGTAAGAACTATTGTTTTGATATGTGGTCCCAGGCTATTGGACTTATCAACAGAGGCCAAAATTCTATATGGGAATATGGGGGTGTTTATAATAACGGTATATTATTATTATTTTAAAACGATATTGCCAGCGAATATATATGAAATATGGATATATATATTACGTACGCTAAGGAGAATATATGCCTTATTAGTAAAAGAAAAAAGCCGATATGCTCTGTTAAGCGGTTTTGTTGTTTTGACAGCAATGAATGTGTTATATGGATATAACATGATGAATGAATTTTTCTTTACCTCGGTAGCAGCCTTTATGATTGGAATGCTTGTTTTGCCGATTGCGGAAGAAATTGTTTTTTGTGGGTTTATGTATGGATATGTAAAAAATTGCAAATGGTTAGGAGTTTGTAGTTATCTTGTAGGTCGGAGTCTTTTTCAAGGTGAATTAATAGGTTATTGGTATGTAATATTAGCGATGATTTGTTTATATGCATACCATAAAAAGAAAACAATTTTGGCGCCTATTGCTATACATTTTTTAAGTAATATAAGCGCAGGCATAGCTATGTATTTTAAATAAAATATTTTGCAGAAGATAAAGACTGAAGAGACAAAAGCACACAGGAAATAAGAAAAGATATATAGTAATTAGCCGCTGTCCCGTGTTGGAATACATAGCGTTTAATGCATTTTTTAAACTAAAACAACCGTAGTGCCTGCTACACGGTAATTTTCAATGATCTGTACATCGGCATCTTTATCCGTCACAATTAAATCTATTTCAGCTAATTTGGCAATCCTGACGAAAAAATTTAAATCTAATTTGGAGTGGTCTGCGGCGACAATGACTTTCTTGGAATGATGGATGAATGTTTTTTTTGTTTCGGCATCTGTGTAATCGGGGGAGGATAATCCGTGAGTTACATCAATTCCATTTGCGCCCAGAAATAAAAAGTCGATCGTAAAATTTTTTACAAAATCACTGGTGAATTGTCCCATAAAGCCTCTGGTTAAAGGCGAAAAAAACCCAGGGACCATAATGACTTTTAAGCTTTTGGATGTGCTTAAGGATTGGGCGACATCCAATGAATTTGTCAGGACGGTGATATTTTTCTTTTGCAAAATCTCTTCTGCGATTTGATTCGTTGTTGAACCGCAATCAATGAATATAGAAGAACCTTCGGGAATTAATTCCGCACAATATTTTGCAATTCGATATTTTTCATTTATATGAAGGGTCTTTCTTAAGGATTGACTATGCAGAAAAGCTGCACCATGATTCAATGTTACGCCGCCGCGAATTTGAGTCACTAAACCTTGTTTTGCTAAAAACTCAATGTCTCTTCTTATTGTCATCGAAGAGACATTGAGTTTTTGTGCTAAGTCACTGATAGAGCCTTCATGATTTTGCTCTAAAAATGTAAGAATATATTTTCTGCGGGCTGTATACATAATGGTTGCTCCTTGTTAATTTCGTGTTAGAATAACATGTTATATATATATAATGTTACAAATATGATAATTTTTATTTAAATTATATCATGTTTATAACAAAAGTCTATTGAATAAAAGCAAACTTTGCATTAGTATAAACGCAAGACAACAAAAGACCTTTAAATACTTATTATTAAGAGGAGGAAAATATCCATGAAACCAACAAAGAAAGCAGCTGAAATGTCTACGGGGGAATTAGCACAATATATCGATTATTCTGTACTGAAGCCGGAGTTTACGGAGGAGGAAATCATTGCGTTGACCAAGGATGGAGTCCGGAGAAATTGTGCAACAATTTGTATTAACCCGGGCTATATTGAAATATGTGAGCCCTTTGTAAAAAATACGAATACCATGCTTTGTCCGGTTTGTGATTTTCCCTTTGGAACAAGTTCAACGGAATCCAAGGTGAAACAAATTGAAATTGCCGCGAAATATGATAGTGTGAAAGAGATTGATATTGTTGCTAATTTTGGCTGGATCCGCGGTGGGATGTACGATAAAGTGACGGCAGATATCAGCGCTTGTGCCGATATTTGCCACAAATATGGACGTAAATTAAAGGTGATTTTTGAAACAGATGCGTTAAATGACGAGCAGATTAAAAAAACCTGCAAATGCTGTATCGAAGGCGGGGCCGATTTTGTAAAAACAAGCACAGGTTTTTTGACTGGATTTGATGCACATGGCGCGACTCTAGAGGTAATTAAACTGATGCTGCATGAAGTTGGCAACAAATGTAAGGTTAAGGGAAGTGGCTGCATTCGAACCAGAGAACATTTCTTGGCGTTGATTGACTTGGGGATTGATCGTATGGGCGTTGGTTATAAATCTGTTCCCGTTGTTTTAGGGGAGACGGCAACGGCTAGTTCGACTGCCAATTATTAATATTTTGTAGAATAAATGTAGCTTAAATAGGAGACACACCATGATAGTAAGGGCGATATATATGGTGTGTTTTTTATTTTGAAGAAAAGCGGGGTAATATGTAAAGTTGCATTTTTAGACAACAAAAAAGCCTCCTAAACCATAGGAGGCCTTGATTTCACTGGAGCTGATGGCAGGATTTGAACCTGTGACCTGCTCATTACGAATTTTAAAATTTGAATAAGATAACTGTATTGAAAAACCAAGCAATGTCAATGAATTCAATGGTTTACAAAGAATATAAGGGAAGAATGGCTGTTCGTTTTTATTCTCTTTTTAGCGGATTTCCTTCTCGATAGGCAACTAAATAGGCAACTGGATTTTATATAATGCAAGAAGGTATATGGCCTATGATATTATTAACTGATAATATCATAGGCTATCTTCGTTATCAGTATATATCAATATGATGTAGAAGCATAGTGTATTTTATGGAAAGTGTTTATGGTAACGTGATATAATAAATGGAAGTATGAATTTATAGTAGAACCGTTTGCTGTATTATGTAAGGCAACGTTTTAATTTTGATGGAGGTATGAAATGAACGAGATGAAATATACAGCAGAAGATATCTTTAGGCCAACATCATTTCCTAGACAT
>JBOFWE010000049.1:0-3685 GCA_051653465.1 Selenomonadaceae bacterium | reverse complement strand
CGATATCACGGTTATACCCGCTATACCATATAGCTTCGACATCCTGCGGATAAAACTCCACCTGGGCAAAAACTTCATCTTTCGACGAAAGCATTACTCCGGCATGACCATTAAAGGAAGTGCTGCGATTATCATCGATCCGCCGGCCCATATCAAGACGGCCTTCCACTCGGATGCGATACTTATCGGTGTCAGATCGACTTATAATCGTGGTGCGTTCACCCGGCTGAAGATCAATAACCGAATGCAGTTTTAAAAACTTAAAATCCGCCGTCTGGTCTATTGATTCCCGTAGCTCCTGCTGAAAATACGGGGTATGCCGGGCAACAAAAGCAACCGGTACCCCCAGCATCATATCCGCCTGTTTCTGCAACTGGGCTCGGCATTCGAGCAGCATGAGATTCGGCACAGTGTCCGAACGCATCTGTAAGTCGATCGTCCGTATCACCGGCCCTTTGGGATATACCACCATTTTTATTCGAGCTGTCGGTCCCGGATCAAGATCAAAATCCGCTCTGAATTCCGGAAGATTTGCCGCCATATATTCATTAAGGCTGTGCTTTAACACTCCATTGGACCAATCGGTAGCATCAACCGGCAGGCCTTGCAGGCTCTGCCTAAAAACCTCATCAACCCCCACAAGGTCTTTCAGTGCCAATGTTTTTATCTCCGGTGGCAAGCCCTCCACATCGACAGAAAGCTGGATATCCTGTATCGTTTCTGCCCAAGGAACAAGCTTCACCAAAATATTTGTTTTTACCCCCGGCTCGACAACCACCCTTGTCACACTATATCCAACAAGAATTTTATCAAATACTTGTTGGATAATATTTTCATACTTTGCCTGGCCATCCGAAATCTTTTCAACCGGACTCCCCATAAAAAGCTGCTCGGCAATTGTATGAACCGATGCCTGCATCCGCTTTTGGATAAGCGGCGGCAAGCCCTTGTCCGTTGTGACATTTACGGTAATTTCGTCAACTTCACCAAAGGCTTGAACTGCTGTCACCGGCTGAAATGTGAGTAAGACCACTATTATTAAAAACCGCCAATTAAACATCCCAAGCCGCCTCCTCTAACCCTGCCAGCTTAGAATGTTCCGCCAATATTGAAGTGTGTGCGGCCACCATCTTCACCACGTCCATAGTCAATACGAATCGGACCAACAGGAGTTTCCATTTGCAATCCAATGCCTACACTTTTATGAAACCCATCCGGTTTCCAGCCATCATCCCACGCACTGCCAAAATCAGTGAACAATGCCCCTTGCACTTTTTTTACAATAGGGAATCGATATTCGATAGTTCCTAAAAACATTGAATCGCCTTCAAACTGTCCATCACGATAACCACGCAAACTATTCTGTCCGCCTAGTTGGTATTGATTAGATTCAGGAATACCTCCATCACCATGTCCATATTGTCCTCGTAAGGCAATAACCTGTGCATGGCCAACCTTAATATAACGATTATCTTCTATCGTGTATTTCTGGTAATCAAAATCCCCGCCAAATCCAGCGAATTCAGTCGTAAGTGACACCCGGCCGCCAGATGTCGGATTATAAATATTATCCCGGGTATCGGTAACATGTTCTAATATAAGGCTGCGGGTAAGGCCAAAGTTATCATTACGCCAGCCTTCATAATCAGCCCCACTACGATTCAGATACCCGCCCTCATCATCAACATGGTTCAGGTATTCATCCTCCCGATTCCGTAGTGTAATATAGTTTTTTGAATACTCACTGACAGGGCGGCTAAAGGTTACTTCCCCGCCTTTATACTTTTTCCGATAGGTTTCTATATGGGTTCCGTTCGTATCATAATCGTCATATTCATGCGTACGGTTATAAACGCGAAGGGTTCCTGTTGTTTCTTTATTGTCAAGCCATGGTTTTGTATAAGAGAATATTATTCCTTTATTGTCATTTTCACCACCACTGAATTCATATGACAAATTAATGGCATCGCCCGTACCGCGGAAATTCTTATCCCCCAACTGAATCATGCCGAGAAAACCATCGGAATTACTATATCCTGCACCAACGCCAAAAGTCCCTGTCTTTTTTTCAACAACTGTTGTTTCCAAGACAATCGCATTAGGTTCTCTGCCCGGATTCAGTTTCATATTAACATCTTCAAAGAAGCCAAGATTATACACCCGTTGCATGCTTCGTCGAGCTTTTTTCACATTAAACGGTTCTCCTGGCTTCATTCGCATTTCGCGCAAAATAACCTTATCTTTTGTTTTCTCATTTCCTTTTACACTGTACCCTTCGAGTATACCTTCGTTAAAGGTCAGCCGCAATTCGCCTTGGTCATTTATTGCAATATCGCTAATTTTCGCCAATATGTAGCCATCTTTACGATATGCTTCTTCTATAGCCTTTATGTTTTCATTAAGGGTCTTACTGTTTAAAATTTCACCAGACCGGACTGTCAAAAGCCCTTTAATTGTATCTGTAGTCAAGGCTTTATTTCCCAAAACTTCAACGGATTTAAGAACCGGATTTTCCATCACATGGTATGTAAGTTTAATTCCCTCAGGAATAACTTCTATACTTGGATAAATATCATAAAAAAGCCCCGTTTCGTAAATTGCCTGCCGGTCCTGTGCCATTGCTGCTTCTGTAAACACATCCCCCGACTTAAGCTTCACCGCCCCCAAGGCTTGTGGAACAAGGCTGGTATCAGCAATCTCCACCGAAACGACAGTCTGACCTTCCACGGCTTTTAATACATCTTTAATGGAAGCCTCCTGTGGACGTGCATTGCGCCAAGCCTGCAATTTCTCATTAGTAGCGACTCCATTTGCCGATGCTACGACCGGTGCTGCAGCTGGTGTTTCAGTCGTTACTGCCGGAGCAGTATCAGCACTTGCTTCTGGGGCCGCAGATTCTGTTACAGTTTCTGTTTCGCCGCCTTCTTCCTCTGCATAAACCGGCGAAAAATTTATGGTAGCAAAACTGGTTGCCAGTGCCAAAGCACAGGCAATCGATCGATATTTCCTCTTATCCAAAAAAAAACCTCCTAATACTTTACATAAAGTCTTCATTCCAAATACTTTTACTGTTCCCGCAACGTTTTCCCCGCTGCCCGCATCAATTTTTGCATGTCAGCTGGAGGAATTTGTGCCTTTACAGGGGTTTCCGCCTTAGCGCTAATAGTTTCCCGCTCTTCTGCCGGTGCAAGCTTTACCACCGGTTGTTCATTGTCCGCAAGCGGCACATCTGCTTTCACAGCAGCGGGCGCAATTTGCTGCCGCGCTACTGCCGGCGTACTGACTTCTCCTGTGTTGATTTCTGACATCACCGACGGTAATGGGCCTGATGGTTTTGCGGGTTCTTCCGCCACTGTCTTTAAAACTGGAGCAGGCACTGTTGTTGCAAAAATATACGGCCAAAGCTGACTGCCAATCCCCACTAACAATACGGCAACAGCCACAGGAGCCAGACGAGCAAACCCGCGACTCTTTTTTTTAGGCTTACTTTGTTCGGATTCTTTAGCCCGTTGCAATTCAGCCTGAGCCAGCATCAGATTCAGATCCCCCTGAATGTTATTGTCTTTGTCCAGCGAATCCTCCGCTTTGCAAAGCCATTCCTTGGCTGCTTTAATATGATTTTTCAGCCGTTTTTTTCTTTCTGACATCCAGGTCAACCTCCCTCCGCATCTTCCCATTATCTATA
>JBOFWE010000048.1:0-8051 GCA_051653465.1 Selenomonadaceae bacterium | reverse complement strand
ATCAAAGAGGGCAGCGTCCATAAAGCGGCCTGGCCGGAATGTGATGCTGCGGCCATCGTTCTCGATGAAGTGGAAATTGTTCTGCAGATCAATGGTAAGGTTCGTGACAAGATTGTCGTTGCGGCTGCACTCGGCCGGGAAGAACTTGAAACTGCGGCGTTGGCGCAGCCTCGGGTACAGGCATTGCTAGATGGCAAAGAGATTGTGAAAGTTATCTGTGTACCGAAAAAACTTGTAAATATTGTCGTGAAGTAAAAAGCAAAGCTGCGGTGAAATAAATCTTTCACCGCAGCTTTTTTTAGCAGGAAATTGCGGTAAAATGTCAAAATTATAGACGATCATATATTTATGTAGGTAATTGGACTTATAGGCGGATTCTCAGGGAAGAAAATAGGTGAAATCAGGGAAAGCGAGCGTGATGTCATGGCGGGGAAAAAAAGCCTAAAAAAATATGAGGTGGAAGATTTACGGGCCGGTATGGTGGTAGGGAAGGCGATTTATGACAATTTTGGCAATACCCTGGTAGAAGAGGATGTGGTTCTGACCAACCGCTTGATTGTTAATCTGCTTGATCGCTGCGGCGATTATGTCTATATTGTCGAGGAGCCGAAATCAGCCGAACCGGAGTTTTCAAAAGTTAAGGCGATCCGTGATCTGCATGTGCTGGATGGTTCGTATGTGGTGAAGTACCGGCATGTATTTGAAAGATTGCAAAGGCTGTTTACGGCGGCGCGGGAAACGAAAGTTATCGCAGCCAATGAACTGCGGGAGATTGTTGACGAAGTTGAATATTTGAGTGTAAAAGATTATTCCAAAGCGATTACGCAGATACATAACATTCCCCGTGAAGGAGATTATCTGGTGCATCACAGCATCCGGGTGGCAATTTTATTGGGAGTCATGGGACAGTGGCTACATTTCAAACCGGCAGAGCTAAAAAAGCTCATTATGGCGGGCTTGATTTATGATATTGGTAAGACGCAAGTACCACAGGATATTCTTGACAAACCGGGGAAGTTAACCGAGCTTGAAATGGAATTGGTGCAAACCCATTCATCTCTAGGCTTTGAGCTTGTGCGCAAAAACCGGCTTACGGGAAATTATGAAGTGCTCTGCGGCATTTTACAGCATCATGAACGTCTTGATGGCTCGGGGTATCCGGAAAACCTTCCGGCGGAGGATATCTGTGAATTTGCCAGATTGCTAGCGATTGCCGATATCTATGATGCGATGGCGGCCACGACTTCCTATGCAGCGCCGAAGTCGCCGTTTATGATTTTCAATACATTGGCCGATGATATGGCCAGTAACAAGCTTGACACAAAATACGGGGTGCTGTTTATCAAGCACATGCGCCGCTGCCTCAATGGCAACTGGGTTCGTTTGACGGATAATGTTGATGGGAAAATTATTTATGTTGATGAAGGGGACATGCGCGCCCAGCCGATTGTCCAGACGGCTGACGGGCAGTTTATTGATCTGAATAAAACGACAGATTTGCAGATCGCCAATCTGCTAACCTATGCTGAGATTGTCTAAAGACGTCATAAAGCCGCGATTAGCGGCCTTGTGAGACAATGTTTTGAAAATTTCCTATAATCCGATATATATCACGTCATTTTAGAGTTGGAGGCGCGGCATAATGCCGATGTACAAGCGTTCCCTGATGGTCCTTACCGCTTTGGCAGCGTGTATTCTTGGCGGCTTATTTTATGAGCAGCAGCCACCAGTGCTTGCTCCGGTGGGACGAGAATCAGCGGCGGCAACAACGATGATGGTTTATGTTTCAGGCGCGGTAAATCATCCTGGCGTTGTGCAGCTAAATTCAGGTGCCAGGGTGATGGATGCGGTAAAGGCCTGTGGGGGCCTTTTGCCTAGTGCGGATGCGGATAAAGTCAATATGGCGCAAGTGCTTAAAGACGGAGCGCAGATTGCTGTTCCCGAAAAAACTGCTGCGTCAGCTGCAACTTTTCCGCAGGCGGAGGGGCGGATCAGCATCAATACGGCGGATGAGAAGGCGCTTGATTCACTGCCGGGAATTGGTCCGGCCATGGCCAAGCGGATTATTGAATATCGGCAGCAACAGGGGGCGTTTACGCAGCTTGAGGATTTAAAAAAAGTCCGTGGCCTGGGACAGGCAAAATATGAAAAATTAAAGGATAAGATTACGCTATGAAAGCCGCCAGCCAGCAGCTGTTCCTTAATGCTGTGCTGGCTTTTTTTGCTGTGGGGATTTATATTGGTACGGCAAGGCTGATGCTGCTGCCAATCATGTGGCTGCTGTCGCTCGGGGCACTGTTGCTTGTATTTATCAGCTACAGCCTCCGCACGCAGCAAAAAGGAATTGCCTGGGGCCTTTGCCTGCTGTTTTTTCTCCTGGGCTATGGCCGGGGGGCACAAAGTTTGATTTTGTCACCGGAGGACATTTCTTTTTTTGCAGAGCAGAGATTGCAGGTGCAGGGAATTATTAGAGAGGCCCCACAGGAAAGAAAAATAGAGGATGGCAGTATTTCCGTCCGCTATATCATAGAAGTTAAATCCGTAAGAGTGGCCGGGAAAGAAAAAGTGGTCAACGGGCGGGCGTATCTTTACAGCGTGCGGCAGGAGAGGAAGGAGACCGGCAGAATTGGTGATGAGATAGAGGCTGCGGTTGAAGTGCGAGCGTTGCACGCTTATCAGAATCCGGGACGAATCGATGCTGTTGCCGCGGCAGCCAGGCAGGGGATTCATGCCAGGCTTATGGCGGGGAAACAGGAGATCCGTATAGAAGCACGGGAAACGGCAGCTTTTTTGCGCTGGGTAGCCCGAATTCGACAGGAACTGCTACTGGCGATGCAACATGTGATGCCGGAAACGGATGCAGCGGCACTATTTGCTATGCTCTTTGGCGGATATGAGGGTATAAAACCGGAATTGCTCACGGCATTTACAACAACCGGGATTGTCCATATTTTATCCGTATCGGGATCGCATATAACACTGCTGGCCGGAACATTGAACTGGCTCTGTGGTATTTTTCATTTTCGCCGTGCACTGACGGCGCTGTTAGTAGGCGCTGTGATTGTAGTCTATGCGATTTTTGCTGGCTGCACGCCACCGGTGCTGCGGTCCGCTTTAATGGGGATTTGTGCCTTCACGGCCCTGGCTGCCGGCAGAAAAAGTGAGGCAGCACGTCTCTTGACAATTACGGCCCTGCTTTTGCTCTCCTGGCAGCCTGGACTGCTAGGAGATATAAGCTTTCAGTTGTCATTTGCGGCCACGGCTGGTTTACTCTATTTATCACCTTGTCTGCAGCGCCGGCTTGTGATTTTGCCCCCCTGGCTGGCAGCCAATTTCGCGGTGACGATCGGAGCCCAGCTGGCTGTTATGCCGCTATTGGCCTGGTATTTCAATGCCCTTTCGCTCAGTTCCTTGCTGGCAAACCTGATCGCCGTGCCGATTGTCGAATCTATGATTGTGATCGGACTTATGGCGATTGCTGTCGGGCTGGTGGCAACCGGACTGCAGACGCTGCTGTTTGCGCTATGCAGTCTCATGATTGGGTTGGTCTACAACCTGACCCGACTGATTGCTGTTTTGCCGGGAGCCAGCGTTTATTTGCCGCCGCTGGCTCCGGAAGTTGGCGTATTATATTATGGAATTCTTTGTCTGCTCCTGGACCGGGAGGGCTCGCAGCTTTTTTGGCCACAGGTTGTTCGCTGGCAGCGGCCGCTACTGGTAGGGGTATTTGCGGGGCTGGTCTTTTTTTTCTGGCACGAGCTGCAAGAACAGCCGCTACAGGTGCATTTTATTGATGTCGGACAAGGCGATGCTGCTCTTTTGATCACGCCGCATCACCAGGCTGTTATGATTGATATTGGCGGCAGTCGCCAGGGCGATTTTGATGTCGGAGAACGCGTTGTAGCGCCTTACCTACGCCATTATGGTGTCCGTCGGTTGAATCTTTTACTGCTTACACATGCCCATGAGGATCATGCCGGTGGGCTGGCCGGCGTTTTGCGACATACTCCGGCCACGCAGGTGTTGATCGGTAGGGAAAGCCGGCAGGAATATGCGCGGACGACCAAGCTGAATTTCTCTCTGGAGCCGGCATTATCTTTTGCACCGGTCTGTACCGGAGAGCGAATTGTCGTTGACGGCGTGGAATTTAAAATTCTGCAGGCACCGGAGTCTGGCTTGAGTGGATCTGGCAATGAAATGTCAACAGTGATCCGAGCGGCTTATAAGGGCTATAGCTTTTTGTTTACCGGGGATTTGACGGCCAGCGGAGAAAAAGATCTGCTCGCGAGCGGGCAGGAGGTCAGAAGCGATGTGCTGAAAATAGGCCATCATGGCTCAAAAGGTTCATCAAGCTCCGAGTTTTTGCGGGCTGTACATCCGCGCTGGGCGGTGATTTCTGTCGGTGCGGATAATTCGTTTGGGCATCCGCACGCTGAAACTTTGCAGCGAATTAACGGGGAAGGGGCGACTTTGCTACGCACGGACAGGGATGGGGCGGTTGTCTTTGAATGCAATGGGGAGAACCTTTTGGCCCATACTTTTGTCGGTAATTGAGCGCTTAAGCGTTGCGATGGTTCCTTTTATTTTATATACTTTTCAGATAAACAAAAAAACTGGCTATTATAGGTATTTTCATCGGATAGTTTCCGTTAAACCAGTTAAAATAGTATTTTATCAACAGGAGGAATGGCTGTTTATGGCTCATTTAAAAGAAGGATTTATAGGTATTGTTCTGTGCTTTGTATGTTGGGGCATGGGACCTGTTTCAACTGCTTATGCTGGGCCTTATGCCGATCAGATTGATGCCGTTTTGGCGGACAAGCGGCATAATGATGTGATGGCAGACAATATTTACCAGCAAATGGCGAACGGTCATTACCGGACGGTAGACATGCTGGCGGTTATTGCGTACGAATTTGATGGGAGTGGAAGTTATACAAATCAAATTGATGCGATCTTAGAGGATAAACGCCATAATGATGTAATGGCGGATACGGTTTATCAGCAGATGGAAAATGGAACCTCTCGGTCAGTTGAGCTGGTAGCGATCATAGCGCATCAGCTTGATCCTGCGGGTGCTTATGCGAATCAGATTGAGTCAGTTTTAGAGCAGCTGCGGCATAATGACGTGATGGCGGATACGATTTATCAGCAGATAGCCAGCGAGAGTTATTGCACGGTGGAACTGTTGGCGGTGGTGGCACATGAACTTGATTCGACCGGTATTTACGCAAATCAGATTGAGGCGATATTGGCAGACAAGCGGCATAATGATGTAATGGCGGATACGGCTTATCAGCAAATAGCGAATGGGCACTATCAGTCCGTCGAATTACTGGCTGTTATTGCCCGAGAGCTTGATTTCGGCAATATATATGGGGATAAGATTGACGCGGTTTTAGAGGATAAGCGGCATAATGACGTAATGGCAGACAATGTGTATCATCAGACCGTGAATGGCAGTTACTGTATCGTAGATCTGCTGGCAGTGATTGCCCATGAAAAAGACGAATCATAATTCGATAGCGAGAGGGCATAAAGTACAACCTGTAAGATAGTCGCATTTTTTTAGTATTGAAGCAACAAAGCTTTGCGAAAAGCACAGGGTACTATATAATAAATGAAGGAAGCATAAGGAAAACGGGTGGTATAATGAATTATGGACAGGCTATGGCTGAGATAAAAAAAGGGAGACGTCATGGAGTCTATCTGATTGCCGGTGAAGAACAGTATTTGGCGGAAAAGGTCTTGCAGGCGTTACTGGAAAAGCTTTTGCCCCCAGGTGATGTTGAAGGGCTACAGAAGATAAATGGCGATATCGGGCTGGAAGAGTTGCTGAATCTGATTGATTCAGCCCCTTTTTTTGCTGAACGCAATGTGGTTTTAGTCCGCAATAGTCAGCTGTTTAAGGAGAAAAAAAATGCTGCTGGGGCGAAGTCGAAGCCAAGCAAGCTGGAGGAGCGCTTTATGGCGACTCTCTCTGATATGCCGCCGTACAGCGTCGTTATTTTTCAGTTGAGTGAAAAAGCTGACAAGCGGCGAAAACTTTATAAGGTGATTGAAAAACATGGCCTGGTGGTGGAAGCAGATCCGATTCCCGTCTGGGGAATTGGTGACTGGCTGCAGGGCAAATTACTTGAATTGGGGAAATCTCTAGATCGAGAGGCCTATGCCTATCTGCTCGAGGGGCTTGGTATGATGCAGAAGATATCGCTGGGATTTCTCGATCAGGAGCTGGGAAAGCTTGCTCTTTACACCGAGCGCAAGCAGATTACAAAAGACGATTTGCTTATGGTATTGTCCGGACTGCCGGAAGTTTCAGCGTTTGCTATGCTCGATGCCGTCAGTGATAAAAATGTAGCCAAAGCGCTGCGGCTTTTACGTGAGCAGCTGACGGCCGGCACCTATCCTTTGCAGTTGGCCGCACTCCTGACTCGTCATGTACGGCAGCTGTGGCAGGCAAAAACATTGGAAGCGCGTGGGTGTAGGGGACGGCAGCTGGCCGGCCCGCTGGGCTTGGTACCGTTTATTGCCGAAAAAGTGGGACAAAAAAGTCGCAATTTCAGTGAGGATGCCTTGAAAGCGGCTATGCTCGATTTGGCGGAAGCCGATTACCTATTCAAGAGTGGCTATGCGGATGCTGCACTATTGGAAAAAATCATCATTGAATTATGCCAGCAGCGTCAGGGGTGAATTTTGGGCAATAAAAAATACCAGCTACATAAGTAACTGGTATTTTTTGCGTTTCAGGGCATTTACCCATTTATTACATAAATGTAAAATTATTTTACTAACGCGTTCAGTTTGCGAGCCAAACGGGACTTTTTACGGGCTACAGCATTTTTGTGATATACACGGTTTGCAGCTGCCTGATCAAGTGTTTTGCTAGCAACGATAAGGAGGGCTTTTGCTTCATCAGCTTTACCGGCTTCAACAGCATCGATGAATTTACGGGCTGCAGTTTTAACAGCGGATTTCGCAGCGAAGTTTTTAGCACGACGTTTAGCGTCGGATTTTACACTAAGAATAGATGATTTAATATTTGGCAAGAATTTCACCCCCTTAATAGCTTGTTACCTGAACATTTTAGCATGCGGAAAATGAAAAAGCAACCCCTTAATTTTATTCAGACGGCTCAGGGGCAAGTGCTTGCTAGGGTTGCCGCTAAGATGATATAATGAACCAATATTCGTAATTGGCTCGCAGGAGGAAAAAATGCAGACAAAAAACATTCGTAATTTCTCAATTATTGCTCATATTGACCACGGAAAATCGACCATTGCCGACCGGCTTATTGAATATACCGGGGCTTTATCTGCCCGCGAAATGGAGGCCCAGGTTCTTGACAGCATGGAGCTTGAACGTGAACGCGGGATTACGATCAAGGCACAGACGGTTCGGTTAAACTATAAAGGCAAGGACGGCGAATTGTATGAGCTAAACCTCATCGATACACCGGGCCATGTCGATTTCACCTATGAGGTTTCGCGTAGTCTGGCCGCCTGCGAAGGGGCGTTGCTGGTCGTGGATGCGGCACAGGGGGTCGAGGCGCAGACGCTGGCCAATGTCTATATGGCCCTGGAAAATGACCTGGAAATCATCCCGGTCATCAACAAGATTGATCTGCCCAGTGCAGAGCCGGAGCTCGTAAAACGCGAAATTGAAGATATCATCGGTCTCGATACCTCCGATGCTGTTCTTGCCAGTGCAAAATCCGGCATCGGCATTGAAGCTATTCTTGATCAGATCGTTGAGAAAATTCCGGCACCTGCCGGGGATCCGGAAAAACCCCTGCGGGCATTGATCTTTGATTCAAATTTTGATTCCTATAAGGGGGCTATTGCCCATATTCGCGTGATCGACGGCTGCATTAAACCGGGCATGACCTTGAAGATGATGGCTACGGGTAAGACCTTTGAAGTAACGGACATCGGTTCTTTTTGTCCGGCCCCGGTCAATATGCCGGAACTGTCGGCCGGACAGGTGGGCTTTATCGCTGGCAGTTTGAAAAATGTAAAAGATGTTCGTGTCGGGGATACGGTGACTTCTGC
>JBOFWE010000047.1:0-1058 GCA_051653465.1 Selenomonadaceae bacterium | reverse complement strand
CCAAGGCTGCTGGTCAATGGAACAGTTCAGGTCACGGCGGCGGAAGAGCAGTTTGGCGGGGATGTCGCTAATGGGCGGGCCCCGCGGACGGCCATTGGCATTTTACCAAACCGTCATGTTCTGCTCGCAGTCGTTGATGGGCGTCAAAGCACCAGTATTGGCTGTACACTGGCGGAAATGGGCGAACTTTTAAAGAAATTTGGGGCAGTCAATGCGGTTAATTTCGATGGCGGCGGGTCCTCGGAGCTTGTCATTGGTGGACGTATTATCAACAAGCCGTCCGATGGCTCCGAACGCAGTGTTGGCAGTGCCCTTGTCGTCTGTGCCAAATAAGCTTTCCCGTGCGGAAAAACTTGCTATTGCCGGTGTATAAGGTATAATGAAATTGAACCTGGAAGGTATTTTATCACTTGTGGCTGCGAGGCAGTATAGGAGGATGAATGATGTATAAAAAAATTTTAGTCGGGATACTATTTCTCGGGCTTGCTGTTGGCGGGGTTCATTTCGCTGTCGCGGGAGGCATGCGCGAGGTAACTTCTACGCTGTCAGGGCAGGTAACCTGGACGGCAGCGGTTGGAACCCATGTCGAGGAAGGCAGTGAGATTATCCGCATTTCTACGCTGACTGGCTCGGCCGCGGCAGCAAGAGCAGCAGCTTCGGGGACGGTCAAGGAAGTGCTCGTTCATCCCGGGGAAAATGTGGAACGCGGCATGCTGGTAGCACGAATTGCTGAAGATTAGAAAATGAGAGTTCAGAGAGGTGAAATTTTTGCATAAATTTAGTAGACTTATTGTGGCGTTATGCCTGTTTGGCAGTACTTTTTCCTTTAGCCTGGGTCAGGTGGCAGCGATGCCTGAAATACTGCGGACAAATCAGCTGCAGCCTGGAATGCATGGTACGGCTGAAACCGTGATGAAGGGAAAAGATATCGTCAGCTTTGATGTCGAGGTTTTGGGAGTTGAAAGCAATGGCAAAGGGGCGCACGATCAGATCCTTGCCCGGGCATCGGGGCCGGTAGTTGATGAAGCGGGTGGCATTATTCACGGAATGAGTGGCAG
>JBOFWE010000046.1:0-1600 GCA_051653465.1 Selenomonadaceae bacterium | reverse complement strand
AAGGCCTGCTCAACTGCTGCCATCTGCTCTTTTTCCGTCATCAACGGCTGAACAGCCGGCGTAATGATGATTTCATTATTTTTGTTCGTCTGCAGAAATTCTTTTATTTTATCCTTGAAGGACTGTTTGTTTTCAAGATCTGCACCACTTACCAGTCCCTGCTGTAACAGCTGCATCACCGGTACCAGTCCACCGCCGCGAAGTTCAAGATTCAGCGGACCATCGGCCTGTGTCTTCGGCACAGTATATGGAACTATAATTGTTTCCACAGGCTGACGATATGGCTTGATTTTCACCTTAAAATTCAAGGTATCTCCCGGCTTCACTTTTGGTTTATCCGGAACAGCCTCTAAAAGCGATGCCGTCTGTCGACCCTCAGCCAACTCGACCTTGACCTTTATGCCAAGAACATCCGCCTCACCTTCATCATTATAGGAAAGAAGATCCAATACCTGCCCCAGCTCCGATACAGCTGCCGGGCCAACATCAGCCCCGTTAAAATACATGTTGTCGCGGACAATCTTTCCCCCATCGACTGCACTGGTCGTAATTTCAAAGGAAACCTTTGCCGTCCCGAGCCCCTGTCGATCAATGGTCTTATCCATTGCTGCATAGGCAATCGATGGGCCAATTGCCGGCAATAGTTTTTCATCATAAGCAATCTGTGAGGAATAGGTCGTTTCCTGGTTCGTCTGATGATCCTTCACTGTGACCTGAATCGGCACAACACTGGGGAAAGTTCCAATAATCCCGCTGATCCCGGAATAACGATCCTGATTAATCCGCCCGATGATATTGCCAAAGGAAGCGATTTTCGTTCCATTAGTCAGTGATCCGGCCGCCCCGATAACACTCGCATCCGTCATAAAGAAATTAACATTGCCCAAATACGTATAGGGATGGCCAAAGGCCAAAATCCGGCTGCCATCAACGGCGGTTACCGTCCCGGTAGCCCCTACCGTGAAGTCCCCATATACAAAAGCAGCACTGACACTGCTGCCAGGTTGCAGCGAAGCGTTACGCTGCACGGCTCCTGCCGTCGAGCTCATGGAGCCACCACTATATGGAACCAGCGCAAATGGTGCCAGTTTTCCTTTTAGAAAGTCGAGACTTTTATCGGTAAACCCGGCAACGAGTAGCGGTGTTGATACCGGATAGGTATCCGATTTTACTGATGCTGCCGCTCCCGTTGTTTTCGTAGAAACTGCCGCTGTCTTTTTTTCGACACTTGCCGTTTTATCTTTTGCCATTGCCGCCAACTTTTTGGTGGCCGCCTCTTCTTCCTGTTGCAAAACCGCTCTTAAATCGACCTGCTTGAGCTGTGTCCGGTTTTTTGTATCCGGCAGCTCCCAAATCTTCAGCATATCTTCAATCGGAGTAATATAAAAGACATGTGGGTCCGTATCGGCTGAAATTCCGCGGGCCACAGCGCCGATCAGCTTCCCATCGACATAGACCGGACTGCCACTCATTCCGTGAATAATGCCACCCGCTTCATCAACTACCGGCCCCGATGCCCGGGCAAGGATCTGATCGTGCGCCCCTTTGCCATTGCTTTCAACTCCCAAAACCTCGACATCAAAGCTGACGATATCTTTTC
>JBOFWE010000045.1:0-6945 GCA_051653465.1 Selenomonadaceae bacterium | reverse complement strand
GTGCTTAAAACATCGCGCAGGGGCCAGGTCGCGCGGCGGATAAACAGCAGATCCGTGCGCAGGCTTTGGATTTGTCGAATCTGTGCCGGATCGGCGGCCAGTAAAACCTGTTCCTCCAGCAGATCCAGCTGATCGCCGACGTGCTCAAGGGCAGTGAAATAATTGTCGACGATGATGTCGAGCAGTGCATAGGCCAGATAATCGGCGCCGTATGAACGAAATTTGCTTTGTGGTGGACGCAGACGCTTGCGGATCGGTTCAAACAGATTTGAGGGTGTTTCGCTAAAGGAAATGATATAATTTTTGCCAATGACCAGGGAGAACTGCTCAATATAAAGCTCCGGAGCGGACTGGCGGATGCTTTTGCTGAGCAAAAACAGGTAATGGCCATAATCTTCAACTTTGGGGCGGTGGTTTGTATTGAGCATGTCTTCGAGCACCAAGGGATGGATTGAAAAAATTTGGCCGAGATGATGCATCGAGTCGAGATTAACGCCGGTCAGTTCAATCCAGGTACAGGTATTGTCTGTTAAGGGGAGCGTTTCCAGTTCTGCCGCGGAGGAAAGTTCATATTCACGGAAACTGTCTTCGTTAAAGCAGGTGATGTGGAGGGTGGCTTTCACTGTCGGATCAAAGCCACTGCTGATCAGGGTTCCCGGCGGAAGTCCAGGCTTTTTTGTATGTATACGGTGATGCTTGCGCATAATGGTGTTCCTCCTTGTGTTTCCTTGGGTGTGTCTTATGAGAATTATACAATGAAAAGCAAACCAACGGGGAATAAAAAATATGGGCCGCAAAGGTTCTGGCAAGATTAATCGGGGAAAAGTGTTGACAAAGTTAGTTTGTAATCCTACAATAAAGATAAGGATTGTAAACTTTTTGTGGTTATCTATAAGGAAAGTATGTGAAAAAATATACATTCCTTACGAATAGACAAGGGGCAAGTTCTCGAGTAAATATATTGAAAATTTGAACAATGAAGCTTGTTCAAATTTGAAGAATTTGAGCAGAGCGAAGGACAGGGGGAGATCGCATGACAGCGAATACGGAAAATAAGGCTTTGGCAATGCATGAAAAATGGCAGGGGAAAATAGAAATTCAGGCCAGGTGTCCTGTCGGCAATAAGGGCGATTTGGCGCTGGCCTACACCCCGGGAGTAGCCGAGCCTTGCCGGGCGATTGCAACGGACCCGGATTTGAGCTATACCTATAGTCGCCGGGCAAATATGATTGCGGTTGTTACCGATGGCTCAGCTGTTTTGGGCCTCGGGGATATCGGCCCGGAAGCAGGGATGCCAGTGATGGAAGGGAAATGTGTTTTGTTCAAAGAATTTGGCGGAGTGGATGCCGTTCCGCTGTGTATCCGCAGCAAGGAGGTAGGGGACATCGTCAATACCGTGCGGCTTTTGGCGGGCTCTTTTGGCGGCATTAACCTCGAGGATATTTCGGCCCCACGCTGTTTCGAAATTGAGCGTCAGCTGAAGGCTTGCTGTGATATACCGATCTACCATGATGATCAGCATGGCACGGCCGTTGTCGTGTTGGCGGCGATGATGAATGCACTGAAATTCATAAAAAAAGACATAAGCCAGATTGAGGTTGTCATCAGTGGCTCGGGGGCTGCCGGTATTGCAATTTCAAGGCTGTTGATCGCCCGGGGGCTGAAAAAAGTCATTCTCTGTGATCGCAAGGGGGCAATTTATTCTGGTCGCCCGGATTTAAATGAAGAAAAGCTAAAAATTGCCGAGATATCAAATCTTGCCCTTAAAGCAGGCCCATTGGCGGATGTTATTCAGGGCGCAGATGTTTTTATTGGCGTTTCCGCGCCAGGGATGCTTACGCCGGCAATGATTGCGACGATGGCGGACGACCCACTGATTTTTGCCCTGGCAAATCCGGAACCGGAAATTTTGCCAGCCGAGGCAAAGGCCGCCGGGGCCCGCATCGTTTGTACGGGGCGTAGTGATTTTCCCAATCAGGTAAACAATGTACTTGCTTTTCCGGGGATTTTTCGGGGGGCGCTTGATGTCAGGGCCAGCGATATCAATGAGCAGATGAATATTGCCGCAGCGGAAGCCATTGCGGGACTGGTGGCAGAGGCGGAGCTAAACGAAAATTATATTTTGCCGGAAGTTTTTGATCCGCGGCTGAGTCAGTCGGTTGCGCAGGCTGTCGCTCAGGCGGCTCGGAATACAAAGGTAGCGCGGATATAATGGTTTATATGGACTTGATGAACAGATACATGGTAAGATAAGCGGAGGATACGCCCCGAGGGTAGCGGGGCAGGCTGTTTATTGAAAGGAAGGGTAAAGGATGAGTGTAGCAACGCCGAGTGCGCCGGTGAAACCGACGCCGCCGCAGGCGCCGTCGATCGGAAGTTCGGATCAGCCGGCACCGGCAGCTGATGCTGCCGCAGGCAGCAATATGGCCAGCCCGGAAGTCGTGGCGACCGTCCGCAAGCTGGAAGCCCTGGGGGCGAGCCTGCAGGGCAGTCCGTCTTCAGGCAAAGACGGCGCTGCTGCCAGTAAAAAACCTTCAACAGCCAAAGCGGCGGATACTGCCAGTCCGGCAACAAAGGCTACCGGCAGCAAGCAGGGAGGAGTGGCAGTTTCTGCTGCTGGGGAAGAGCAGCCGGAAACGGCAGCTGCTTCGCAGACGGCAACGGCGGGGCTGGCGCCAAAAGCACCAGCGACAGGCGGAATGAGCAATAATCTTCCCTTGGTGGTGTTGCTGCTGGTAGCCGTTGTCGGTATGGCTGGTTGGTATTTTGCCCGAGGGAGAAAACCCGTGCGGCAAGCGGAAAAGCCACTGCCGACGGGTCTTGATCAACTGGCCGGGCAGTCGGATGGTACGGAAAAAAAGAAACGATCGGGACGCTTTGAAGTGAGAATTTAAAATTTGCCGATAAAAAAGGTCGCAGGGGCATTATGCCAAGCCTGCGGCCTTTTTGCTTGCTTTAGTGGTAACGGTTGTCGATCACACGAGCGGTTTTCTTTTCGCTGCGTGGCAATGTGCCGACGGGCAGGGCTTCCGTTTCAATGGCAATGCCAATTTTTGTTTTAAACCAGTGCCGGACCTCCGGGTTTAATGTGACGGGATTGGCGCCAGGCTTGTATTCAAAACGCAGCAGCAAAAAGTCTTTGTGCTTTTCGTCGCGGTCGAGAATAACCTGATATTCGCTGCTGGCCCAGGGAACATCCTTGAGGACGTCTTCAATCTGTCCCGGGTATATATTGACGGCTTTAATCTTGATCATGTCATCGGTGCGGCCGAGAATGATGTCATGACGAGGATACGGCGAACCGCAGCTGCATGGGCCGGGGAGCAGACGCGTCAAATCGTGGGTGCGGTAGCGGATCAGGGGAGCGCCTTCCTTTGTCAGCGTTGTGATAGTCAGCTCGCCGAGCTCTCCCTCGGGAAGCACTTTGCCTGTCGCCGGATCAATGATTTCAAAGTAGAGATGGTCATCCCAGTAATGCATGCCGCTGTGGGCATCACAGCTGATCGAAATCCCGGGACCGTATATTTCGGTGAGTCCGTAAATATCATAAATTTCAACGCCGAGTTCGGTTTGAATGCGCTGCCGCATTTTTTCACCCCAGCGCTCGGACCCAATGACAGCCCGGCGCAGCTTGATCGCCGCGCGCATATCGCGCTTGGCAATTTCCTCTGCCAGCAATAGTGCGTACGAGGAGGTGGCGCACAGCGCGGTTGCACCGAGATCGACCATCATCTTCAATTGCTTTTCTGTATTGCCCGGGCCCATCGGAATGGCCATAGCGCCCAGCTTTTCTGTGCCGCGCTGAAAGCCGATCCCGGCTGTCCATAAGCCGTATCCCGGTGTAATCTGTACGCGGTCGCGCCGGGTGATGCCGGCAAACTTTAGGCAGCGGGCCATCATCAGGCCCCATGTCTCTACATCGTTTTCCGTATAGGGAATAACGACCGGCTGCCCCGTGGTTCCCGAAGAGGAGTGGATGCGGACCACGTCCTCGTCAGAAACGGCCTGAATTCCGAGCGGGTAGGCTTGGCGCAGATCATACTTGTCGGTAGTCGGGATGCGGGCGATATCGGCTTCGGTTTTGATATCGCCGGGTTCAAGGCCGGCACTGCGAAATTTTTTCTGGTAAAACGGGCTGTTTTTGGCGGCGTGCTGCAATATATGCTGAAATTTTTCAAATTGTTCAGGCGTCATGTGTCATACCTCTTCCCTGTTCCTTATAGGTATAGCCGATCTCAAAGGCCCGGCGGTTCAATTCCAAAAATTTTTCCGGCAGATTTTGTTCGAGTGTTTGCAATAAGTCTTCTTTGGTAAATGGCAGCAGATTTTCCCGGGCGGCAATGCCGAGCATGATGACATTTAAGACCTTAGTGCTGCCGACTTGCTGGCAGAGGTCATTGCCGTTGATAAAGATCGCTGCGGCCGCCTTTTGGCGGATAAATTCTAAAATAGCCTGTAGATCGTACGGACAGCCTCCGAGCGATGCAGTGACCGGAAAAATGGGGCTGGTATTGATGAGGGCGATGCCGCCTTCCTTTAAATAAGAAAAATTGCGCAACGCTTCCGCCGGCTCAAAGCCAAGGAGAAGATCTGCCTGGTGAAGTGGGATTACCGGGCCGCAGTCTGTAGTGCCGATGCGGACCTGGCTGATAACACAGCCACCGCGCTGGGCCATGCCGATGGTTTCGGCCGTGCAGGCGGGCAAGTTCTGTGATATGGCTGTTTGGGCCAGAACTCTTGAGGCGAGGACGGTGCCCTGACCGCCAACGCCGGCTAGCAGACAATTCAGTTTCATAATGGAGTACCTCCAATCGCTTTTGCCGGACAGACCTGTGTGCAGAGGGAACAGCCGTAACAGAGTGCTGTGTCGATCCGGGCTTTGCCTTTTTCATCAAGTGAAATTGCCGGGCAACCGATTTCCTTTACGCAGCGGCGACAACCGGTGCAGCGCTCTTTATCAACCTGTCGTTTCAGCTTTGGCTTAAACAGGGCAATACAGGGGGCTTCGAACAAGACTACGGATACACCAGGAAAGGCGACGGCCTCGCTGACGGCAGCTATTGCTGTCTGTAAATGCAGGGGGTTGGCTTTTTTGATGTATTTCACATTACAGCCGGTTAAAACCTTTTCAATTGAAATTTTTTCCGTCAGGCTGCCCATCATAGTCCGTCCGGTTCCGGGATGTGGCTGATGACCGGTCATGGCTGTCGTCGAGTTGTCGACGATGATGACTGTGATATCCGTCTGATTGTAGACCGCGTTGATGATGCCGGTAATTCCGGAATGGAAAAAGGTCGAATCGCCGATAAAGGCAATATGCTTGACGCTGTTATCTGCCCGCTGCAGCCCCTGGGCCATGGTAATGCCGGCCCCCATGCAAAGACAGGTGTCTACCATATCGAGCGGGCTGGCGTTGCCAAGGGTATAACAGCCAATATCACCGCTGAAAACAGCCTCTTGTTTTTGCTGCTGCAGAGCACGTTTTACACTGTAAAAAGAAGCGCGGTGCGGACACCCGGCGCACAGTACCGGCGGACGTGCTGGCAGCGGCGGCAGCGAAACTGTCGCGGGCGGGACGATTTCTCGAGTGTAGAATTTGTCGATCGAAGCGCGGATCGTTTCATAATTGTTGCTGCCGGCAATGTTGGCATGGCCGGTAAGCTTGCCGTAAATTTTTACCGGCAATAGATGCTTGCCGCATAGTTTCAACAAGGCTTCTTCGATAACCGGATCGAGTTCTTCAAGGACAAGAACTTCGGTGCGTTCTTTGAGGAAGGCAAGGGCCAGTTTTTCCGGAAACGGGTACACCGTGGCTAGCTTCAATAGGGCGGCCTCATCGCCAGTGTCGGACAGGATTTCCTTCGCGTAGGCAACGGATACGCCGCTGCTGACAACCCCCCGACTTCCGTGGCCGGTGATCTGGTTGCAGGCGGCGGTGGAAAATTCGTCGCTGATTTTTTGCTCGTTCTGGCATATTTTTATATGGTTTTGATAGGAAAGTCGGGGAAAGATGACCCATTTCGGATCTTTTATGAAAGCTGCTGGTGGATGCTTGGCGATGAAATCGTCGATATCTATGCTGGCGCAGGCGTGGCAAATCTGGGTTGTCGGACGAAATATAACCGGCGTATGGTATTTTTCAGAAAGGGCAAAGGCTTCGCCAATCAACAGATAAGCCTCCTGGGGGGAGCTTGGGTCAAAGACTGGCAAATGGGCAAATTGGGCAAAGTGGCGGGTGTCCTGCTCTGTTTGTGAAGAGACCGGGCCGGGATCATCCGCGACGAGAACGACCATCCCGCCTTTTATGCCGATATAAGCCAGACTCATCAGCGGGTCACTGGCCACATTTAAACCTACCTGCTTCATCGTGACCAGAGTCCGGGCGCCGGTATAGGCTGCGCCGGCAGCTACTTCAAGTGCTACTTTTTCGTTTACTGACCATTCTACATATGTATTTTCGTTTCGGTATTTGGCAATTGTTTCGAGAACTTCACTGGAGGGCGTTCCGGGATAGCCGGTGACAATGTCCACGCCGGCGCGGATTGCTCCGAGGGCAATGGCCTCATTTCCCATCAATAATTTTTGTGCCATGTGATTCGCTCCTTTATCATTGAATATAAAAAAGCATCTGTCCTATTATAAGGACAGATGCTCTGATCTGCGTTACCACCTTGTTTGCCGGCTGTAGCCGGCCACCTCAGTCAAATGTTAAAAACATTAGCGGCTTTATAACGGAAGCCGGTCGTCTTTGCTAGTAGGCCGAAGCTGTTCACATTACCCTCGGGAGCCCATTTCCTCATTTCGTCTGCCACCGGGATTTCAGCTACAGCCCGGTTCTCTGTCGACGCGTAAAAGAGGTGATCCCTCCGTCAACGGTTTTTACATGCTCAGTTGTGACACATAAAATGTATCATAATCGAAAATAAATGTCAAATATATTATTTT
>JBOFWE010000044.1:0-1514 GCA_051653465.1 Selenomonadaceae bacterium | reverse complement strand
CATCAAGAGCGAGTTTGGCCTGAGCAACACCGAAGCCGGGGCCTTGGTAAGCCTGCTCTTCTTCGGCTATGCAGTTTGATATGCTCCCCCTATAGGAGACAATGAAAAAATAGATTGTCGACTATAGGGGGAGTTTTTTATGTCATTTAAAACGAAATTAACGCCAGAAGAGAAGATTTATTTTGTAGAGAGATATCTTTCTGGAACGATTAGCCAGCATGAAATCAGTCGAATTACCGGAATAGTCATTTCATCTATTCAGCAGTGGATATGTAAATATAAGGCGGAAGGGGCTGCTGCTTTTTCCCCGACGAATGAGAAGCAACACTATTCTCCCGAACTTAAAGAAAAAGTTGTAAAAGAATATCTTTCTGGGGGCGGAAGTTTATTAACTCTATGTGAAAAATATAAAATTTGTTCCCATACACAAATCCGCCGTTGGATTAAGCAGTATAATCGGCATGAGGACTTTAAATGCCGAGGGGGACATTGTCACATGACGAAGGCTCGAAAAACCACACAGGAAGATCGGGTAAAAATCGCAAAAGAGTGTCTTATTGCCAGCAGAAATTACGGCGCAATTGCCAATAAATATCACGTATCCTATCAGCAGGTTTATATCTGGACCAATAAATTTGCTCAATTAGGAGCAACTGGCGTCGAAGATCGAAGAGGTCGGCGTATCGATACTCAGGAACCAAGAACCGACGAAGAAAAGCTAAGAATCAAGATTGCACAGTTAGAACATGAAAACTACATGCACAAGATGGAACGTGATTTTCTAAAAAAGCTAGATGCGCTAGAAAGGAGGCGGGAGTAAACCTGGTCTACCAAGTAAGTCTTTACATGCTTATTAGGCAGGAACACGAAAACAATAGTTATCCAATCGATGAACTTTGCCATCTTGCTCATGTAGCCCGATCTGCTTATTACAAATGGCTGAAGCGAAAAGAATCGGCGAGCGAAGTCGAAAATAAACGTATCGCACAATTCATTGAATCGATTCATCAGGAAAATCCAGATAAAGGATACCGACGTATCCGGGATGATTTAGCCCACGATTACAATACAAAGGTAAACGACAAACGCGTGTTGAGAATTTGTCGCCAACTTGATATTAAATCGACGATTAAATATAGTAACCATGGTTGTACTCGGCAAGCTGCCAAGCCACAGCATATAGCAGAAAATCTTTTGAATCGTGATTTTCATGCCGACAAGCCGAATGAAAAGTGGCTGACAGACGTTACAGAATTCAAGTATTATACAGGCCTTGAAAAGCATAAGCTTTATCTTAGTGCCATCCTGGATCTCTATGACCGCCGAATCGTGTCCTTCGTCATCCGTGATCGCAACGACAACGACTTGGTATATAGTACCTTCGCTGCAGCTGTAGCTGTCAATCCGTCAGCGCATCCTTTGTTGCACAGTGACCGAGGATATCAGTATACAAACCGAACATTCCATGGAATGCTTGTAAAGGCCGGTATGACACAGAGTATGTCCAGGGTAGG
>JBOFWE010000043.1:0-8302 GCA_051653465.1 Selenomonadaceae bacterium | reverse complement strand
CCGATACTTCGGCGTAAATATTACGTGATACTTGCACATCCATTTCGTGTGTGCTAGACTTTTATCCATAAATCTCATTCCTCCGTTTATTTAATGTGGCCTGAACAATCACATTATAACGCGTCGAATGAGATTTTTTATATAACATATTAGATCATCCACCCGTTAATCGGGTGGGTTTTAGTTTCGGCCTATGGCCTCAACCTGCTAAAACACAAACAAAAAAGGCTTGCAGAAAATCTGCAAACCTTTTTTGCCTTATGAATCAGGATACCAGCACTGGATTTTTTGCCTCTTTCACTTTTCTGCGAATCATCCGTTCTTCTGCGCCGGCGACGATGAGCAGTAAAATCACACCACAAATCAACGCTCCATAAAAGATGATAAACACATCGTTCCAGCCATAAAAATATAGCCCTCCAATATGAATCCCCTGGGATTTCGGGTCCGCAATCTGTGCCAACATAACTTTTGCCGTTGAATCGCCAAACAAATAACCAAAAGTTCCACTGAGGCCATTCGCTACCGCAATGGCTTTTTTCGGAACAAACCCGACCAGAGATACTCCGATCAACAGCTGCGGCCCGAAAATCAAAGTTCCCAGCAAGAATAAAGAAGTATTGATCATCGCGACACTCGTCGCATAACGATAGCCCAACACCGCAAAAGCCGTCAGACAAAGACAGATCACAGCCACAATGGCCCGTCGCCCATGCAAAAGATCCGATATATAGCCCCAGCTTAAGCTGCCGAATAAAGCACCCATTTCAAAATAAAAAATTGTATTAACCGCATCCACCATTGAAAAATGAAGCTGCTCCGTCACGTAAAGCGGCGCCCAGTTATCCACACCAATGCGCACGATATAAACGAATACATTTGCAACAGAAAGTGTCCATACCCAAGGGTTTTTTAAGACATATTGCTTAAAGAGCTCAAACTTGCTCAACGCTTCGGCTTCGTCACTGCCTTCCGGCTTTTTCTCGTCAAAAATCTCTTCGACGGAATTCCACCCGAGCTCCTCCGGCTCATCTTTCCCTAAAAAGAGCAACAGTATCCCCGCTACAAAAGCAATAATAGCCGGCACGATAAACATTCCGGCCACATTTCCCTGAAAAAAGGTATTCGCACCCCAAAGAGCCAAAATACCGGCTACCGCCCCACCGATATTATGCGACATATTCCAAAAGCCAAGATAGCGGCCACGTTTTGCCGATGGCGTCCATTTAGAAATCGTCGCATACGCACTCGGACCTCCCGGCGCTTGAAAAAACCCGCTAAGGCCCCAGAGAATCAGCACGGCACCAAAGCATTTATCCTCGGAAAGCAACAATAAGCCAATGCTCATAACCATAACCGCGGACAGTATAAGTAAAAGGGAAACGATGCGCTTGGCATTGCGGCCATCAACGAAATAACCTAGAATCGTCTTGCCAAAAGCATATGTTACCGAAAAAGCAAACCCAATATAACCAAGCTCAGAGGTTGTAAATCCCAGGCTCTCTTTTAATAAAGGCTGACCAGCTTTAAAATTATTGCGAATAAGATACATACAGACATACACCAGAAATACCACCAAAAAAGCCTTGAGAAATTCCCGCAGCCATCTTTTACGCTGCTCTGTTAAAGGAACCGAAACACTTTGTTTCTGCACATTAAAGAAATTAAAGATACGTTCCATATACATACATCCTCTCTTACTTGAAATGATTTGAGAATTTATTTTTATCATTTCCTCTTCTTTTATTATAAATAGATACTTTTTCATAAATATCTTAAAAACGTTTCATAAATGTAACATTTTCAAAATAAAAAAAAACCAACAGCAGCTTTGCCATTGGTTTTCATCACTAAACAGAATCATTCCATACTTTCAGCAAGCGGGTACGATCCCGGCTCGCTTTTATAAAATCAAATCCCTCATAAATATCAAATTGTCCAAGATTTGGCCCCGTTTCCGCATCACTGCGAATCGGCATCGAAAAAGAAATCCGGCTGACTTTTTCCTGGATTTCCTTGGTCGTGCAAAAATCAATAAAATAGCGGCCTACATCCTTATTGGGTCCTTTTTTTATTTTTGACACAGCATCCATGCTCCAGCCGCACTGTGGCGGAATAATCGTAAGAACCTCAAAACCCGATTCAAGCACACAGAGTTGATCGTTTAAAAAATTCACTCCTAAAAGATATTCCCCTGCCGCAACTTTCTGCGCCGGAGTATACCCATTAATTGTAAATTCACCCACATTTGCTTTTAAGCGATGCAAAAAATCAACGGTCATTTCCGGTCCCATTCGTTGGCTTAAATACGCCAGCATTATATAGGCTGTACCAGAAGTATTGGGATTGGAGACAATGACATCCCCGCGATAGACCGGATCCAACAGGTCCTCATACGATTTTGGCAAGGCTACACCCTTACTCTGATATTCCTTTTCCCACCGTTCCTTATTGACGATAATGGATAGGGGGCTCGTCCCTATACCGATCCAATATCCATCTCCATCTTTATAGCGGTCTGTGACCGCATCATAATTTTTCGAAACATATTTTTCGATTAGTCCTTCTTCTTTTGCCAATATATGTGCATCACAAGTTCCGCCAATAAAAATATCCGCTTTAGGATGCTCCCGCTCCGCTCGTATCCTGGACAATGCTTCCGGTGTCGTCATCTTTAGGTATTCATAGCTGCAACCGGTTTTATCCTTGAATAATTCCAAAAACGCTTTGCCAACTTCATCCCGGCAGGAGACATACACGACAATGTGCCGTCCACGCAGGTCCGGGTAGCCGTTTTGATAGGTCACAGGCTCTTCCAGCCCCCGCCATTGCCAGTATGCCAGCCCGACTGCCAAAAGGAGCACAGCACTCCAAAGAATTTTTTTCATTCCCGTTTCTCTCCCATATTTTTTTCAAGTTCCTGCAACAGTGAATCCAATGGCCCGCGAAAATACATATGACGTCCATTTTCATCCCCCATATACTGCACCACAAAAAAACCAGCTTCATACACATCAATATTCACTAAATCGGCCGCTTTCAATCGTTCGGCACTGGTCGTATTGTGCAAATAAATGCGGATATGCCCCAAAGCATCGCCTTTATTTTTTAAAAGATTAATGACGTCTCTATTGTTTTCGACCTTGACCGCAGTCAGTAAAATCCGTTTCAATTTTTGCCTTGAATCGTCAAGCAGCACCAGCTCTTGCCGCCCTGTTCCCATACGAATTTTTACGCTCACTGCTGTTTCCATAAGATCCGCCAGTCTTTGCTGTGAGTACAAATAACTCAGCAATTCATTCTTTAAATTATCAATCAACGGCATTTTGTAATTGTCATCATAAGTCTGATCATTCAAAATCAGCCGGCTGCCAATTTCAAAGAAATCGCTGCCGCCATTTATATAATGAATCTGCCCCGAAATCTTTACATCTTCTTTTAACGGATAGGAAGGCGCCATATCCGCCGGCCCCAGCGTGATTTCATTTATTGCTTTCCAGATCTTTTGAATGCCCTCTTCATTTTCAAAAACATAACTGCCCCATTTTTCATTGTGAATCTCGATTTTTATAGGAATGGACAGCTGGCTGCGCCTTGCCACTGCTGGTTGATCTTCAACAACCGTTACCTGATCGTACAGATGATGGTAATTATTGTAGAGAATTATCACGCAAACCACCAGCATTAAACTATACAAGCTGATAAGGACTGTTTTAATCGGCCCTTTTTTCATCGCTGCGTTCACCTCTCGAAAAAATAAGTTTCACCGTGGTTCCGCAGCCTTTTTTGCTGTGAACTTCTATCCGGCCTTCCTGTTTTTCCATAATTTCCTTACAAATACACAGGCCCAACCCATTGCCATGCATGGATTCCTTATCACGTAACCGCTGCATCGGATCAAAAAGTCTGGACAGTTTTTCCGGCTCTATGCCTTGTCCATCATCGCTTAAGGTTACAATAATTTCCTGTTCACTCTGGGAAACCACCAATTCCAGCTGCCTACACTCACTGTATTTGACAGCATTGTCGAAAATATTGAGAAAAACTTGTTTTGTCTTGTCCTTATCGATTTCCACTAACACATGCTCCAGATGTTTTTTTAGGGAAATTTTATATTTATCCAGTCGGGGCTGCATGATATAGACCGTCTCTTCCAATACCGACTGGAGATCTTCCGCAGTTTTAGCAATCGTAAACTCATTCTTTCCCAGCCTTGAAAGTTCCAGCAACTCCTCGACAAGCTTTAACAAACGCTTTCCCTCCAGGCGGATGTAAGACAAACTTTCCTTCACTTGTGAGGCTTGGCGAAGCCTGGGAATAAGCTCCGCATAACCGATAATTGCCGTCAAGGGCGTCCTGAATTCATGTGTGACATGATCAAAAAAATTTTTCTGTTTTTTCTTCTCCTCTTGCAGACTGCTGATATATTTTTGAATACTTCGCGTCATCTGATTGAATGTTTCCGCTAACTCCTCTACTTCATCGCCGCTTTGTATATGGATCTCATGGCTATAATCTCCCTGGGTATTTTTTTCCGATGCCAGCTTCAACTTGCGAATCGGGCCAGCAATCTTTTCTGCAAAAAAGCTGCTGAGTATCCAGGAAATAAACACCGCCAAACCGACAACAGCCGCCATCATCAAAAACATGCTGTCCATTATTTTATTTTCTCTTTCCAAGGGATAAACATAGCGGACACTGCCGATGATTTCCTTTTCGGCATAAATTGGACTGGAAAACAATATATAGGTGTGGTCTTCTGTTTTTTTCATAATGTAAGCTTTCTTGCCCTCGCCAGCTTGGGCTATGTCTTCCGCATACATGCTCAAAGCATTTTTCAGCGAATCCGACAAAAGATTCCCCGCCCGATCATACAGCTGTATCCGAAAATCCACCTTATTGGCCAAATAGGTTCCCATCAGGGGAGCCGCGGCAACAAATCTTTTGTCCGGCGAATTCTCAGCAGGCTGTTCCAAATAACGATCGATATACAGCTGGGTATTATAGCTCTCCTTGAGCAAAAAATCTGTACTGTTTTTAATAATACTGCCATAGAGCTGATTTAGCAAAACTGCACAGACAAACAGGATGACAGGAATAAATATCGCCATATTCATAAACATGATCTTTGTCTTCATGCGAAATTTCATCTGTTTCATTTGCCAGCTCCCTGCTTACCCTTCAAATTTGTACCCTATTCCATAAACCGTTTTCAGATTTTCTGCATACAGCCCCAGCTTTTTGCGCAAACGCTGAATCATCATATCTACCGCCCGCGTATTGCCTTCATACGCATAGTGCCAAATGCTTTCCAGCAGTTTTTCTCGTGTGAATACCTTGTTGCGATTTTCAAGCATCAACAGCAACATGTCAAATTCACGGTACGTCACTTCAATCCGCCGGTCATCAATCCATACCTCTCGTTCTTCCCGCCGAATCCGTATCTTTGCAAAAACAAGTTCCGTTCCCTCCGCGGCGGCTTTTTCTTCCACTGGATACAGCCGTTTAGAAATCGCTTTAATCCTGAGCAGCAGTTCCTCACCATTAAATGGTTTCGTCATGTAATCATCAGCGCCAAGCTGCAGCCCAAATAACTTATCGTTTACTTCACCTTTTGCTGTGAGCATAATCACCGCCGCGGCCGGATCAAGTTCATGCAGTTTCCGAATCACCTTGTACCCGCTGATATCAGGCAGCATAATATCCAAAATAACAAGTTCCGGTTTTTCTTCTGTAAAGCTTCGAATCGCATCCATACCCGACTCACTGGTAACGACTTCATAGCCTTCCAATTCCAAATTCATGCGGATGAGATTGATGATGCTCTTCTCATCATCGACAACTAATATTTTCATCCCATTTCCTCTGCTTTCATAAAAATTAAAGCTACCCCAGCCCATCTGCCTGTAGCAAATGATCGATTGCTCTATAGCGTCAAAACCCTTGAATCATTCGTGACGTTAGCATCCTATCCGGCTCAACATATAATTCTGATCTATTAACTGAATAAAACGACCATTATACTCTATAAAAGTTTCTATAGCCATTAGGTTTTCGGCAATTCTTTATAAAGCTCAAGCTTGCTACCATCTGCATATGTTATTCCCGTAATTTGTACAGATGCCTGTATTGTCCCCGCAGCAGCTTTTAAAAATTTGGCTTGCGAAGGAATAAATCCATTCAGATCTTTCGCAACCCACATATTCCCATTTTTAATAGACTGGTCTTTTATTTTTATGTCAAAGGGTATTTCAAAAGGCTTATCATCACCAGTCACCGTTGCCGAAATGACACCACTAACAGATGCAATCCCTTTATCACTATTACACGCAGCTGGCATTTGTACTTTCAGAGCTTTTGAAAACCCATATCTATCTTTCGATACAACCATTGCAGTTGCTGATTTTATATCGATAACCTGATTGATTTGGTCCTGTAATGGCTGATTCAATTCTGCCAATTTATCTTTCTTTGCCTTCTCAATAGCTTTCAAATAGTCCTTCAAATTAGAAAGTTCAATAACCTGCCATGTTCCATCCTGTAATTGACGCATGTCGATATCCAGTATAAAATCTTGACCCAGTTGCGTATCTGTTAATGTAACACCAACCGTTGCGATGCCATTATCCGCTTTTTTAGTATAGGCAACACTCTTAAATTTCATGCCATCCCAGTCTGCACTTTTCTTTATGCCATCTGTATTGACTTTTTCTTCCTGTTTATTCGAACCTCCAGACTCCTTATTTTTAGGTCCAGCCGTTCCTGTTTCAACAAATTTCTTAATATCATCCTTAAGAGCTGACACAATTGCCGGCTTAAACAGCTTTGCAAAACCATTTGCCATCTGCTTAATACTGTCGTCACTTTTTGCGTCTTCCATACCTTCATCCAAAAAAGCATCAAACGCTCCTGAAAGCACGCTATCGGTGTCGACATGCGTATTAAATGTTTCCCAATCATGCTTCTCTACAGATTCACGAATCAAATTCAATGAATATGTTGGCGTTTTCTTATAATACAAGAAATATCCTGCCACTCCAATAATAACAAGGAGCCACACTACCCCTATTGCAATAAGTCCTTTCGATCTTCTACGCTGTTTTTCGTCCATGATCCCACTCTTTTCTTTAATAAGTTCTATATCATACGTGCTGCTTTCCCTCTAGCAAATCTTTTACGCTACCCCAAGATATTTCTCGAAGAACCGCTTCAGCTTTTCAATAATCCCCTCTTTTTTTCCGGTCCGGTTACTGCTGCCAAAACGCGATACCGCAGGCAGGATCTTATCTATATCCGTACCAGTCGTCTTGAGCACACCGTCACGAAGTGACAAATCGACAAAGTTTCTGGTTTCCTCCGGCTTGAGTTTTTCCTCGGCAATGAGCTTTGACAGCTCCGCTTCTTTCTGCTTTTTGACAAACCCCTGCCAATCTTCCTCGACCTTGCTGGATGCATTGATCGTCTTGATGAAGTTTTCGATGAGTTCCTTTTTACTGCGCAGCTGAAGACTCGAATCCACGGCCTTGGTAATCGTCGCAAGAATGCTCTTGTCCTTACAGTTGGAATCGTGATATTTCGCCACCAGCATGAGGATATAGTCTATATTGATCTCTACCTGCTTGATGAGCTCAATCTCAAAAACAACATCCTCATTGATGTTTTCCTTATCACTGGTCTTATCCTTCGTAAATTCCTGGTACAGATCAATGTATACGCTCTGGTAATCCTGAAAGTCCCTGCTGGACAATATTTCCTGCCCAGCAAACTGATCGAAGGCTGTCAGGATATTCTTGAGCCGCAGAATCGATCCATACAAGGCGATGAAGTCCTTTTGGTTTTGCTCGCCGATTATGGCTTCTCCCAAGGGAAACTCCTGCCCCAATTTCTCAATAAGTTCGGTATAGCCGTCATGATGCTTTCCGTCTTCATCGTAACCATTGTAATATGCTTCATATTTTTTCAGCAGGACAATGCCCCCGGCATTCTCGTCACCAAACAAAGCAATTGCATCGTTTGTTTCCTTCTCTAAGTTACGGAAACAAACGATATTCCCATAGGTCTTAACCGAATTCAAAATGCGGTTCGTACGGGAAAATGCCTGAATCAGCCCGTGATGGCGCAGGTTCTTGTCGACCCACAAGGTGTTGAGCGTCGTCGCATCAAAACCGGTCAGGAACATGTCAACAACAATCAGAATATCCACTTCCCGGTCTTTCACTCGCTGTGAGAGATCCTTATAGTAGTTCTGGAATTTGTCCGCTGAAGTATCAAAGTTGACATGGAAATCTTCATTGTAATCAGC
>JBOFWE010000042.1:0-1096 GCA_051653465.1 Selenomonadaceae bacterium | reverse complement strand
GCTCTTAATAGTTAAGAAATTGTTTCAAGCTATGCTTGAAGTTGATTGGTTTGACTTGCGTCAAACCCGCACATCTGGCTTGAACCATGTGTTACATAGTTCTTTATTGCTGCATTGTTTAGTTTTCAAAGAACACCGCGCTGGCTGCTTGAGTCAGCTTTTATAGTATATCTCGCTGGAAGAAGTTTGTCAACCTCTTTTTTCTGTGGCTTGGCGGGAAGGAAACTCTCGTTTTTCTCGCGGCCGTTGTCATCAGCGACTTGTATTATATTACACGCTTTGTCAGGTATTGTCAACACTTTATTTCAAGCTTTTTTCTGTTTATCTGTTTCACCTGTCTGTCCGAGTTTGTAGTTATACATTCTGCTATCCATCTGTTTTATAGCCGACTCAACATCGAGCGGCTCCGAATAATCATAAAACAGGGTTCCAAAAGAAAAGGACATTCTGTAGCCTTTCCCCTGGCAGGCATTAATCACGGCTAGTTGGCGGTTGACCTTTTTCAAAAGTGTATGGGCATTTTCTTCAAATTTATTAGGCAGGGCCAAAACAAACTCGTCCCCGCCAAACCGGCAGATGATATCGCTGTCGTTGAGCTCTGCCATCAGAAGGTCAACAACGGTCTTAAGATACACATCCCCTTCCTCATGACCATACAAATCATTGGCCGCTTTTAAATTATCAAGATCGACAAATGCCATCGTCAAAAAATCCACTTCCTCCGAAGGACCACCGAGCAGCTGGCGCAGCATTGCATACCCCGATCGCCGGGCATAGGCATTCGTCAATTCATCCTTCGCATAAATGCGGATATATCGTTCCATACGGCGAACTTGTTTTTCCAGCATATGCCGCTGTGCGTGTAATTGATCCATCATGATCTGCATATAGGAAACCAATGTGCTGATCTCTCCGTCGGGGCTGTCAATTCCGCCATTTTTAATCGTCGCGAGAATTTTACGCATTTTCTTTTCACCGGTATAGCCTAGGATTTTTTCCATATTAAACTCATTTAACGCCTGCGAAAACGCCACTGCAACATCTGCAGGATCGTGTTTTTTTAATGAGTCCCCGCATTGCTGTTGTAGAATATTGC
>JBOFWE010000041.1:0-1914 GCA_051653465.1 Selenomonadaceae bacterium | reverse complement strand
AACGTATTCATACTCAGGTCCTTTTAAACATTTTCCCGAGCTCCGGGCTCGTAAATTTTATGATGGTCGGGCGTCCGTGCGGGCAGGTATAAGGCAGCGTAGTGCCCTCCAGCTCATCAAGGATAATCTGCATCTGCCGGAGATTCAAGGTATCCCCGGCCTTGATGGCCGCCCGGCAGGCGGTAGTCGCCAGGCAGGCATGACGGATTTCCGCCGCCGTCAGGTCATGAAGATTCAGCAGGGATTCCAAGATCTCCCGCATTACAGCCTCCGCCTCACCTACCGGAATATCCGCCGGCACCTCGCGCAGGCGCAGCTGTTCCGGGCCGCTCGCTTCGACATCAAACCCCAGCGTCTGGAAAAGCTCCTGGTGAGAAAGCACCAGTTCACACTCGTGCTCCGAAAAATCGAGCAGCAGATGCACCAGCAGCTGCTGGGACGGAATCGATGCGGCTGACCGGGCAAAGCGATCATATAGGATGCGCTCGTGGGCGGCATGCTGATCGACAATGTAGAGACCGTCCGCGCCCCTGGCCACGATATAGCAGTCATCAATCTGCCCCAGAGGAACCAGCCCTCCCGCCGGCGAAGTGCCGCCTTCAAAAACCGGCGTCGTTTCCGCCGGCGCAACATCGACCATTGCCGCTATTTCCGGCCGCGGCGCGTGCAGGATTGCCTGCGCCTGGGCAAAACTGACCGCTGTTTCCCTCACGCCTTCCGGCTGATAAACAGCCGTATTTGACGCTGGCGGCTGATAAAGCGGACTTGCCGGACGTTCTGGTTGCGGCGGCAGCGCCGAAAAACCCATGTCCACCGGCGTATAGTGCCGCTCGATATTTGCCGCCGGAGCTGCCACTGACGACAGGGGCTGCCCCGGCGGACGAATGGCATCGATCACCGCCTTATAAACAGCCTTAAACAGCCGGCCTTCATCGGCAAACTTCATTTCACTCTTTTGCGGGTGGACATTGACATCGACGCTTGCCGGCGCCAGCTTGATATCAAGCACCGCCAAGGGATAGCCCGATTTCGGCAATAAAGAATGGTAGGCGTTGTCAATGGCCTTGGCAATGGCCCTGTTTGAAATAATGCGGCGATTGACAATAAAGGTCTGCCACGTCCGGCTGCTGCGGATCATGGACGGCTTGGTCAAAAAGCCGCGGATTTCGATGTCTTCGTCAATAAATTCCACACCGAGCAGCTCCTCACTTACCTTCGAGCCGTAAATGCTCTGCAGGCAGTCATAGACCGAGCCGTTTCCCGGCGATGTGAGCACCAGCTTATTGTTGTTGATAAATTTAAAGGCAATATCCGGATTGGCCAGCGCCAGCTTGATCACAAAATCGTTGATTTTCGATCCTTCCGTCACCGTGGTCTTCATGAATTTTTTACGGGCCGGCGTATTGAAAAACAAATCTTCCACCTTGATCGTCGTGCCGATGCTGCAGCCTGTTTCCCTGATCTCCTCCGTTTTACCGCCGCGGATATCGATAAAAGTCCCCAGTTCGCTCTCCGGCTCGCGCGTCATCAGCGTAAACCGCGACACAGCAGCAATCGTCGGCAGGGCTTCCCCGCGAAATCCGAGGGTGTCCATCGTATGCAAATCATCCACTTTTTTGATCTTGCTCGTCGCATGCCGAAGAATCGCCAGCCGGGCATCTTCCATGCTCATGCCGCGGCCATTATCGCTGATTCGCATAAAGCTCGTGCCGCCCGCCATGATTTCAACTTCAATCTTTGTAGCCCCGGCATCAATCGAATTTTCGATAAGCTCCTTTATGACCGAAGCCGGCCGTTCAACCACCTCGCCGGCAGCAATTTTATTGATCGTCGCATCATCCAGTACATGAATCGTACTCATCTCCGGCCCGCCTCCCCTTTGGCCTGCTGCTGCAGGCGATAAAGTTCATTGAT
>JBOFWE010000040.1:0-4848 GCA_051653465.1 Selenomonadaceae bacterium | reverse complement strand
CCGGAACCAAAATTACGAAAAAAGCACAATTTGTCATCAGTAGCGACGGTCTTATGGGGGAAAAGTTTATTGACATACTGCCAAGTGCAGAGTCTTCGGAAGAATTTCTTGAACCCGGGGCGGTTGTCAATGGAACGAGTGGCCGAGGCATGGATTACATGATGAATAAAGCCGGTATGACACTGGAGGAAATGCAAAAACTGGTAAAATCGCTGAATGAAATTTTTGGCAGTGATGCCGTCAAGCAATCCTTAATCCAGTCGGCGGTTAACGTCAAGGAATTGACGGCAAATATGAATCAGCTCGCTGTTACTTTGCAGCATATGGCTGTTGATAACCAGCAGGATGTGCGCACGCTCGTGCATAATCTCAGTATCATGTCGGCGAGCCTGGTCCGCGCGGCAGATAGTGTGGAAACCATGGTCAGTGATTTTTCTGGCGATGGGAAGACGGCAGCGAATCTTCGGATTGCCGTAGCCAACTTGACCAGTACGAGCCAGCGGATTGAAAACATGGCGGCAAACCTTGAACCAGTGATAGCCGACCCGCAGACAGCGGCGGATATCAAACAGATTCTGCAAAACACAAAATCCGTTACGGCTCGGGCCGACAATATGATGAATCGTGTTGGGTCAATTCGGACGGAAGGCGGGGCAGAATTTCTTTACAGCGGCAAGGATGATCGTTATATGACCAATGCAGATCTGCGTATTTACGGCAATTCTAACGAGTTTTTACTGCTCGGCGTAGATGATATTGGCAATGGCAACAAAACCAATGTGCAGCTAGGATCAGGCAATGATACGGCAGGCTATCGTGCCGGCATTGTCGACAATGAGGTTGGCCTCGGGGTTGATCTGAAACTGGGGTCCCCGGCGCAAATCTCGCTCGATGCCTATGATCCCAACGATGTGCGGCTCAAACTGCGCGGTCAGTATGAAATTTCTCCGGATACTTACCTTGTCGGGCAGACAAACAATTTGAATAAGCGGGATGAGCGGGCCACCTATGTTGGCATTCGCCGGACCTTTTAGAATAAATAAAGAGCAGAGAAACAGGAGGATAAAAAGTGAAAAAATCAATTTGGCATAAAAGATTAACGGCTATGGTGCTCAGCGGCATCATGGCACTTTCCGTAACAAGTTCACCGGTATTGGCAGCAGAAAGCATGAATCTGACCCTTGAGGAGGGCGTAAAACTGGCGTTGGAAAATAACCGCTCGATCCAGCAATCGGAAGCGGATGCCGATTCGGCGCAATGGGCGTTGTCAGAAGCAAAAGGCAGTAAAGGGCTTACCTTGTCGTGGAACTCAACCGCCAATCGCGTTGGTGGTGACTCAGTGGGTGAGCGTAATAAGGACTATACAAATACTTTATCGGCTCAGCTGCCTATCTACAGCGGGGGGAAACTAGAGAATAACGTAAAGAAAGCCAAGCTGGGTGTTGACGTAAGCAGTCTGACCCTAGAAAATACCAAACAGAGTGTAAAGCTTGAGGCAACGGAAGATTATTATAAGATCATGCAGTGCCGGAACCTGGTAAAGGTACAGGAAGAGTCCGTTGATAAGCTGCAGCAGCATTTGAAAAATGTAACGGCGCAATATACCGTCGGTACCGTAGCCAAGTCAGATGTTCTGCGGTCCCAGGTAGAGCTCGCTTCGGCCAGCCAGAGCCTTGTTTCCGCCCGCAACAATTATGATCTAGCCATGTCCGCATTTAATAATGTAGTGGGCTTGCCGCTTCATACGATAATTAACATTGAAGGCGATCTGAATTATGAAAAATATGATCTTCAGCTGGATAGCTGCATCGATTATGCCCTGCAGCACCGGGCCGATGGGATTGCCACGGATAAAGCGGTAAGACAAACAGAGGCTTCGATTAAAATGGCGCAGGCTGGACAGCTGCCGCAGGTTGCCTTGGCCGCCAGCGATTACCGGGATGATGATACGGCCTTTGGCAAGGATCTCGCTGATAAATGGAGTGTCGGGGTTACGGCAAACTGGAATCTTTTTGACAGCAATGTAACAAAGGCGCAGATCCGTCAGGCTGAGGCTGCAAATCGCAAGGCAAAAGAAACAGCCAGCCAGAAAAAAGATGCCATTCAGCTTGAGGTGCGCCAGGCTTATTTGACGATGATTGCCGCGGAAAAAAATATTCAGACCACAAAAGTTGCGGTTGATCAGGCGCAGGAAGACTATAAAATTGCCCAGGTCCGCTACAGCGCCGGGGTTGGCACGAATATCGATGTAATTGATGCGCAGGTAGCGCTGACATCCGCCCAGACCAATTATATTCAGTCGCTTTATGACTACAATACGAGCAAGGCCTCACTTGACCGGGCGATGGGAATACCGGTAGACCTTGATGTCAGCACATATTGGGAAAATGTTCCGGCAGAAAAATAAAAAAGTCTTAATCGACAAATAGATATCGAAAAAGTGCAATGGATGGCCAAAAACAAAGCGTAGGGCTTGTTTTTGGCCTGTTTTTTTAGCGGGAAGCTGTATTCCGGATAAAGAATATTCCAAGGAATAAGGTGTATACTTAGATTATTTATTTAAGGAAAATCGTGTTCGATAGAGGAAAGTTCTGGACGAATGGCGAAAAATACAAGACGTTATGGATGATTTTGGAGGTGAAAATCTGTGAAGAAAACAGCACTTTTATTAAAAGCAGGGTTCTGTCTGCTGCTGCTGGGACTGCTGGGCAGTTTTTGGTACATAAAATCACAGGATTTCACACATAGAGCGGCCAAGCTGGCGGCGGAAGAAGCCGCAAATATTTTGCAGGCAAATATACAGATTGATACGGTGGAAGTGAAGGCCTTCAATGAGCTGCTCGTAAACGGGATTGTTATCTATGACGGTCAAGGGGGAAAGCTGCTTGAGGCCGAGCAGGCGGCGGTTCATTTTAAGCCGACAGCCTTGTTTGGCAGTCAGCCGCTGCAGGCCGTAAGCGAAGTGGTCGTTCAGCACCCACAGGTAAAACTGATTCAGCGCTCGGATGGAAGCTGGAATTATCAAGATGTGATCAGTGGTGAAAAAAAACAGAAAAGTGATTTTAGTGGCCTGCTGCGGCTGGAAAATGGCGAGCTAGACACAACTGCGACAGCAGGCCGCATGGAAATAAGCAATATAAATGGAACAGCCGATTTTTCGCGGTTTCCGTCTGTTCGCATTAAAGGGGCTTTTTCACAGCGTGATGCACAGGCTGAGGTATCCGGTGCCATCGGCGGGGAGGATCAAACCTTTACCCTACAGGGAGAAAACTTTGCGGTTGAGGACTATCTGCCGTTTATTCCGGTTGAAAAGCTGCAGGGCATAAGCATAAAGAAGGGCCGCGTGACAAAGGCAGACGTGAGCTTTTCGCGCCAAGGCAGTGACCCGATAAGTGTAAACGGTGAAGTTCAGCTCGATGGAACTGAAATAGAATATATGGATAAAAAGGCCGAGGACATCAAGGCTCTGCTGGTCTTTAGTGAAAAAGAACTGCAGCTGTTTGCCCGGGGAATTATAGAAGAACAGCCATTGTCGGTGCATGGTAAAGTTCATCTTGACACGGAAGAGCCTTGGCTGGAAGTCGTAGCAGAGTCGGACGAGTTCAATCCGGAGCGAATTTTTTCTCAAAGCCCGTTTTCGGGGGCGGTTGCCTTTACGGCAGATATAAGCGGCACCTTCAGCCAGCCGCAGGTGCACGGTGTATTCAAAGTCAAATCCGGACTGATTTACGGGTACCCGCTGCAGGCGGCGCAAGTGAAAGCCAGTTTTAAAGACAATCTGCTGGTGATTGATGAAATGACAGCGAATGTTTTTGGAGGGAAAATATGGCTTGCCGGAGAACTGGATGCCCGTGATATGAAGTATACGGCCCATGTCAAAGCAGAAAATTTAAAAGCGGAAGACCTGCCATCTTTGTTAACTGGAATTTCGGGTCGGTTGTCGGTGGATCTGGGGATAAACGGAAAAGGCGAAGATCTTTCAACTGCCGAAATTTATGGAATGGCAAGACTGCAGGCGGGTTCTTATCAGGGAATTGGCATTGAGCAGGCAGAGGTTTCTTTTTATAAGCAGGGCGAGTCCGTCAAGCTGGATGCCCTCAGCATGACCACCTCTGGTGGAAGGCTTTCTTTAGCTGGGACGGTGGAAGGAACAAAACTTGCTCTTGAATGCCGGGCGCTCAATTTTGATCTGCAGCAGCTGGCGCAGCTAGCTCCGGCCGCTGACCTCAGTGGGCGAGCCGATGTTCAGGCTAAAGTTTACGGGGACATAGGCAATCCTGTTATCGAGGCAGAGTTTTCTGCAGAAAATGGCAATGTATTCAAACAGCCATACAGCTATCTTTCGGGTCGGGCCGCTGGCAGTCTCGAGGGGCTCAAAATAGATGATTTTCGAATGGAAAATAAAGGGCGAATCGTGCACAGTGGACATGGTGTAATTGGAGTTACAGGAGATCGCAAGATAGATTTTGTAGTCGAGACAAAAGGCGCTCGCATGGAAGACCTTGCGGCCTTGTTTATGCCTGGACAGCCGATAACAGGCAATGTGGACAACGTTCTGCAAATTACAGGTTCATTGGATGATCCGCAGCTGCAGGGACGAGTTCATTTTTATGAAGGCAGTTATCATGGTATGCTTTTGACTGGGGCCGACGGCACATACAGTCGTCACGATGGACGACTGCAGCTTGAAGATTTTTCAGTAGCCTCTCCTTTTGTCACCATGCATTTTCACGGAACAATGGATGCTGAGGAAAATATAAATTTTTTGGTTAAAGCCGATGATATTCATCTCGATAAGGTCAATACCCGCTTGCCATATCCGGTAAGTGGAACTGCAAGCTTTTCCGG
>JBOFWE010000039.1:0-1488 GCA_051653465.1 Selenomonadaceae bacterium | reverse complement strand
TGGCGGGTATATGCTGATAAAGACACTAGTGGAAAATACGAGCATACATGATTCGGTTCAGCCGGTGCATGGCTTGAGTTTTTACATTGAAACAAATGGTCATAAGATATTGTTTGATTTAGGCCCGGATGATTTTTTTGAAAAAAATGCAGAGCACCTTGGTGTAGATATTTCCTCGGTTGATATAGTTGTAATTTCTCATGGTCATGCAGATCATGGCGGCGGGTTAAAACGGTTTTTTGAATTAAATGAAAGAGCGATGGTCTATGTACAAAAGCAGGCATTTGAAAAACATTTTTCGCGCCGATCCGCAGCGGAAATAAAATTTATTGGTCTAGATAAAGGATTGTCGGAAAACAAGCGAATTGTATTTGTTGAGCAACAAGCTTCGATTGGTGATTCTTTAAAAATATTTGCAGATGTTAGAGATGGGCAAGGCCTGCCAACGGACAATAAATCGCTGTTTATGGAAGGGGCTCAAGGAGTGGAACCAGATGATTTTATTCATGAACAGAATCTTGTCATTTGTGAAAACGATCGGAAGGTATTGTTTTTAGGCTGTTCTCATAAGGGGGTTCTTAATATTTTGGCGCGGTTTTATGAGCTGTATGGGAGATATCCGGACGATGTTCTTGGTGGATTTCATTTATACAGTCAGTCACGGCATACAGGTGAGCCCCCTGAAAAAATAAGGCAACTTAGTGAGCTGTTAAAAGAAATGAATAGTCAGTTTTACACCTGTCATTGTACGGGTACAGAGCCTTACCAATTGATAAAAACATATATGTCTGGACAGATTAATTATTTAGCAGCGGGTAGTCGATTGCTATTGTAAAAATAGGAGAGATTAAAATGAGTGATAGTTGTACGCAAAATTGTACAAGTTGCGATGAGCAATGTACGGATAGAACAGAAGGGAAAGACAATTGCTTTGAAAGTCCAAATGAATTGAGCCGTATTAAAAAAGTTATTGCCGTTGTTAGTGGCAAAGGCGGTGTCGGTAAATCCATGATTACGTCATTGTTGGCAGTAACCATGAATCGTAAAGGGTATCATACGGCAATTCTTGATGCCGATATTACCGGGCCCTCGATTCCCAAAGCGTTTGGAATCCGTGCAAATGGAGCATTGGCTGGCAATGTGTCAGGATCATATCCAGCAAAAAGTGAAAATGGAATCGATATTATGTCCGTCAATCTGCTGCTAAAAAATGAAACGGACCCTGTTGTATGGCGGGGACCAATCATTTCCAATACAGTTAAGCAGTTTTGGCAGGATATCATTTGGGAAGATGTGGATTATATGTTTCTTGATATGCCGCCAGGAACAGGGGATGTTCCCTTGACAGTCTTTCAATCCATTCCGGTGGATGGAATTGTCATTGTGACTTCTCCGCAGGAACTCGTGTCAATGATCGTGGGGAAAGCGGTAAAAATGGCAAACTTGATGAAGGTGCCAATCCTTGGGATAGTTGAGAATATGGCATAT
>JBOFWE010000038.1:0-1841 GCA_051653465.1 Selenomonadaceae bacterium | reverse complement strand
GTCGCTAATGCCGTTCCGGAAGCTCCAGACTTTGCCAATGGACTTTTTTTGACAGCGGCGAATCTGGGGACAACACTGGGAACGGCTGTCGGTGGAATGTTTATTGCCGAGCTGGGCACCGCCTATGTTGTTCTTGCCGGACTGCTCTTTATTGCACTGGCGCGAGTCACGATTTTTATTCAGATAAGTGGTCTGACAGAGAAAAATTTTTATTTAGGAAAAAGCACTTGAGCTGGAGTTAAGTCCAGGGGTTATACTGAAACGGTATTGATTTACAAATGATTTTTAACACTGGTTGAATTGAGAAAGGTTGATGTTGATGAAAAAAATGATTTGTGGCATGGTGGTAGTTGTCTTGCTTATGCTTGGCGGCTGGCATGCTTTTGGCGCCAGGGAACTGTCGCCAGTAAATAACAATAACGTACAGGTGCGTGAGCAAAGCGGACAAAAGGCAGATGTTTTAAATGGAAAAAAAGCTGTAGTGGTATATTTTTCGTATACAGGCAATACGCGCCTTCTGGCTGAAAATATTCAGCAGCTGACAGCTGCCGATATTTTTGAACTACAGCCATTAGTGCCATATTCCAAGGATTATAAGACGGTTGAGCAGCAGGGGAAGCAGGAGGTTGAGACAGGCTATAAGCCCGAACTCAAGGCGCAGGTGCCTAATCTGGCTGACTATGATGTTATTTTTGTTGGAACTCCTATCTGGTGGTATACGCTTTCGCCGGTTGCGGCCTCCTTTTTGTCTGCGCCGGAGCTTGTCGGCAAGACGATTGTGCCATTTTGCACCCATGGTGGCTATGGTGCAGGGCACAGCCTGGAAGATATGAGGGAAATAGCGGCTAAATCAACTGTTCTTGATGAACTGGTATTAGAGGGCAGTGATAAGGAATATTCCAGGGAGAGCATCACCGCTTGGCTGGCAAAGGCTGGTTTTAATAAATAATCGACAGCGTAAAGAAGTATGTAATTTATGAAAAGTAAAGGGGCTTTATGATGAAAAGGAATTTTTTAAATATCCTAATGGCTCTGTCTTTTTTGCTGCTGATGAATTACCGTTTTATCGGAAATATGAGACATGAACTTTTGGGCCTAAGTCTTTTTTTATTGGTGCTGTGGCATAATCGTTTGAATTTGTATTGGCATAAGGCTCTTTTTAGAGGCGCCCGCAATTTTCATTGGGGGCTAATAAGACTGATGAACGTTTCCATGGGACTTGCGTTTTGTATGAGCATGGTGTCAGGGCTACTGATTTCACAGTTTTTACTGCCGGTCAACGCCTTGTCGGGAACAGCTTCTATTTCGATGCATGCGATTCATCAGGGAAGTGCTTATCTGTGTTTTGTCCTGATAGGAATTCATCTGGGCCTTCATTGGCAGCCGTTATGGCGCGATGGGCAAAAATGGTTGGAACGGCAGGGCCTTCACAAAAAGTGTTTTGCGTACAGCAAGGTGTTGGCAGCCGGGATCATTGCGTATGGTGTCTATGCGTCGTTTGCGCAGCATATGGGAGCGTTGCTCTTAATGGAGCATGGTTTTGGCTGGGGGACGCCTCCACCAGCAGGACGATTTTTTCTGGACTATCTGGCGATTTTGGGCTGTTATACGGGAATAACGCATTATGCAATAACCTTACTGTCAAGGGCAAGATCTTAAGCTGCAGCCGACAGCAGAAAAAATCCGTTTGATATGACCTACCGGCTGCTTCATAGGAATTTGACAAAGAGGAAGATATCGGCTAGTATTAATAACAATAAAACCTATTTGGATGTGGATTTTTCTAGAGAGATCTATTTTCGCCACACAGTATCGCTTGCGATACTGTGTGGCGATTTTTT
>JBOFWE010000037.1:0-2263 GCA_051653465.1 Selenomonadaceae bacterium | reverse complement strand
GTTTCCCGTTGCGGGGTTTCCTGCACCAGGCCATAGAGCTCACTGGTAGATGCCTGGTAAAACTTCGTCTTTTTTTCAAGCCCAAGAATTCTTATTGCCTCGAGTATCCGCAAGGTACCGATTCCATCGGCATTGGCCGTATATTCCGGTGTATCAAAGGATACCTGCACATGACTCATTGCCGCCAGGTTATAAATCTCATCCGGCTGTACCTGCTGGATAATACGGATCAAATTTGTCGAATCCGTCAGATCCCCATAATGCAAAAAGAACCGTACATCCGCTTCATGTTGGTCCTTATAGAGGTGATCAATTCGATCAGTATTAAAAAGCGAGGACCGCCGCTTAAGCCCATGGACGACATATCCTTTTTCTAATAAAAGTTCCGCCAGATAGGCGCCATCCTGACCGGTGATTCCCGTTATCAGTGCTGTTTTGTTCATATAATATAACCCTCTCCTAAATGGTATCTTTTTAAAATATGCTACCTTATATAATACCATTATAGATAAATAAAATCCAATATTTTAAACCAGACCTTGTTGCAACAGCAAAAAGCGATATCACATTCGGATATCGCTTTCGCTTATTTTCGTATGCACTTTTCTATCGCTTGCATAATGGATGCCTCTACCGCATCAAGCGCCGCAAACCGCTTTCGGTACTGGTTACGTTTATGCGTCTTCACTTCTTCGATCGTCTTGCGATATTCCACTACCGGCAATTCATAAAATCTCCCATCGGCCGTTTGCTTGCCGTCTGTCTCCTGCCAGAAGTCATCTAGCGAGGTCTTCAGTTTGCGATCCAGCCGCAAATGATTGTTCGCATAATACCCCAGATTCGAGACGGCATACATAGCTTCTAGATCAAGAGCCTTTGCTACTGCCCGGGTAGCATAAAGGATCAGATTCTTTGTCCGGTAGCCAAAAAAATGCTTGGTCAGCCCTTTGATAATATCCGGAGCCGTTTCTGCATTAGAGCCCTGCATGGCACCAATCCAAAGTGCCGGCTCGCCCCCCTGCAGGCCAGGGGCAATCCAAAAGATCATTTGATACAGATGGTCTTCCCCCAGTTGAAGAATAACCGATAACAGGCCTTCCTTTTTCTGTCCCGGTTCAAATTTTAAAATCAATGCCAGTTTTTTGTCCTGATAGTCTTCCTGCCATAGCACCATCCCCGGCCCTTGCGCATCATAGATTGTCCGGATCGCATTTTCCTCCATACGCCGGCAAAGATAATCCACATGATAACAAATCATCTGCTGGCGCTCAGAAAAAGTGGAATCCTTATAAAAGAATTGCCTTGTAACCTGCTCGATAAAAAACGGCACCTGCCGCAGCCAGTCTTGCTTGAATGCAGTATCAGCAAAGAATGCAAGTATTTTTCGCAATTCCGTCTGATGAAATAGGCTGCGCAGCAAAAATATCACTTGACGCCGCTTTTCCCTGGGATTTGACAGATCATATATCCTTTTACTCCATCGATTTATTTCCTTCATAACCAATATTATGTCTCTCCTAAACTATAAGTTTCTGTTCCTCTGAAAAATTGCCATAAGCGGCTGCCATTATAATTAATATCAGCACAAACTCTGTGGGAATTCCAATCGCATAATCGGTTAAATTATGCAATAAAAACCCTGTAAATCCGACGAGTAAGAATCGGGCCCTCCGCTTATCTTCTCGACTGTAAAGTCTCCGCCGGCAGCTATTCAAGATCCAGCCAATCATATAGAAAAGGCCAGCCGCCCCGATCAGTCCTGATTCGGCTAATGTCTGTATATAGAAATTATGGATATGCCCCCAGTCCTGATAGTTGACACGCTCCCGGGCTACGGTATGCAATCGCCCAAACTCATCCGGCTGATACGTATAGGCAGGAGCTCGTCCAAGCCCACTGCCAGCAAGTTTATGGTTTTCCCACGATTCCAGGCCCAGCTTCCACATCCCGAGACGCAGTACAATCGACGAATCCTGCCGATCGGTTGACTTGATCCTTTGCGACAGGAATGCCGATTGGCTGACAATCCCCGCTACAATGATGATAACCGCCCCTAAAAACAGCACCTGCTTTATCCGTGGTCGCCAAAAGAGGGCTATCGTCAAAAGCATAGCGAGTCCTGCCGCAATCCAGGCGCCTCTTGTCCCATTATAGAGCAGTCCCAACCCGCCAAAAAAAATCGCGGCTATCAGCCACCGTTTAATTTTTGGGTCTTTTTCCATCAGGGCCAAAACCGTTGTCCCCGGCAGCAATATAGCTGCAG
>JBOFWE010000036.1:0-1052 GCA_051653465.1 Selenomonadaceae bacterium | reverse complement strand
GTGTCTGCGAGGGCTTGTGCCGCGCAGGCACACGGGATTGTGTGGAAAATATTCTTATGTGGCTGACGGCGGACAGCTGCAGTGCAATTGAGTCATCAGCCGATTCAGCACAGGCCTAGACGCAATGCGGCATGAAAGCAGCTGCCCGCGGTTTTTCTGGAGCAAAACGTGCATGTATGAAAGAAATACATAAGCTTGTGGAAGGAAATTGGGCTTGGCTGGCGAACTATTTTGCCAGAAATCCTGTACACAAACAAAAAGGACTGGCGATATTTTTCGCCAGTCCTTTTTCTTGGAGAAATCATGGGCTGAAAAAAGGAAATTGTCAGGCAAGGGCGAAATAGAAAGCATAAGGCCGTTTGTTTTGCAGCAGGAAAACCGCTGTTGCTGGTTGTCTTTGCTGATCGATGCGAGGTGAATAGTTTGAAGATTCACAATGTTTTTCGAGGGATTTTTCTGCGGACGATTTCCGGATATTTTCGACTGCTCGTTTTGGCGATGGTGGCAGGTACGTTGCTGCTTTTTTGCGTTTTTACCTATTTTGAAATTACGGCGGCCCGGGATTTTGCTTTGCGCAGCTTTGAACAGGCTGTCCAGACCCAGAGTCTGATGGTCGATTATTGGTTTACGGAGAACGCCCGCCAGATAAGATTGTTGTCTCAACTTGAGTCGATGCGGCGCGGCAAGCCACAGCAAGGAATTGCTGTTTTTTTGCAAAACAATCCCAATTTTGCCGAGATCACTTTTATCAATGCGGCGGGAATTAATACGGTTACTGGTGAAAATGCAGCGGATTATGACTATTTTAAACGGGGTCGCCGCGGCTACGATGGAATAAGCGATCTCGTCTACAGCGGCTCCATGGAAGAGCGGATTTTGTTCACTTCGCCGGCATATGATATGGAAGGAGTCTTTCAGGGAGTTGTTGTCGGATCCATGAGGCTGGAGCAACTCTCGGCACTTGTCGAGAGCTTTGCGATTGGGGAAACGGGACATATTCATCTGCGCAGTCTGTCCGGGCGAATTATCTGCGCTCCGGCTTTTGAAAAAAA
>JBOFWE010000035.1:0-4107 GCA_051653465.1 Selenomonadaceae bacterium | reverse complement strand
GGTGCCTTCGATGAGGGCCAGATCAAGATCGTCACGTAGCAGCATCGTTTCGAGCTCAGCCGTATTATGGATCTCGGAGAAGATTTCCTGCTGCGGATTGGCTCGCTGCAGCAGTTGCAGCAAATCGACGAGGACGGACTCGCCAATGGTGACGCTGGCGCCGAGACGCAGCCGGCAAAGCAGACCGAAGCTGCGCATGGCGGTTTCTGTCTGCTGGTTCAAATTGACGATGTGACGGGCATAGGTTGCCAGGCGTCGCCCGGCTTCGGTTATAAACAGCCGTCGCCCCAGACGCTCAAATAGCAGCGTTTGATAATGTTCTTCGAGTTCTTGTACAGCAAGACTGACAGAGGGCTGAGTCATATGAAGCCTGGCTGCCGCCTTGGTCATGTTGTTTTCGTCGCAGACACAGAGAAAAATATTCAAATGCCGTAAAGTCATAGGAATCTCCTTATATATATTTACTTATTGATTTTATCAAATTATACTATTTTACATATGCTTAAGCAAGTGTTACACTACAAATAGAAAAAGGAGTGATCGTTTAATTATGAAACAAAGTTATATTAAGGGAATCTTATATGCCCTGCTCTTTGCTGTTCCCGCCTATTTTCTCGGGCAGCGCTTTCCGATTATTGGCGGACCCGTCTTTGGAATTTTGCTGGGGCTGCTGGCTGCAGGGTTTCGGCGTCCGGAAAGTTTTGAGGGTGGAATAAAATTTACCGGGAAAAAAATTCTGCAGTATTCCATTATTCTGCTTGGATTTGAAATGAATCTGTTTCAGGTCCTTGCGGTAGGCTCTGCTTCGTTTTCGGTGATGATCTTTACCCTGCTGGCGGCGTTTGCTGTTGCCTATATCGGCGGACGGATTTTGAAACTTGAACGCGATACCGCGGTGCTGATTGGCGCGGGAACGGCTATTTGCGGCGGTTCGGCAATTGCGGCTGTGGCACCGGTTATCGGGGCGAAGGACAAGGATATCGCCTTCTCCATTTCGACAATTTTCCTGTTTAATGTCATGGCGGTATTTATTTTTCCGTTTCTTGGTCATTTGTGGGGGTTATCCGATATGGGATTTGGCATGTGGGCCGGAACGGCAATCAATGATACCTCGTCTGTTGTGGCGGCGGGCTATTCCTACAGTGCGGAAGCCGGCAGTTATGCAACAATTGTCAAGCTCACGCGGGCACTGATGATTGTTCCGGTTTGCCTGGTATTCGCTTTTTTGACGGCCCGGCGGGAAAGCAGGCAGGGTGGATTTTCGCTGGCAAAAATTTTCCCTTGGTTTATTCTGTGGTTTGTAGTGGCCTCTGTTGTCAACACGGCTGGTGTGCTGCCGGCCGAGCTGTCGGCGAATTTGGGCAACCTTGGTAAATTTGCGATCATTCTTGCGATGAGCGCGATTGGGCTCAATACAAATCTTAAATCACTGGTTAAAAATGGTCTGCGCCCGATTTTGCTGGGTCTGCTCTGCTGGTTTGTCGTAGCCAGTGTATCGCTCATTGTTCAACATATCATCGGCCTTGTTTAGGCGCATAAAAAAACAGCCCTTCGGGGCTGTTTTGTGCTTTTTGTCATCTTTTTTTTGTGATAATTTCTTTATAATAAAAGCTGCGCCATATAAAATAACAGCAGATAAAGGAGTCGGCCGGTGAGCAGAAGAATTAGGCAGGAAAGAAAAGCAATTGAGAAAATGATTAGTATGTATTGTCGGGGGCAACATCAGACGAAAACCGGACTTTGCCCGGCCTGTCAGTCGCTGCTGGCATATGCACAGCAGCGACTGGAAAAATGTTTTTTTGGTGGGGCAAAACCTGTATGTGCCAAATGCCCGATTCATTGCTACACACTGCAGCGACGGCAGGAAATTACCGCAGTTATGCGTTATGCCGGGCCGCGGCTCGTTTTTCGCAATCCATGGGCGGCTTTGTTGCATCTGCTGCATACCTGCCAGCGCGTGCCGCAGATGGCAAAGAAAAGAACAGAGTTAAGCTAAGCTGAAAGAAAAACAGCAGGCTCCGCAATGAGCCTGCTGTTTTTCTTTTGGTGTTAAATCAGGTTATGGATCTGTATATTAAAACCGCAGTGGTTGGTCCACGGTTTTAATCAATATTTATAGTCCTTCACTTCGACTTTGTCGCTGGCTTGATAAGGGGCAAGCGTCGAGACCATTTTCATCTGGGCATTGGAGTTGTTGATGCAATAGTGTACTTCGCCCGGTTCAATGTGGATGAACTGCCCGGCGGTGAGATGATTGACTTTGCCATCGACAACGATGTCAATTTCACCCTCCATGATGTAAAAATTTTCTTCCATTACATTGTGATAGTGAGCCGTGAAATCCTGGCCGGCCTGGAATTGAACCAGCGCGAAATTCATGCGCGGTCCTTTCATCAGGTATTTGGGGCCGCTGTCGCCAAAGCGATATTCCTCATCTTTTTCGTCAATGATATACATAATCGTTTGCCTCCTTAAATTTTTAAAGTCCCGGAGCCCGCCAAAGGGGCCTGGTGATGTTTTGCTGGCACAATGCCAGCTGAGCTTTATACATTTTTCGCCATGGCTCGTAAATTTTCTGATAGACGTCATGGTTTTCGGGATCCGGTAAATAGGTTTTTTCCCAGGTGATCAGTTTTTCGGCCGCCTCATCAATGCTGCTGTAAATGCCAGCGCCGCAGCCGGCGAGAATGGCTGCTCCCAGGCCGGTAGCCTCCTTGACGACGGGGACCCGGACGGGAAGGCCGGTGACGTCGCTGAGAATCTGACACCATAGCGGGCTTTTGGCAGCGCCGCCGGCAAAGACGATGCTGTCAGGCATTTTGCCGGTAAAGTCCTGTACCATTTCCATATTGCCTTTTGTCACCATGGCGGCATTTTCAAGAATGGAACGGTAGAAGGTATAACGGTTGAATTTTTCCGCATCCAGGTCAAAGTTAGTGAAGGTGGGGGCGGCATGCTGCCAGGCGATAAAGTCCATGACATCGGAAAAAGCACACATCATGCCATAACTTCCGGCAGGGATCGCCGCCGCTTTTTCGTTCATGATGTCGTAGACGTCACAGCCGCGCGCCGTGGCTTCCTGTTGCTCGAGCTGGCAAAAGGCATCGCGGTACCAGCGCATTACAAGCCCTGGCTTAAAGGCCAAAGCCTCATATTGCCAGATTCCCGGAACTGCATGGCAGTTTACCCGGACCCGGCAGTCCGGGTCTGTTTTTGGCTGGTCACTGTTTAGCTCATATTGCCAGAAACTGCCACCGAAGACGGCGGCCTCGTTTGGTCTGACGACGCCGACCCCGATGCAGCCCAGTTGTGCATCGCCGCCGCCGGCAACCACCGTTGTCCCGGCAGCCAGTCCGGTTTGGGCAGCCCCGTCGGCGCTTACCGGACCGATGACAGAGCCGCACTCGGCGTGAAGCGGGAAAATATCGTCTTTGAGGCCGCATTTTTTCATGATGGCTGGATTCCAGTGGCGGTCTTTCAGGTTCATGATGCCGGTGGTGGAGCCGTTACTGGGCTCTACCGCCAAAATTCCGGTCAGTTTGTAAATGAGCCAGTCGTTGAACATGCCGATGCGATGCGTCTGTTCATAAATTTCTGGCAGCTTGTTTTTTACCCAGAGAATGCGCGGCAGCGCATCAAGGGCAAAGGTTTGCCCTGATTCCCGGTACAGCTCGCGTTCAAGCTGCGGATGACAAGCAATCAGTTCGGCAACTTCCTCGGTTGCCCGGGCATCAACATTGGCGCAGGCCCAGATTTCCTTACCGGACTTGTCATAGAGAATAATGCCCTCACGCATACAGGTTGTCGATATGGCAGCAATGGATTGTGGCGTGATTTTTGTCTTGTCAATAACGCCCCGAATGCATTGACAGACCATCTGCCAGTTAGCCTGCCAGTCAAAGTCCATGCTGCCGGGCCAACGGGGATCCTCGCGATGTGACCATTCCAGCTGCTGGCAGCCGAGCTGATGACCGTTTAAATCAAAGAGCAGAGCCCGGATGCTCCCGGTACCGGCATCAATCGCCATTAAATATTTTTCCATAGTATGACACCTCCAGATAATAACTGAATATTAACAAAGTAGAGAGTTTTACAAAAAATGGAATG
>JBOFWE010000034.1:0-22695 GCA_051653465.1 Selenomonadaceae bacterium | reverse complement strand
TCAAAGCCCGAATTGCTGCTGCTCGATGAGCCCCTGACAGCACTGGATGCTTATCTGAAATCGCAGGTGGAGGCTGAACTGGCGGTGGTTTTACAAAAATACAGCCGGACGACGCTGTTTGTTTCGCACAGTCGTGATGAAATTTATCGCTTTTGTGACAAGATTGCGGTACTGGCTGACGGGGCGCTTGAGCCGGTGCGCTTGAAAGCAGAGGTGTTTAAGAATCCGCAGACGCTTGCAGCCTCGAGACTTACCGGTTGCAAGAATCATTCTCGGCTGGCTGTGGGAAGGCCGGGAAAAGTGACGGCTCTTGACTGGGGCGGAATTGAGCTTGTCGCCAGCTGTGATCTGCCGGCGCCTTATGCCGGCATCAGAGCGCATGATATCACTTTGGCGGAAAATTTGTGTGAGGATAATACCTATGAATTTGAAGTTGTGCGGGTGATAGAAGAGGTGTTTTCTTTTGTGCTGCTAATGCGACGACCGGGCTTTGCCGGAGAAGAGTTGCGCGTTGAGGGCCCCAAGGAAGTATGGCAGGAGTATGCTATTGCTGGTAAAAGGGCTTACTTGAAGCTGCCGCCGAAAAAAATATTTTTTTTATACGCATAAAACCTTAAAGGAGCGGGCTGGATGAGTGAGAAAAAACAAACAACGTTATTTTGTCAAAGTGGCGGCTGCTCGGCAAAGCTCGGCGCCGGCGTGCTGCGCCATGTGCTGCAGAAAATTCCACAGGCGGAGGATTCGAATCTTTTGGTTGGCTTTGGCGGGTCCGATGATGCGGCGGTCTATAAGCTTAGTGAGCAGCTGGCAATTGTGCAGACGCTGGATTTTTTTCCACCAATGGTGGAAGATCCTTATACCTTTGGGCAGATTGCTGCGGCGAATGCCCTGAGTGATATTTATGCCATGGGAGCAGATGTCAGGACAGCCTTGAATATCGTCTGTTTTCCGGAAGAACTTGACTTAAATATATTAGGTGATATTTTGCGCGGCGGCAGTGATAAGGTGCGCGAGGCCGGAGGCGTTTTGGCCGGGGGACATTCGATTGCCGACCAGGGCGTGAAATATGGGCTGAGTGTAACCGGCACCATTGATCCGGCAAAAATACTGCGGAACAATTCTCCGAAAATTGGCGATTGGTTGCTGCTCACCAAACCCTTGGGTGTCGGCATTGTTACGACGGCGGCTCGGGTGGGCGAAGCTTCGCCGGAAGCGACTGCAGCGGCAGTGGAATCGATGACGACGCTTAATAAGTATGCGGCGGAAAAACTGCGGGCGTTTTCTGTCAGTGCGTGTACGGACGTAACGGGATTTGGTTTTTTAGGGCATCTGCTGGAGATGCTGGCAGATACTTGTTCGGCAGTCATTTACTATGATAAGATACCTTATATAGAGCAAGCCCGTATGTATGCCGATGAATTTTTGCTGACCGGTGCGGGGCAGAAAAATCGTAATTATGTTGGCGGCAATGTCGAATTTACTCAAGTTCCTTTCGCTATGGAAGAGCTTCTGTTTGATCCGCAGACTTCGGGTGGTTTGCTGGCAGCTGTTTCAAGTAAGGACAGTGAAGCGGCATTGGCTTCGATTCGTGAGCTGGGCCTGGCCTGTGATATCGTCGGAGAAGTAATCCCGGCGGCAACGGTCAAAATTCGGGTAAAAGCATTTGAATGAGGGGTGTAAAGAGCTATGATTAAGGTAGATGCAAGAGGGCAGCAGTGTCCGATTCCGGTGGTGCAGACAAAACGGGCCATACAGGCACTTGGCGGCAGCGGGGAAGTCGAGGTCCTGGTGGACAATGAGATTGCCGTTCAGAATCTGACGAAGATGGCGGAGCAAAAAGGCTATGGGATTGTTGCGGAAAAATCTGGTGAGCGCGAATACCGCGCGCGGCTCACCGTCTTTAATGGGGAGCTTCAAGTGCCCTTAGCGATGCAGCGTGATCCACGGCAGGCAGCGGATCTGGTCGTGGTGGTTGCAGCCGATGTGATGGGCCAGGGAGATGATTCGCTTGGCCGGGTGCTGCTTAAAGGCTTTATCTACGCCCTGGCACAGACCGAAGAGCTTCCGGAAGCGATATTGTTTTATAACCGGGGGGCTTTTCTGACGACAGAAGGCTCGGATTCACTGGCAGATTTACAGGAGCTTGAGGCCCGCGGCGTGAAAATTTTTACCTGCGGCACCTGTTTAAATCATTATGGTCTGACTGAAAAATTACTGGTGGGATCCGTAACCAATATGTATACCATTGTGGAACAGATGATGAGCGCTGGCCGGGTTATAAAGCCTTGAGGAGTGATAGCATGAAACCTGTGATTGTTGTGCGGGGCGGCGGCGACATTGCCACCGGAACCATTCACCGGCTGCATCGGTCCGGTTATCGCGTGCTGGTTCTGGAACTGGAAAATCCGTCGGCCATTCGCCGGCGGGTGGCTTTTTGTGAGGCCGTATTTGAAAATACAGCCACGGTGGAAGGTGTGACCTGCCGCCGGGCGGATTCTCTGGCGGCGGCAAATCAGATTATGGAAGCCGGCGAGGTAGCCTTGTTGGTTGATGCAGCGGGGACGGCTTTAGAAATCCTGAAGCCCAAGGTATTGATCGATGCGATACTGGCGAAAAAAAATCTCGGGACTAATCGGAGGATGGCCGAGTTTACAATCGGACTCGGTCCCGGCTTTTCTGCGGGGCAAGATGTCGATTGCGTTATAGAAACCATGCGCGGGCATTCGCTGGGACGTTTGATTTACGCAGGCCAAGCAATGCCCAATACCGGGGTGCCGGGTTTGATTCAGGGAGTCGGCAAAGAGCGGGTATTGCATGCACCGGCTGCCGGACGAATAAAAAATAAGCGGGATATCAGTGATTTTGTTGAAAAGGATGAAACGATTGCCATGATAGGCGAGACGCCGGTAAAGGCCACTGTCAGCGGGATTTTGCGCGGCATCATTCGCGATGGGTATACGGTAACCGCCGGATTGAAGATTGCCGATATTGATCCCCGGAAAAGTGAAAAAGAAAATTGTTTTACCATTTCTGATAAAGCCCGCTGCATTGCCGGCTCGGTTCTTGAAGCCGTGCTGGCCTGGGAGTGCGGACGATGAGCTATTTTGACCAGGCGGCGACCTCGCTGTTAAAGCCGCCGGCGGTGGCGGCCGCTGTTGCCCAGGCAATCGAAACCTTCGGCAATCCAAGCCGTGGGGCGTATGCGGCTTCGCTGACAGCAAATCGTGCGGTTTATGAAGCGAGGGTTTTACTGGCACGTCTCTTTAACTGCCCGCGGCCGGAGCAGGTTGCCTTTGCTGCTAATGCGACGATGGCAATCAATACGGCACTTAAAGGGATCGTGTCGGCCGGGGATCATGTGGTGACGACAGCCTTAGAGCACAATAGCGTGCTGCGCCCGCTGTATGAACTTTGCCAGAGCAGAAACTGTTCCCTGACGGTTTTGTCCGCCCAGCAGGCGCTGCAAAAGGGATTGCCCGCACTTGGGGCGGCTGTACAAGGCAACACCAAGGCTTTTGTCTGCACGCACGCATCAAATGTGACGGGCGATCTTGTCGATATTCGGGCGGCTGGTGCGATCTGCCATCGTCATGGCCTCTATTTTCTGCTTGATGCCGCGCAGACTGCGGGTGTATTTCCGATCGATATGGAAAAAGACCAGATTGATATTGTTTGCTTTACCGGGCATAAGAGCTTGTTTGGACCGCAGGGGACAGGCGGGCTTTGTGTTCGTGAAGGCCTCAGCGTGGCTCCGCTCATAACCGGTGGTACCGGCAGCCAGACTTTTTCCCAGGAAGCGCCGGCAGTCATGCCGGAACACCTTGAGGCCGGAACGATCAATGCGCATGGGATTGCCGGTCTCAGGGCTGGCTTACAGTATATTGAACAGCGGGGGCTGTCTGAGCTGCGCTGCCGGCAGCAGTGGCTGATGCGCCGGTTTTATGAGGGCGTGGCAGCTTTACCGCAGATATCTATATACGGCGACTTTTCGCAAGCGGAGCGGGCGCCCATTGTCAGCCTTAATATCGGCGAGTATGACTCGGGGCAAGTCAGTGATGCCCTCAGTGAAGAATTCGGGATCTGCACCCGCGCCGGAGGCCATTGTGCCCCGTTGCTGCATAAGGCATTGGGCACGATGCAGCAGGGAGTCGTCCGGTTCAGTTTTTCGCATTTTAATACAGAAGCCGAGATTGATGCCGCTGTCTGTGCGGTAAAATCGCTGGCGATGCAATAAGAAAAAGAGGGATGCTGATGCGGGCAAAAAAATGGCAGCTGATCATAACCTTTGCTTCAACTACCGCGGCAATGGCCTTTGAGCGGGCTGCTAAAACACAGGGGATTCCCGGCCGATTGATCCCGGTACCGACCGTTATTCAGGCGGGCTGCGGGCTGGCCTTTTGTCTCGAACCGGCAGATCGGACGGCAGCACAGCAGCTGCTTGAAGAGCAGGAACTGGCGGCAGAAGGGATTCATGAAATATGGCTATAAATATATTTTATATCAAAGCGGGAGTTGTTTCCCGGCGGGCTTCCTTGTACCGGGCCTTCAACCTTGAGCAGGAGCCGGCGAAGGTTATTGCTTTTGTCGGCGGTGGGGGAAAAACGACCTTGCTTTGGGAACTGGCTCGTGAGCTTGAGGCTCAGGGAAAACGGACCGTTGTAACGACGACAACACATATTTTCCCCCGGCCGGGGTTTTATACTGCCGCTGATGATACTCCCTGTCTGCGTGAGGAATTGTCAGCCGGGAGAATCGTCGTGGCCGGATGCCCCGTTCAGGCGGGAAAGCTGACGGCGGTGGACCCGGAATTTTTTTCGTTCTTGCGGCAAAACAGCGACTATCTGCTGGTTGAGGCCGACGGGTCAAGGTCTCTTCCGCTGAAGGTCCCGGCCACCCATGAGCCTGTGCTGCCGCCGGAAACCGAGCTTGTTGTCGGTGTGGCCGGCTATACTTGCTTTGGCAAAAAAATAGCAGAGGTTTGTCATCGACCGCAGCAGATGGCTGATTTTCTTGGAAAGCTGCCGGAGGAGCGCTTAACGGCGGCGGATATTGCAGCGGTTTTCCAAAGCAATCAGGGAAGCCGTAAAGATGTGAAGTGCCGTTTTCAGGCGGTGCTGCATCAGGTAAATGATTCGGCGGCGCTGCTGCAGGCGGGGGCGGTTTCGCGCTTGCTGCAGGAGAGTCTTATTGCCACGGGGAGGGAAGACAATGAATAACTGGTATAAAGAGATGCTGCGGCTGTTTTTGCGCGATGGGGAAGTCATAACAGCGACGGAGATTTCTCCGGATTGCGGCAGGAAATACCTTTATGACGGTGGCTTTGCGGAGCCAGCCCTGGGGGAAGGGCTGCCGGAACATTTCCCGCAACTGGTAGTTGCTGGTGAAAAAAGCTTGTTTTTTGAACGAATGGCCGGCGAACCGGAGCTGATTTTGGTCGGCGGCGGTCATGTAGCGGTCGCCGCAGCACAGATGGCGAAGCTGCTGGGATTTTTTGTACATGTAATCGATGATCGTCCGGAATTTGCCAATGCGGAGCGCTTTCCCCAGGCGGATCATATCGTTTGTCGGGATATTGCCGCGGCCTTAAGCCAGCCGTTTGGAGCCAATGCCTATTATGTGATTGTTACGCGTGGACATAAAGACGATGAGCGAGCCCTGGAAATTATTTTGCAAAAAAGCAGCAAGTATATCGGGATGATTGGCAGCAAGGCTAAGGTGGCGCTGACGATGGAAAATTTGCGCGGCAAGTCGTATGATGAAAGCTGTCTGCGCCGCGTGCATGCGCCGATCGGCTTAAAAATCGGGGCCATTACTCCGGCCGAGATTGCCGTCAGTATTATGGCGGAGATTATCATGGTGCTCAACGAGTCGGGGCGGGATAAATTTCAGGCCGATATTTTAAAGACAGCGGCAGCCGAAAAAAAGTCGTGGACGATGGTGACCATTCTGGAAAAACAGGGATCAACTCCGCGCGGGGCGGGCAGCAAGATGCTTGTCGCCAGCGATGGCGCGGTTTTGGGCACGATTGGTGGCGGTGCCATTGAATTTCAGGCGGCGCAGCGGGCCTTGCTGCTTGCCGGGACCGGTAAAGCCGAAGTCAGGGAGTATGATCTTTCCTTGCAGGATGCGTCCGGGCTGGGGATGGTCTGCGGTGGCAGGGTGAAGGTTCTGCTTGAGGGCAGTGCCTGGTGAAACTGGCGGCGATTGCACTCGCGGCCGGGTTGAGCCGGCGAATGGGTCCGGAAAATAAGCTCTTGCTGCGCCTTAAGGGAAAACCCCTGTTTTCCTATACGCTAAGGTTGCTTGAGGCAGACTGCTTTTTTTCGCGTGTCGTTGTCACCAATACCCCGGCTATTGGCAGGGCCGCCGCTGCGGCTGGTTTTTTGGTAGCTGCCGGTCCGGACAGTGAAGAGGGGCTGGCAAAGTCGCTGCAGGCTGGCATCGCGGCTGCGGGGGCGGTGGATGGCTGGATGTTTTTTAATTGTGATCAGCCGCAGCTTACAGAAAAAGAAGTAGGGAAGCTGGTACAGGCTTTTTTTAGCGGCAACCAGATTGTAGTGCCGCTTATAGACGGCCAGCCGGCGTCGCCCTGCATATTTCCCTTCCGGTTTAAGTCGGAGCTGATGGCTTTGCCGGGTGATGAAGGCGGCCGGGCTGTTTACAAAAATCATTCGTCTGAGGTATGCTTTTTATCATTTGACGACAAGGCTGCCTTTGCTGATGTCGATACCATGGCGGACTGGCTGGCACTATCGAAAGATACAGAAAAACAGAAAAAATCGCTCGACAGAGAAGGAGGGACAGCGCTTGTACACGATTCATAAATATACCAAGGTAGAGACGCTGGAGGAGGCATTCGCTTTAAATGCAAAAAAGGCGAATGTGATTCTCGGCGGCACGCTCTGGCTGCGACAGGGGAGCCGGATAATACAGACGGCGATAGATCTTGACCGTCTCGGACTTGATAAGATAGAGGAGACAGCAGATGCGTTTGTCATTGGCTGTATGGTGAAATTGAGAGACCTTGAGTTATCCAAGGCTCTAAACGACTGGACGCAGGGCGCAGTAAGAGCAAGCTTGCGGCATATTGTTGGTACCCAGTTTAGAAATTGTGCGACCATCGGCGGCAGCATCTTCGGACGGTTTGGTTTTTCTGATATACTGACCTGCCTGCTGGCGCTGGAAACAGAAGTGGAACTTTATCAGCGCGGCACGATCCCGCTGGCAGAGTTTATAAATCTGCCGCCGGATAATGATATTTTGGTGCATATCATTATAAAAAAGCGGCCGCGACAGATTCATTATGAGGCCTTTCGCGCTGCGGCTACGGATTTCCCCCTGCTTACCTGTGCCGTTAGTTTGGGCGAAACGGGAATTCGCACGGCAATAGGCGCACGCCCGGGGCGGGCGGTTTTGCTGGCGGACCCGGAGGGATATCTTGCCGGCGGACTGACGATGGCGGCGATGGATGCCTATGCGGCTTTTGTCGAAAAAAATACGGCTTTTGGGAAAAATATGCGTGCTTCCGCTGAATATCGCCGGGCTTTGGCACCGGTCCTTGTCAGGCGGTCTCTTGAAGCACTTGGCGGGGAGGCATAGTGGTGGTGATAGAATATGTGCTCAATGGAGCAAAATGCAAAGACGATATTCCGGAAGGAAACACCCTGCTTGAACATCTGCGGGGCAAGGGCTGCTTCAGTGTCAAATGCGGCTGTGAGACGAGCAACTGTGGCCTTTGCACCGTCTGGCTTGATCGACGGCCGGTGCTGTCATGCTCTGTGCCGGCGCTGCGGATAGAAGGCCGGGAGGTTATCACCCTTGAAGGTCTGCAGGAACAGGCGGCAGGCTTTGGGAAGTTTATGGCCCGGCAGGGTGCCGATCAATGCGGCTTTTGCAATCCTGGCTTCATCATGAATGTATTGGCGATGGTTGAAGAGCTGGATGATCCCGATGAACAGCAAATCAATGAATATCTGGCAGGAAACTTATGCCGCTGCACAGGCTATGTCAGTCATATGCGTGCCATCAAAGCTTTTATTGCTGCCAGACAGGCCGGGGAGGAGATGCCATGAAAGCTGTAAATCAAGCAATTATTAAAAAAGACGCAATGGCTCTGGTTACGGGTAAGCCTGTTTACACAGATGATATCGCACCCCGGGACTGTTTAATTGTCAAGGCGCTGCGCAGTCCGCATGCACACGCATGGATCAGGAAAATCGACGCGGTTGTTGCCCAAAAAGTACCGGGAATTAAATGTGTGCTGACCTATGCGGATGTGCCGGGCAGCCGGTTTACGATTGCCGGACAGACCTTTCCGGAGCTCAGCCCATACGACCGGCTGATTCTTGATCGCAGAGTCCGCTTTGTCGGTGATGCCGTGGCACTGGTTGCCGGGACGGATGAAAAAGCGGTTGACCGCGCCTTGCGGCTGATTAAAGTCGAATACGAAGTCCTTGAGCCGGTGCTGGATTTTACGCAGGCGCTGGACCATCCGGTTGTTGTTCATCCGGAACCGGACTGGAAGGAATTAATCGAAATTGGTGGCGACAATCGGCGCAATCTCATTGCCGCGTCGACGCATGAACATGGGGCTGTCGAGGCTGTGCTGGCCGATTGTGAGGTTGTTGTTGAAGAAACCTATCATACGAAGCAATGCCAGCAGGCCATGATGGAAACCTTTCGTGCGTACTGCTATATCGATGCTTATCAGCGGCTTACTGTCGTCAGTTCGACGCAGGTGCCATTTCATGTGCGGCGCATTTTGGCCCAGGCACTTGAACTGCCAAAGTCAAAAATCCGCGTGATTAAACCGCGGATTGGCGGCGGCTTTGGCGCGAAGCAGACAGCGGTTATGGAGATGTATCCGGCGCTGGTAACCTGGATTACGGGAAAACCGGCAAAAATGATTTATACCCGCTATGAATCGCAGGTGGTCTCCTCACCGCGCCATGAGGCGCAGGTTTCGGTGCGGGTGGGGGCAACGCGGGACGGGATTATCCGCGCCATTACCGTCAGTTCGCTGTGGAATGCCGGTGCTTTTGGCGAACACAGTCCGACGACCGTGGGGTTGTCAGGACATAAATCGATTTCACTTTACAACAGCAATCTGGAGGCATTTCGCTTTTCCTATGATGTCGTCTATACGAATACCATTGCGGCCGGTGCATATCGCGGGTATGGGGCAACCCAGGGGATTTTTGCGGTGGAATCAGCGGTAAATGAGCTGGCAGCAAAGCTGGGGATCGATCCGGCAAAACTGCGTGAACGCAATATGGTCCAGCAGGGGCAGGTTGTGCCGTCTTATTTCAATGAGTACGCATCAAGCTGTGCGTTGGATCGCTGCCTGGCCCGGGCCAAGCAGATGATCGGCTGGGAGGGAAAATATCCCCGGCGCGAAATGGGACATGGCAAAGTGCGGGGGGTAGGTCTGTCGCTTGACATGCAGGGTTCGGGAATTTCAAAGATCGACACCGGGGCGGTATCGATAAAAGTCAACGATGATGGCTTTTACACGATGGCTGTCGGCGCGACGGATATGGGCACTGGCTGCGATACGATTCTGGCGCAGATTGCTGCCGAATGTCTCGGCTGCAGCCCGGATGATATTGTCGTGCATGGTGTTGATACGGATACTTCCCCGTATGATTGCGGTTCCTATGCCTCCTCGACCACCTATGTCACGGGAATGGCCGTGGTTAAAACCTGTGAAGCTCTGAAACAGCGGATTTTGGCCGAGGGCGCGAAAAAGCTTGGCTGTGAAGTCTCGGAGCTTGTTTTTGATGGCCATGAGATTATGACACAAGACGGTGTCCGCTGCGTATCCTTAAAAGATGTTGCCAATGCTGCCATGTGCGGCAACTCGACCGCGCTGTATGCGACGGAATCTCATTGCTCGCCGGTATCGCCGCCGCCGTATATGGTCGGGATTGCCGAAGTGGAGATTGATACGGCGACGGGGCAGATCGAGCTCATTGACTATGCTGCTGTCGTTGACTGCGGTACGGTAATCAATCCGGCGCTGGCCAAGGTGCAAACAGAAGGCGGACTTGTACAGGGGATTGGCATGGCCTTGTATGAGGATGTCGTCATCGGGGAAACCGGTAGAATTGCCAATAATTCCTTTATGCAATACCGGCTGCCAAGCCGACTTGATATCGGCCGGCGGATTGCGGTTAAATTTGAAAGCAGCTATGAACCGACGGGGCCTTTTGGGGCAAAATCAATCGGTGAGGTCGTAATCAATACGCCGTCGCCGGCGATTGCCGATGCGGTGTATAATGCCACCGGCGTCCGCATCCGGGAACTGCCGATTACACCGGAAAAAATCTTTATGGGAATGCAGTCGAAAAAATAAAAACAGCCGCCGCAAAAAAATTGCGGCGGCATTTTTAATAGCGGCTTGCTTGCGACAATGTAATTTTGTGCTGGTATCTGAAATGTGATACAATGAAATATAATGTTAAAATTAGGATTCGTATGGGCAGGTGAAGTTTTTGCAACTGAAGAGATTAGAGGCATATGGCTTTAAGTCCTTTGCCGACAAGCTGGAAATTGAATTTCACGAAGGGGTTACGGCAATTGTCGGCCCGAATGGCAGTGGGAAAAGCAATATTACCGACGCCATTCGCTGGGTGCTGGGCGAGCAAAATGTGCGCAATTTGCGCGGCACGAAGGCGGAAGATATTATTTTTGCTGGCAGTGCTTCTAGGCGGGCCCTGGGGGTAGCAGAAGTTTCTCTGACCTTTGACAATGCGGATGGCCAGCTGCCGCTTGATTTCCAGGAAGTTGTCGTCACCCGGCGGTTGTTTCGCTCCGGGGAAAGTGAATTTTACATCAATAAGGCTAAGTGCCGGTTAAAGGATGTTTATGATTTATTTGCCGATACGGGGCTGGGCCGTGACGCAATCAGTGTAATCAGTCAAAATAAGATCGATCAGGTGCTCAACAGCAAGCCGGAGGAACGGCGGCTGCTGTTTGAAGAAACGGCAGGGATTACAAAATACCGCAACCGCAAGCGTGAATCCTTACGAAAGCTTGAGGATACCGAGGCCAATCTGCTGCGCGTAACCGATATCATCCAGGAAATAGAAAATCAATTGGAACCGCTGGCTGAGCAGGCCGAAAAGACGCGGGCCTATAATGTGCTGCAGGCGGAATATAAGGATTGCCGTCTCACACAGCTTTTACATAAGTACGAAAAATCCAGCGGGGAAAAGGCTGACGGTCAGCGTCGTCTTAAAGAGCTGCGCGATGAAGAGATTTCCCAGCAGGCGCAGGTGCAGCTGCTGGAGGCACGCAAGGAACAAATGGGGAAGGAATTACTCGATGTTGAAAATTCCCTGAAACTCCTTGCCGAAAAAAACAGTGAGCTGTCAGGAAAACTCGATCATAACAACAGTGAAATTGCAATTTTACAGGAACGGCTGGCACAGGGCGGGCGTACCAGTGATCGGCTGGCAATCAGCCGCAAGGAAATTATTGCCGAGCAGCTGGCAGCCGAACAAGCCCTTGAAGCGGCAATGGCAGATAAAAAGACCCTTGAGGAAAAACTGCGGACAGCTATCGCCGGACTGGCCGAAAAACAGCAACAGGCGGATGCATTACAGGCAAAACTAAAGGCACAGGAAGCCGCTTTGCGCGAGCAGCAACAGCGGGCGCAGCGACAGCAGCAAGATATGCAACAGTTATCGGGACAGCTGGCACTGCTGGAACGAGATCTGGCTGAAAATCAGCGCCAGCTCGAAGAACAGCAGGAACTTTATCAGGCTGCGACAGCTGAAAAAGCCGTGCAGGAAAAGGTCTGGTCGCAAATGGAAGCGGCAGCAGCGCAGGCGCAGGCAGCGGAAGAAGCCCTGACGGCGAAAAATGAGGCATGTGTGGCAAAGATCGCAGCGACTGGGGAAGCCAGAAAGCAGATGGAAACGTCAATGCAACGGCTGCAGTCGGAGGAACAAAATGCTGCGACCCGGCTCAAGGTGCTGGCGAATTTACAGGCTGAATATGAAGGCTTTGGCCGGGCTGTAAAATCAGTTCTGCGGAGCACAATGCCCTTTCGCTCCGGCATTGAGGGCGCTGTTGCCGAACTGATCGAAGTGCCAAAACAGTATGTTACGGCAATTGAAATTGCGCTTGGCGGCAATCTGCAAAATGTTGTCACGCGTGATGCGGAAACGGCAAAACAGGCGATTGCTTTTTTGAAGAAGGAACGTCTGGGAAGGGTTACCTTTTTGCCGTTGTCAACGATTGCTGTCCGCCACCCGGCCCGGGATGCTGCGGTAGAGGTCGCCCAGGGCTTTATTGGCTATGCCAGTGAGCTGGTCACTGTTGATGACAAATATAAAAAAGCAGTCGAATTTTTGCTGGCACGGACGATTGTCGTCGATCAGATCGACAATGCCCTGTCACTGGCCAAGCAGCAGGGCTATAAGCTGCGCATTGTCACCCTGGAAGGGGAAATTCTCAATCCGGGCGGCTCGATGGCGGGGGGCAGCGCTTCGCATCGTGAAAGCAGTTTTTTAAATCGCAGTGGCGAGATTGCCGAGCTTACCACCAGACGTGAAGCTGCCGCGGCAAAGGTGGAGACGCTTAAGGGCGAGCTGGCCCTTAAACTCGAGCAGCAGCAGCAACTGGAGACAGAACGACAGCAGCTGCTGCACCGTAAAAATCAGGCGGCCGTGGAGCGGGCAGAACAAAAAGTTTATCGTGAAAAAAAGACAGCTGAAATCGAGCTGCTGGCCCAGCACCAGCAGGCGGCAGCTGAGAAAAAGCTGCAGGGTGAAGGCGCTAAGGCAGATTTGCTGCAGCAGCGCGGGATTTTGCAGCAAAAACTCGAACAGCTGCGCGGGCAGGGGAATCTGCAGCTGGCGGATGATGCTGCGGCGGAGGAAATGCTGGAGGACCTGCGCCAGGATGTAGCAGACCTGAACAAACTGATCGTTGAAATGCAGATTGAAAAAACGGTGGCCGAGCAGGAAGTGATTCGCGGCCGCGAGCAATGTGAAAATCTCTCCCGGCAGCTGGAACGCTTCCAGGCAGAACTGCTGAAAAACAAGGCAGAGACAGAGGAGATTAAAGCGGGGGCGGCAAAGAGCAATGCCGAAATTGCTCTGCTGGAGGCGGATTCAACGCAGCTGCAGGCTTTGAAGGAAATTGCCGTCAAAGATCACGCCAATTATTATCAGGTCAAGATGGCTAAGCTGGTTGAAATACAGAAAAACGACCGTGACAGCAAACAGGCGGCACGGAATCTAAACGATGGCAAAAGCCGGATGCACCAGCTCGAGCTCGAGCTTACGCGCATCGAGTTTGAGGTGCAGCAGTGTGAGGAGGTATTGCGCGAGGAATATCGCCTCACCGAGGAACAGGCCCGTGAACATCAGCTCGATCTGACCGCATCAGCCCTGACGCAGCGCATTGCGGTGCTGGAAGGAAAAATGGCAGAGCTTGGCACGGTCAATCCCAATGCGATTTCTGAATATGAGGCATTGGCCTCGCGCTGTGATTTTTTGCAAAAGCAGTCAAATGACCTGGTTGTTGCCAAGGAATATCTGGTCGGCATTATTGCCGAAATGGATGTGACGATGACAAAACAGTTCAAGGCAGCCTTTGCCGAAATAAGCCGTCACTTCAGTGATGTTTTTGTCCGCCTTTTTGGTGGCGGCAAGGCGGAGCTGCTGCTTACGGACGAGGAGAATGTCTTGACGGCCGGTGTTGAAATTGCCGTTCAGCCGCCGGAGAAAAAACTGCAGAGCCTGTCGGTGCTTTCCGGCGGGGAAAGGGCCTTGACGGTAATTGCCTTGATGTTTGCCTTTTTGCAGTATCGGCCGGCACCATTTAGCGTCGTGGATGAAATTGACGCCCCGCTGGATGAGGCGAATGTCGCTCGTTTTGGCTCGTTCCTCAAGGATTATGCGGTCAATACACAATTTATTGTTGTAACGCACCGCAAGGGAACGATGGAAGCGGCCCAGATCATGTATGGCGTGACGGTTGAAGACGACGGCGTATCGAAGCTGGTATCGGTTCGTCTGGATGATTAAGTAGATAATGGGAGGCAAGGAATATGGGCTTTTTTGATAAATTAAAACAGGGACTGGAAAAAACGCGCAAGTCCTTTACTGAAAAAATAGAGCAGGTCATTATAGGCTATGCAAGCATTGAGGAGGAACTGCTCGATGACCTCGAGGAGGCCTTGATTTCGGCAGATGTCGGAGTCAAGACCAGCATGGCCTTGATGGAGGATGTGCGCCGCGGCATAAAAAAGAAGGAAATAAATTCCCCGGCCGACCTGCGTCCGTTTCTGGAACGACGGATCAGTGAGCTTTTGACCGCTGGATCCGATGAAAGCCGCATGGCCGAAAGCGGTCCGACCGTGTTGCTCGTTATTGGCGTCAATGGTGTTGGCAAAACGACAACGATCGGCAAGCTTGGCAACTACTATAAGCAGCAGGGGAAAAGCGTTATTTTGGCTGCTGCGGACACCTTCCGGGCTGCCGCCATTGATCAGCTTGAAATCTGGGGGCAGCGCATCGATGCCCAGGTGATCAAGCATGAAGAGGGTTCTGATCCGGCATCGGTAGCCTTTGATGCTGTCAATGCAGCCAAGGCCCGCAATGCAGATGTGTTGATTATCGATACGGCGGGACGCTTGCACACGAAATCCAATCTCATGGAAGAACTCAAAAAGATCAACCGGGTCATTCAGCGGGAAATTCCAGCGGCGCCGCATGAAACCTTGCTTGTGCTTGATGCAACCACGGGACAAAATGCAATCAATCAGGCGGATCTATTTTCCAAAGCGGCTCCGATTTCCGGTGTTGTCCTGACCAAGCTCGATGGCACGGCTAAGGGTGGGGTTGTCGTCGGCATCAAGGCTGAGCTTAAGATGCCGGTAAAATGGATCGGTGTCGGCGAAGGCGTGGATGATCTGCGTCCGTTTAATGCGGAGGATTTTGCTCAGGCATTGTTTTCCGACAAGTAAAAATGCTTGACAATAATTGAGGGCTTCTGTATAATAACAAAGTCAAGTAAATTTACTTGTCAGAAATCTAATGAATCCGGGTGATTCGCATGCTGGAAAAATTGCTGCAGATGAGTGCTTTGTTTGATTTTTATGGGGCCTTGCTGACGGAAAAGCAGCAGCGATGCCTGGAAATGCATCTGTTTGAAGACTTTTCATTGTCGGAGATTGGCAGTGAACTTGGGATATCGCGACAGGCGGTGTATGATATCATTCACCGGTCGGAGCAATCGCTGCGCGATTACGAAAACAAGCTGGGTCTGGTGGCGCGCCACGAAAGTGAACGCGATGAACTGCAGGCGGTAGTCCATATGATGCAGAAATTAAAACGTGAAGATAACAGTTCAGATATAGATGATTTGATAAAGAGGCTTGCCAACTTGATTGGTAAGGTCAGGGGGGCATAGATTTGATTTTTGAAGGCTTAGCAGATCGCTTACAGGAGACATTTAAAAAGTTGCGTGGCCATGGCAAGCTGACGGAATCGGATGTCAATGATGCGATGCGCGAAGTGCGCATGGCCCTTTTGGAAGCAGATGTAAACTTTAAGGTTGTTAAGGATTTTGTTGCCAAGGTAAAGGAACGTGCAATCGGCCAGGAGGTTCTTGAAACCCTGAGCCCGGCGCAGGTTGTCATAAAGATTGTAAATGAAGAGCTTACCGAGCTCATGGGCGGTACACAGAGCCGTATCGCAATTTCTCCTAAGCCGCCGACGGTCATCATGATGGTCGGTTTGCAGGGGGCAGGGAAGACGACGACAGCAGGGAAACTTGCGTTGTCAATGAAAAAGCAGGGCAAGCGACCACTCTTGGTTGCGGCTGATATCTACCGGCCGGCGGCTGTTAAGCAGCTGCAGGTTCTCGGTGAGCAGCTTGATGTACCGGTATTTGCCATGGCAGAGGGCACCGATGCGGTGACAATTGCGGAAAAGGCCATTGAACATGCAGCTTCGCATGTCAATGATATCGTCATCATCGATACGGCCGGCCGTCTGCACATCAATGAAGAGCTGATGCAGGAGCTTAAGTCGATCAAACAGGAAGTTCGCCCGCATGAAATTCTGCTGGTTGTTGATGCTATGACAGGGCAGGATGCGGTGAACGTAGCTGAAAGCTTCAACAAGGATCTCGGCCTTGATGGTGTTATTTTGACAAAGCTCGATGGCGATGCCCGCGGTGGTGCGGCGCTGTCCGTCAAGGCAGTGACTGGCTGTCCGATCAAGTTTGTCGGTATGGGGGAAAAGCTCGAAGCACTTGAGGTTTTCTATCCGGATCGCATGGCATCGAGAATTCTCGGCATGGGGGATGTTCTCTCCCTGATCGAAAAGGCGCAGGATGCCTTTGATGTCGAAGAAGCCAAAAAGATGGAGAAAAAGCTGCGCAAAGATGAGTTTACGCTCGATGATTTCATCTCTCAGATGCATCAGGTTCGCAAGCTCGGTTCGCTGGATCAGATTCTTGGGATGATCCCGGGGATGGGCGGCATGCGCAAACAGCTGGGGGAAGTCGATCTCAACGGCAAGGAAATCAAACGCATTGAAGCGATCATCTACTCGATGACTCCGAAAGAGCGGCGTGATGTCACGCTGATCAATGGTAGCCGTCGCAAGCGCATCGCGCTGGGCAGTGGAACGCAGGTACAGGATGTAAACCGCCTGATCAAGCAGTTCACAGAGGTCCGCAAGATGATGAAGCAGATGAAGAAAATGCAAAGTGGTAAAAAGGGCCTGGGCGGCTTTAAAATGCCGTTCATGTGATTTTAATACATTATTTTTTGAAGGAGGTGAATTTCAGATGGCAGTTAAAATTCGTTTGAATCGTATGGGTGCAAAAAAGAATCCTTTCTATCGTATCGTTGTAGCTGATTCCCGTTCCCCGCGTGATGGTCGTTTTATCGAGATTTTAGGTAACTACGACTCCACAAAAGAACCGGCAATTGTTAACATTGACGAAGCAAAGGTTCTTGAATGGATGAACAAAGGTGCTCAACCTACAGATACCGTTAAATCTTTGTTGAAGAAACAGGGTATCATGACTAAGTTTGATGAAGCAAAACGCGCGAAGAACTAAGAAAGAGGCATAAACAGACATGAAAGAACTTGTGGAAGTTATCGCCAAATCATTAGTACAGAATCCGGAACAGGTCGTGGTGGATGAGAAATCTGATTCCAGCACGACTTTGTATGAACTCCATGTTGCACCGGAGGATATGGGTAAAGTTATTGGCAAACAGGGGCGCATTGCCAAAGCTATGCGCACGGTTGTCAAAGCTGCGGCTACCCGCGAAAATAAAAAAGTCACTGTTGAGATTATTTGAAAACTGCGGCAAAAAATCCATTCTACGAAAGTAAGGATTATTGCCGCTGTTTCTTTATGGGTACAACATAAAATACATATTTTGATGAAATGAGGCGTTATTATGGAAAGCATGACTTTACGATGCCCAGTAACAGTAAAGGCGAAAGTTACTGAAGATTTAAAAAAGAATATAGCAGAAAAAATTCAGAGCAATATTGAAAAGATTGACCTTGAACTTCAGCAGCTCGAGCTTGACGCAAAGCGCATCTTGACGGATGCCGAAGCCCAGGGCCCGCAGGCTGTGGCTGGCGTGCGCCATCAGATCGAAGTCGAACGCCATAAACGAATGGATGCCAGACAGCAGCTGCTTGCCAAGGCGCAGGAAACAGAAAACCTTGAAATCGGAGCGGAGATTATTCAGGGGACAATGGAACGTGTGGTTGAGGTTAAAGTTGGCGATCGCATGCAGGAAATTGTCAATACTGAAATTTTGGTAGAAGATGGCAATATTATTGCCTTCCGCAGCTAATTTCATGGAAAAGATGATTGTTATCGGCAAGGTCGGAGCACCGCATGGCGTGCGAGGGGAAGTCCGCATTATTCCGCTCACCGATTTTCCGGATCGGTTTGATTCCCTGAAGAAGGCATATTTGGAAGAAGAAGAGGTTACTATTACCTCGGTTAAGCACAATAAACAGTTTGTTATCCTTAAATTCAAGGATATGGATAACCGTGAGGCTGTGGCCGCACGCAACGGACAGCTTCTCAAGGTGAAGCGCTCTGAGGTAGCACCGCTTGGCGAAGGGGAATATTATAGTTTTGACATTATTGGTCTGGAAGTATATGATGCGCAGGCTGGACATATAGGCCAGATTGTGGAAATCCTCAAGACGGGCAGCAATGATGTTTATGTGGTCGGTAGCAAGGGCCGGGCGGAGCAGATCCTGGTGCCGGCATTAAAAACAGTGGTTACCTCAATTGATCTTGAGAATAGTAAAATGACGGTTACTTTGCCGGAAGTGGATGAATAAGCATGCGGATTGATATTCTTTCCTTGTTTCCCGAGATGTTTGACGGTCCGTTTGGGCACAGCATTGTCAAGCGGGCAATTGACAATAATATTCTTGATATTTCTGTCACGAATTTTCGTGATTTTGCCTATGATAAGCATAAGCAGGTCGATGATTCTCCCTTTGGCGGCGGCAGCGGCATGGTATTGAAGCCAGAACCGTTGTTTCGTGCCGTGGACCATATCAAGCAGACCACGGATTATCAAGAGCGGCGTGTGCTTTTGATGTGCCCGAGCGGCAAGCCTTTTACCCAGGCGAAGGCCCGTGAGCTGGCTGGGTATCAGCAGCTCATCTTTATTTGTGGTCATTATGAAGGCTTTGATGCCAGGATTGCCGATACGCTGGCGGATGAAAGCCTGTCGATTGGCGATTATGTGCTGACGGGCGGTGAACTGCCGGCAATGGTCATGGTTGATGCCGTGGCAAGAATGCTGCCGGGGGTTCTTGGTTCGGCTGATTCAGCGCCGACGGATTCCTTTTACGGAGGGCTCTTAGAGCATCCGCAATATACGCGTCCGCGCGAGTATGAGGGTCTTGAGGTACCGGAGGTTTTATTATCGGGGGATCATGCCCGGATTCGTGCCTGGCGCCGGGAGCAGTCACTGCGCATTACGCTGCGCCAGCGGCCGGATTTACTGGTAACTGCCGACCTCAGTGAAGAGGATAAAAAAATTCTGCAAAAACTCAAAGCTGCGGCTGACAATCTATAAATTTGTCATAAAAGATTTGAATTGTCATGGGCTTTGTGATATAATTCTATAATATCTGGGCGGTCCTCTGAGTAATGACTATAAGATTTACCATGAACGTCTAAATAAGGAGGAAACATACACATGAACATTATTCAAGCTTTAGAACAAGAACAGCTCCGTTCTGACATTCCGGTATTCGCACCTGGTGACACAGTACGTGCTCACGTAAAGGTTGTCGAAGGTACGCGCGAACGTATCCAGATGTTTGAAGGCGTTGTTATTGCTCGTCAGGGTACAGGCGTCCGTGAAACATTTACAGTAAGACGTATTTCTTACGGTATTGGTGTTGAACGTACTTTCCCGGTACATTCCCCGAGACTTGAAAAGATCGATGTTGTGCGTAAAGGTATTGTCCGCCGGGCAAAACTTTACTATCTGCGCGCTCTTACGGGTAAAGCTGCTCGTATTAAAGAAAAACGCTGATAAAGGTGATAGGGACTGGGGACAGTCCCTATTCTTTTTATTTGGCAGGAGGCTGAGTTATGAGTAATTCACTTGGTGAAGAAGTTAAAGACTGGGTCGTTTCCATATTAGTTGCCGTCGTGTTGGCATTTTTTATCCGCTACTTTATTGTGGAGCTTTATCTGGTAGATGGACCCTCCATGCGACCGACGCTGCTCAATCAGGAACGACTGGTAGTAAATAAATTTATCTATCGCTTCCGGGCTCCGGAACGCGGCGAAGTGCTGGTATTCCGGTATCCACAGGATCAGAGCCGTGATTTCATCAAACGCGTCATTGCTGTACCGGGTGATACCATTGAAATCAAGGATGGACGTGTATTCGTCAATCAGCAGCTGATGAACGAACCGTATATACTGAGCCAGACCCGTGGCGACTATCCGCTGTCAACGGTTCCTGAAGGCCATATTTTTGTTATGGGTGATAACCGGAACAATTCTGAGGACAGCCGCTTTGCGGATGTAGGCTTTGTGCCGTTCAACCTGATCAAGGGCAAGGCCATATTGGTTTTCTGGCCGTTTGATCATTTAAAAACTTTACCATGAGACAGACCGCCGGTATAAATCTATACCGGCGGTTTCTTTGTAAAAAATACCGGCATGGTGGTGAATCGAGGGCTGAGCCTTTGCTTTCACCGGTTTTTTGCTTTTTATAATATTATCAATTATAATAGAGGAAGACGACGTCGCCCTAAAAGTGATGCCGATTTTTTATTTGTCTGTGTTTGTCTACCAATGTCTACATTTTCGCATGACAAATATAAAATATTTAACAAGATAATTCGAGACGATATAGTCATAAAATAATAAAATCCCTTATAAAGCAAGGGGTTGTAAAAGGACGATAAGAGAAATGGAAGAAATAAAAAAAGACATTCCCACGGTTCAGTGGTTTCCGGGGCATATGGTGATTTTCTTCTTTCAATCCATCGCGAACCGTTGATTTTATTGGGTTTGTAAAAATGAATGTCTACGCTTATATAGAAAATGTCTACATTTTGTCTACGCCGGATAGGTTGGTAGACAAGAATGTAGACATTTTTTTAGTTTATTTTAGTGATACGGTCGAGGATGTCGGCAGACTCGTTTTTCATTTTATTAGTATTATGGGTATAGGTGTCCATTGTTATTTCAATACTGGAATGTCCTAGTCGGGACGTTACGTCTTTGATGGGGGCCCCGTTCTCAATTAAGGTTGTAGCGTTCGTATGCCGAAGTGTGTGGAAGTTGAAATTCTTAATCCCAAGTTCATCGCGTATGACCGAGTTTACATACGCGAAAGAGGTCTGCTTGACGTTCTTGCCGTTTTCCTGTGTGCAAACGAAGTGGGCAACAGCTCCTGGGGAAACTTGAGTTCCTTTTGCCTGTTCAACCACGGTCTTTATCTTACGACCGCTAGAGTCGGTATCGTTTATAACATAGTTGAGAAAATAAAAAGCCCCGTATTTCATTTCATTGGTAGCTTGTTGAGTTTTCCATTTCTTTAAGAGCGCAATCAGCTTATCACCAATGGTTATAGTGCGGTTACTGGAATCCGTCTTTACAGGGCAGAGGTACCATTTCCCCCCGTTCCCGATAATACGTTGCAGCTGCCGGTGAATCGTCAGTGTTTTTCCGCTAAGATCAATATCATCCCAGGTTAACCCCATAGCCTCACCAATGCGACAGCCAGTGAAGTATCCAAGAAGGATAGGCATGTGGTATGGGTTGCCGAAGGGGAAGCGTTCCAGTATCTTATTCAATTCGTCCAGCGTGATAGGAATGCGAACCGTATCTGCAGGTTTTTTTCCGTCCTTCGGGACAGTTATATATCTGGCAGGGTTTTCTTTGATGTATTCCCCAGGATATACGGCGTAGTCCATAGCCTTTTTAAACACCTTTAGCATGCTGTCGACCGTGCTGCGGGCATATCCGCTGTGGATCTTCCCGATAACCCATGCATCGATTACTGCGGGCGTTATGGTCTTGAGCCGATAAGTTCCAAGTGCTGGTTTAATATGGACACGGATCATTTTTTCATAATTTGCTTGCGTGTTGTTTCTGGCTTTTAGTTTGGCCCGTTCGTACCAAATATCCAAAAAATCAGCAACTGAAAGCTCTGTAAGGGTAAAAACATTTCCAGACGACGCATATTCTTCATAGGCTTTTACACCGGCATTATATGCCTCTGTTTCCGTTTCAAAACCACTTCGTTCGATACGTTTTCTTTTACCGTCTATCTTTGCGGTCTCAAAGAAATAGCTATAAGATGACTTTCTCCTTTTCGTTCGTATTTGTGCCATAAAATCAGCTCCTTTAAGTACATATGTTCTATATAAAAATCTATTTTTTACCGCCCCTAAAAAGAGGCGGCTTTATTTATTTTATCCTACGAAACTGGATTTTTAGCCATAGGCAAAGTGTCAAGAAAATCATTTTTGATTATATGTGGTTTTTCTTCTCGTATGCCTATTTTATATTTTTTTTGAATGTTTCCACTAGCTATGGTTATTTCGTTTGTTCCTTTTTTTAAATTTATCTTCGCGACAAATACTCTATTTATATAAATATTATTCCAAAAATGCAAAGAAACAGAATCATCCGTTATATCAATTTTATTCGTGGATTTACCATTAATATAAATAGTGACGGGATCATAGCTGTTTGCCGTTTCTCCGTATAGATATATAGTGGGTTTGCTGTATTTATACAAGGGGACAATTGCAACGTTGTCGTCAATATTAAATTCGTCAGAATAATAATTATTTTCACCCTCGCAAATGCCAATGTTCACAGAGGATATGGAGGTATTTGGCTTGGAAAATGTGTTTTCGGCAGCATATCTAAGGTGACTAGGTATATTAAACGCATACAAAAAAGCTACGATGTTGATTGAAATAAAGAAAATAACAAACGGTTCTTTGGTTAATCTTTTTATGCCATTCAACAAATATCACCTCTTTATAAATTTTAGCCGCGAGCAAATGCCCGCGGCATTTTCTTAATATACAGGCTTTTCAAACAGTTTGATTCTTAACCGAATTATTTCTGGCATAACTGAAAACCTCTCAGCTAAAGAAAGGGCATCATCTATCCCTTCATAAAAAGCATCTAGCA